>JAADHO010000141.1 GCA_013151775.1 Deltaproteobacteria bacterium | reverse complement strand
CGTCTGGGATGCTCTGCATGCCCTGACCATAGCCCCCGAACGGCCCGCGGCCACTAGGGTCGCGCGGGACCTTCGGCGTCGTCGGTGGCGCTGGGCTCGTCCGCGCTGGTCTCGTCCGCGCTGGGCGTCGGGCAAGGGGCCGGGGCGTCTTCGCTGGGCGCCGGGTTGGGTAGGTAGCGCGCGGGCACCCGGGCGCGCTCGGCGTAGATCAGGATCTCGTCGCCGGGGTGCAGCGTTCGCCGGCGCGAGAAGCGGTTGATGCGGGCCAGGGAGCCCACGCCGATGCCGAAGCGCTGGCCGATGGACGAGAGGGTGTCGCCAGGGGCCACCAGGTAGCGGAAGCGCACGCGGCCGACCTGCTGCTGCTGCCACTCGAAGAATTCTTCGCTACCCACCGTCAGCACGCGGACGTCGTCGGGGCTCATCACCACGGCGCGCGAGAGGTCGAAGGCCGGGTCGACGAAGAGCTGAAGCATCAGGCCGCGGGTCAGGCGGGCGTTCGGGTCGATGCGGTTCCAGCGCAGGAGCTGGTCACGCGTCACGCTGAAGAAGCGCGCGACGCTGGCCGCGTCCTCGTGTCCCGTCGCCCGATAGAAGATCCTGCGCTTGCCGGGCAGGTGGTAGTCCCCCGGGGGCACGCCCACCACGGGGCGTTCGCTCGGCGCCTCGTCGGGGCGGGGGCTGACGTCGGGCACCAAGAGCGCGAAGCCCGGGCCGAGGTTCTGCTCGTTCTCCAGCTCGTTGAGCGTCCGCAGCGCCCGCGCCGTCGTGCGGAAACGTCGCGCGACCATGGCCAGGGACTCGCCGAAGCGCAGCGCGTAGGCTCGGTTCGCCGGGTGACGGGGGCGCAGGCGCCGCAGGCGGGCCGAGAAGCTCGCGGCCCGTTCGCGGGGTAGCCTCAGGGGCCAGGAGTGCGCGCCAGGAGGGGTTCGCGCGCGCAAGAGCGCGGGGTTGAGCGCCTGAAGCTGCTCTCGCGGCAGCCTCGCCGCCCGGGCCAAGAGCGAGAGGGAGAGCCCCCCGGGGACGGAGACGCGCACCAGATCCAGGGGTGGGTCGCGGGTCAGCTCCCCGAAGCCGAAGCGCTCGGGGTTTCGCATCACCACGCCGCAGGCGAGGATCTTGGCGACGTAGAGGGTGGTCTCGAAGGGCAGCCCGGCTTCGAGGTGGGCGAGCACCCAATAGTCGTTGGTGTTGAACTTGCGGATGGCGCGCAGCAGAGCGCCGTAGCCCATGTTGTAGGCCGCAAGGGCGAGCTCCCAGGTGCCGAAGCGTCGGTGGAGCTGCCCGAGGTAGCGCGCGGCGGCCGCCGTGGACGCCTCGGGATCCATGCGCGCGTCGGACCAGTGATCTTGGGTGAGCCCATACTCCTCGCCCGTGCGGCGCACGAACTGCCACATGCCCGCGGCGCCCACCCGCGAGCGCACGGTGGGATCGAAGCCGCTCTCCGCCATGGCCACGCAGCGCAGATCGCGAGGCAGATGAGCCCGCTCGAGGCTGTGGTCGATGAGCGCGCCGTAGCGGCTCGAGCGCCGCAGCCAGGCGGCCATCAGGCCGTGTCCTCGCCGATCGTCGCGGAAGTACTCCAGGTAGCGCACGACGCGCTCGTCCCAGCGCAGGGGCAGGTCTGGCAGCTGCATGCCCGCCAGCCAGCTCAGGTCTCGGCTGCCCGACGCCTCGGGCACGTGAACCTCGGGTGCGTCGCTGGTGGCCGCCAGAGGTAGCGCTCCGAGGGCTGGCGCAGCGGCGTTCTGCGAGTCGGTCCCGAAGAGCCGCACTTCGTCCTGGCGCAGGGCCGAGAGATGATCGCTCTCCTCACCGGCGCTGAGCTGCGCCTCCACGGCCAGCGACAGGCCGGAAGGTTGCGCGCGCGCGGCGCCGGCACCGAGGAGTCCCGAGAGCGAGAGCGCGATGAGCCAAGGGCGCATGCAGGCGATGGTAGTAGCCCAGGGCGGCGTCGGCCAAGAATGCGACCCTCGACGCAGACGCCCTCGGCGCGGTAGAACCTCGACGGGAGGGTTGGAGGTGTAGGGATGCATCGAGGCGTCCGGCGGTTCATCCATTGGCTCGAGACCCACAGGGACGCGGAAGGCGTCGCCCTCGAGCGCCCCGCGCGTTCGGAGGAGGTGGCGCAGCTCGAGCACCAGATAGGCATGCCGATCCCAGCGGATCTACGGCTGGCCCTCAGTCACTTCAACGGCGGGAGCACGCCCGCGGGGACGCTCTTGCCGGCGGGATCGGGGCCCGGGACCATCGAGGCCGTGCTGCGCGAGCTCGCCGGTCGCGAGGACGCGGACTTTCTCGATCCCGAGCTGCTGCTGCCTTTTCATCGCACGCTCGAGGGCAGCCTGCTGGCCTTCGATCGCAGCGCTGGTCCCGTCTCGGACACCTGGCCCATCGTGGACTACGACGAGGAGTCCGGGGAGCAGCGCCTGGTCCACCGCACCTTCGACGGCTTCTGCGAGAAGTGCGTGGCGGACTGGACCGCTCCCGACTTCGAGCTGGAGTTCACCCTCGACAGCTACCTGCTCCAGGGGCAGCGCCACGCCGAGGTCGAGCCCGACGTGGCCAGCGCCCACGCCACCGTCGCTCACGCCCTGCGCCGCTCCGGTCGGCCCGAGGACGCCATGGAGAGCTACCTGCGCGCCGCCGCCTGTGTGCCGCCGCTCTCGTGGTGCGCCTGGGAGGCCCTGAAGATCGCCGCTCTGCTGCTGCGCCGAGAGGAGGGCTTCGAGGCCGCGAGTCGTCTGGCGTCGCGGGCCCCTCAGGCCGCCTGGGCCCGGCGCGAGACCACGCCCCTGCGCGTGGCGGAGTTGGTGGTGATGCTGGCCGCGGGAGACCCGGAGCCCGCGCCCTATGTGCACCTGCTCGATCTCTTGCTCGAGGCGGCGTGGGGCGATCAGGTCGCCGCGGTGGGGGCGCTGCGAGCGACGCTGAAACAGGGCGATCCGCTGCCAGCTCCGCGCCCGCCCGAGTCGCCGAGCGGGCTCGAGCCCGGCAGTGATCCCGCTGCGTCGTGGGCCCTGGCCGAGGCGGCGTATCACGCGGGCAGCCTGCGCGACGAGCACCTGTTATTCGAGCCACAGCTCGCCGCCCTGGGCGCGATTCACCCGCTGGGCGATCTCTTGCGTATCAGGCGTGACTTCTAGACGGATCGTTCGCGATACCGGCCGAGGGCCACAGCCTTTGGGCCAAAAGACCGCCTAGAAGACCACCTGATTGCGACCGCCGCGCTTGGCACGATACAGGTTCTCGTCGGCGAGCTTGATGAAGCGCGCCACGTCGAAGTCGTCGGCCAGCTGGGCGCAGCCGATGGAAACGCTGACGTCGATGATCTCCTGCTCGAACTCGAAGCGATGGTCGTCGATCATCTTGCGCAGCTCTTCGGCGATGGCGGCGGAGCCCTCGAGCGTGGTCTCCGGCAGCAACACGGCGAACTCCTCGCCGCCATAACGTCCGATGATATCGTCGGGCCGCAGGCGTGCCTTGACCAGCTGCGCCAGATCCTTGAGCACGAAGTCCCCAGCCAGATGACCGTAGTTGTCGTTGACCAGCTTGAAGTGGTCGATGTCGAACATCAGGAATGACAAGGGGCGTTGGTGGCGTCGAGCCCGGGGGATCTCCTTCTCGAGGGTCTCCATCAGGAAGCGCTTGTTGTTCACGCCCGTGAGCCCGTCCACGATGGTCATCCGGTAGATGGTCTCGTGATACTGGGCCTCGATGTCGGAGCCCGAGAGGTACTTCAAGATGGTGTCGCCGACCTTGACCTGATCGCCCCGGCGGAGCTGGCTCTCGGTCACCAGGTCGTCGTTGACGTAGGTGCCGTTGGTGGAGCCGAGGTCACAGACGAAGAAGCTCGAGCCGCGCTGCTCGATGCGGCAGTGGCTGCGCGATACGGAGTCGTTCTCGAGCATCAGCGTGTTGTCCGAGCCGCGCCCGATGGTCAGTGCCTGGCGTCCGAGCACGTGCCGTTTGCCGAACTGCCGCGCATCCGAGGAGTAGATGGTGACCAGGCAATCCTGACCCATCCGCGCGGGGATCTTCAGATCCTCGAGGGGAGTCACTCGGGTTTTGATATCGGAATCCACGCGAAACGCACCGACGTCGTACACCGGCCGGCTGAACTAAGAGTAGAAGACCCCGCACGCTCGCGTCAAGCAAGCCCGCGCGAGCGTGCGCGAGCGTCGTCGCACGACGTGGGCGCGCCCTTCGTGCTACGAGGGCATGTGTCCAGCGCTGTCTATCTCGCCGTCGCGGGCTCCATCGGCTCCGGGAAGACCACTTTGACCCGCAGGCTCGAGCAGCGGCTCGGGTTTCGCGGGCTGTACGAGAGCACGGCGGACAACCCTTACCTCGAGGACTTCTACGCCGACATGTCGCGTTGGGCGCTGCCCTTGCAGCTGCGCTTCTTGGCCATTCGCGCCAGTCAGGTGCGGGAGGCCGCGGCCCACGGCGTCTCCGTCGTGCAGGATCGCACCTGCTACGAAGACGCGGAGATCTTCGCGGCGCATCTGCACGCGCGCGGCGACATGGACGAGCGCGACTGGGAGACCTACGGGCTCGTCACCCGTCCACTGCTCGATCAGCTGCCTGCGCCGGATCTGCTCGTCTACCTGCATCGCGGCCCGAACGACTGCCGGCGTCAGATCCGCGCCCGTGGGCGCGAGTACGAGCAGGCGCTGCCGGCGGGCTACCTCGAGGAGCTCGGGGAACGCTACGACGACTTCTTCGCGCGCTATGCCCGCGGCCAGAAGCTGCGGGTCGAGGGCGAGGGCAACGATTTTCTCCACTCCGAAGCGGATCTCGACGCTCTGGTCGCTCGCGTCGCCGACGCCTTGCCTCAGCGACAGTGGCTCTTCTGACCGATCGTGTCCGCATGCGGATCGAGGGCAGCCCTCGGGGTGTCTCTCGTGTAGACTCTCCCGACCCTTTCAGTCCTCCACGCTTGACCCTGCCCCTGCGGACCATGCCCGATTCGAGTAGCCACGAGATACCCCGCCTCCTCGTCGTCGACGACGAGCAGGTGATCCGCGAGATTCTCGCGGACTTCTTGTCCATGGAGGGCTTCTGGGTGCGCACGGCGGAGGACGGCGCGGCCGCCTTGGTCGAGCTCTCGCGTACGCACTACGACCTGGTCCTGAGCGACCTCAAGATGCCCAACATGGGCGGGCTCGAGCTGCTCGCGGCGATTCAGGAGCACACGCCGGGCGTGGTCACGGTGATCATGACCGGCTTCGGCACGGTCGAGACGGCCATCGACGCCATGAAGCGCGGCGCCTACGACTACATCCTCAAGCCCTTCAAGGTCGAGGAGGTCGTGCACACCATCCGGCGCGGGCTCGAGAAGCAGCAGCTGAAGGCCGAGAACCTGCGTCTCAAGGAGTCCCTCTCTCTTTACAAGGTCTCCGAGGCCATCGCCTCGAGCCTCTCCCTCGACGACGTGATCCAGACGGTGGTGGACGCGGCCTTGCACGAGGTCGGCGCCGACATGACCGTGGTGCTGCTCGCGGACGGTCGCGGCGGTTTCTTCGAGCGCTCTCGTGCGCGCAATCCCAAGTTTCGAGTCGAGGGCGACTTCGGGCGCATCTCTCTGGACGCTGTGGGCGCGCACTTCGCCGAGGAGCGCCCGCTGCGCGTCCACGGTGCGCGCTGCCTGCCCTACATCATAGGCGATGAGGGTGATCTCGAGCCCGAGTCCATGCTGGTCACCTCTCTGCGCATTCGCGGCGAGGTGAATGGCTACCTGGTGGCGCTCTCCTTCTCGCGCTCCCACCGCTTCGACGAGGGACAGCGCAAGCTGCTCTCCATCATCTCCAACCGCGCCGCGGCCTCGCTCGAGAACGCCAAGCTCTACGAGGATCTCGAGGCGAGCTTCCGCCAGACCATCCGCGGGCTCGCCAGCGCCATCGACAAGATGGATCGCTACACCGCGGGACACTCGGAGCGCGTGGCGGCCTACTCGGAGATCCTCGCCATCAAGCTCGGGCTCTCGGACGCCGAGGTCGAGACCGTGCGTCAGTCGGCCTTGATGCACGACATCGGCAAGATCGGCTGCGTGATGAACCTGAACAAGCCCGGCAAGCTGTCTCAGGAAGAGTACGAGATCTTCAAACAGCACCCGCGTCACGGGCGTGACATCCTCGAGCCCATCACCTTCTTGCATCCGCTGATGCCGGGCGTCTACATGCACCACGAGCGCTGGGACGGGGAGGGCTATCCGCGGGGCATGAAGGGCCAGGAGATCCCGCTCTACGCGCGCATCATCAGCGTGGCCGACACCTACGACGCCATGACCAGCGACCGGGCGTATCGCAAGGCGCTGCCTCACGAGGTCTCCGCTGGCGAGATCCGTCGCTGCGCGGGCAGCCAATTCGACCCCGACGTCTCGGAGCCCTTCGTGGCGGCCATGGAGGATCGGCAAGCGCAGGCCGCCGACGAGCGAGAGGACTCCGACGAGCGCGAGGAGAGCGGCGTCGACGTCTGAGTCGCGGACCCGTCGGGCGCCGGCGAGCTAGGCTAGGGCTTGGCCAGGTGGGTGACGCTCTCCAGGGGACGATTCGGCAGGGCGAAGAGCGCCAGATGCGTGGTGCGGTCGGCCTCGACGGGCCAGCGGCGCGCGACCCGGCGCCCATCCTCCAGACGGAACAGGGTCTCGAGCAGCAGGCGCGCCCCAGGGCGTTGGGCCACGCCCGTGATCCGCACCCGCACCAAGGCCACGTAGCCTCCGAGCTCGAGCCGCCCGTCGCTGTGCTCGATGGCGCCCCGGGGCAGGGAGGCGACCAACTCGGAGGCTCGCCGCGCGGGCAGCGTGCGCATCTGGCTGCTCAGCCGCACGCCGTACTCTTCGATCACAGCGCCCGTCTCGGGGTTGCCGAGCTCGTCGCAGCCGAGGGAGACGCCGATGGCGCTCAGCAGGAGCACGCTCACCGGGAGCCACCTCACGGCAGCGGGGGCAGCCGTCCGCCGGCGCGGCACAGCTCGTCGGCTACGTGGACGCGCAGCGCATCCGTCTCGTCGTCCAGATGGCTCAAGGCGTGTTGGATGCGTCGATGGGCGATGGCGCCGAAATTCGCCGCCAGGGAGAGCTCGCGCGCGGCTCCCCCTTCTCCGCGCCGGTTCAGGGCGGCGGTGGTGCGCGAGAGGGTGGCCGCCAGAGCCCAGATCTGGATGGCCGCGTCTGCGACACGCCCGAGGATCATCTGCTCCTCGGCGATCGCCGAGCCGTAGCGACGCAGCAGCCGATCTGCCGCGCTGCCGAGGGAGCTGATCGCCTCCTCGAGGTGCACAGCCTCACGCTTCAGCAGCGCGTGGGCCACCGACAGGCGCTCGCGTCCGAGCACGGCTCGCGCGCGCGAGAGGGCGAAGTCGCTGAGCACGCCGAAGCCCTTGATCGGCTCGCGCATGGCGCGCTCCACGGCCTCCATCTCGGCGCCCGGACTGCGCATGCCGGAGAGGGCGATGAAGGCGCGCATCACCTCGTTGGTGCCCTCGAGTAGCAGGTCCGCGCGGGCGTCACGCACCGCCCGCTCCCAGCCCTGGCCTTCCACGTAGCCCACGCCCGCGGCGATCCGCAGGGCCGCGTCGGTCACCGCCAAGGCCGTCTCCGAGCCGAAGACCTTGCAGGCCGCGCTCTCGAGGGAGTAGTCCGGCATGCCCGTGTCGGCCAAGCCCGCCGTCATGGTGCACATGCTCTCCAGGGCGTAGACCTGCGCCGCCTGCTCCGCGAGGCGCTCCTGGATCATCTGAAAACCCGCCAGCGGTCGGCCGAAGGCGTGACGCGAGAGGGCCCGCTCCGTCGCCCGCTCGAGGGCCCGTCGCGCGACGCCGAGGCAACGCGCTGCGACCTGAATGCGGCCCTCGTTCAGGGCCTCCACTGCCACCTTGAAGCCTCGGCCCAGAGCGCCCAGGAGCGCGTCCGCGGGAACCCGCGCGGCGTCGAGTCGCAGGCTGGTGGTCGACGCTCCCCGCACGCCCACCTTGGTGATCTCCGGACCCACCTCGACTCCCGGCGCACGCTCGACCAAGAAGGCCGTGAGCGCCGGCTTGCGATCCGTGTCGCTGCGCGTGGTCCGCGCGAAGACCACGAAGACGTCCGCGCGGCCGCCGTTGGTGACCCAGATCTTGTGACCGTTCAGCTCATAGCCGCCGCCGTCCGTGGCCAGCTGGGCCAAGGTCTCCGTGGCGGCGGCGTCGCTGCCCATGCCCGGCTCGGTCAGCGCGAAGGCGGCCAAGCGTTCTCCACGCGCGAGGGCGGGCAGCAGGCGCGCCCGCTGAGAGTCTGTACCGGCCCGCGTCAGCGCCGTGGCGGCCAGGCCGGAGTGGGCGCCGACGGTGATCGCCAGCGCCGGGTCGAGGCGCCCGAGGGCCTCGTGTACGCGCGCGTCGGCCAGCCGCCCCAGACCCAGCCCTCCGTGCTCCGTGGGGATCAGCGTGCCGAAGATCCCTGCTTCCGCCACGGCCTCGAGCCAGCCCTCGGGCAGCTCTCCGTCGAGCTTGGGCTCGGGCTGCGTGCCCTGCTCTGCGAGCGTCTCCAGTACCTCGAGCATGCGCGCGACCTCGGGCGCCTGCTCCTCGGGGAGTTGCGGGAACTCGGCCAAGAGCTCCTCGGCCACCACCCCGTGGAAGGCGGCCTTGAGGAAGCTCCTCTCGCCTTGCGTCATTCGGAGCGCTCCGTGGCTGGAGGGGTCGCGTTGGCCAGCGCCTCCTCGAGGGAGGCCGCTGGCCTTGGGTCGTCGGCAGGCTCGGCGGCCTCGACTCGGACCGGGTCCGCCTCGGCCCGATCGAGGGTCTCGTGCACGACGGCCGCGAGGGCCCGCCCCAGCTCCAGATCCTTGTCGGTCTCCTCGGCATCAGGCTGCGTCTCGGCGGACCGCGTCTCGGCGGGCGCTTCTTCGGGCGAGGGCAGGTCGGCGGCGCTCTCGGCAGGCACGGGCGCGGAAGTCTCGGCAGGCACGGGCGCGGAAGTCTCGGCAGGCACGGGCGCGGCAGGCGCGGGCACGTCGCCGA
>JAADHO010000350.1 GCA_013151775.1 Deltaproteobacteria bacterium | reverse complement strand
GACGAGCTTCGGCCCGTTGGCGGGTCCGAGGCGCAGACCAGCCACCGCGGCCGCGAGGCGCGCGACCAAGGCGGCGTGAAGCTCCGAGGCCGCGTAGACCCGTCGCACGGGCAAACGGGCGCGGCCGGCGCTGGCGAAAGCGCCTCCCATGGCACGCGCCTCGGCGACGGTGAGATCGGCGTCGGCGGCGACGCACAGGCTCAGGCCCGCCGCCCGCGGGGGCGACGAGGACCAGACGAGATCGACTCCCGCGGTGTCGAGCCGCACGCAAGCGCGCTCCACCCCGGGGACATAGGCAGCCAGCTCGGGAGAGGCCCCGACCACGGCGAGCTGCTCCCGGAGCAGGTCGACGCACGCTTGGGCTACGGCGTCCCCCGGCGCCCGGCCCGCGAGCACCACGGCATTGCCAGCGTACAGGGCCGTGGCCGCCGGGCCCAGCAGATCGAGCAAGCGCGCGGGCTGGCCCAGGCTTAGCCCCAGCACCCCCACGGCCACACGCTGTACGCTAGAAGCCCCGCGAAAACGCGCCCACGCGCTCGAGGCACCGAATAGGTTCCGCCCCTCCCGAGGCAAGCCCCGCAGCAAGCCCAAGAGGGGCTCGAGATCACCCATGGCCACGTCGACCAGCGTCTCTCCCGTGGCCGCGGATTGGAGCTGAGCGAAGGCATCGTGGCCGCTCATGAGGCGCGCCCTCAACCCCTCGACGAGTTCCCTGCGCTGTGCAGGCGAGGTCCGAGACCACGGCCCCTGCGCCCGCCGCGCGCGCTCCACCCCGAGCCCGAGCTCCGCCTGAGTATCCACCCCTGACGACCTCTCGGAGGCCCCTCGGTCCACTGCAACGCCGTGCTGTTCAGGCTTGTTCGTTCCCATAGTGCCCTCTTTCCATGAAAACGGATAAATACGCACACGTAGACGCGCCCGCAAGACCCCCCCCGGAATCGCCGACGCCTCGCCCCCGACACATGCTGCGGGTCTGCAGCCGCGCGAACTCACGCCTGCTGCCTCTGAGGCGGGGATCAGCTCATTCGACCGAAGCGCGGCGTGGGACGAGGTGCGGTGAGCAAGCAGCCAACCGACTCGAACTCCATCACCTCTTCGAGGGCGGCGCCAGGATCGACCGCTTCCTCCCAGATGTTCAACCGATCCCCGAGATCCTCGTAACAGGTGACCAGGCTGTCGACCCAGACGAGCTCGCGCGCGCGCTGCATGGGCCGAGGGCGCATACATCCCGCGGGGGTCTGCGGTCGCGCAGGCAGCGGCGGCGGTAGCCCCTCGAGGGACGCCATAAGGCGCTCGCGTTCGGATTCGCTGAGGTAGTCGAAAGCGACGCCCATGCCGCCACCGCGCCCGAAGGGCTCGTAGTCACGTCGACGCATCTCCACGCGCCGCACCTCGCCATAGACGAGCAGCTCACCTCCGCCGCGAGGGGGCTCGAAGGAGAGCACCACCTCGTGACCGACGTGCAGGGGGAAATCGCTCTCGAGGTAGATGCCCGTCGCGCTAAGGTTCTTGGCGCGGTGGGGCAGCGTGCCTTCCCACAGATCGGAGACCACTTGGCACTCCAGATCGACCCCGCGCCTCAGATCCGCACGTCCTCCGCCTGCCAGGATGTCTACACTCTCGAGCATCGAGCCTCCTCGTGCGTATTACGCACATTTACCCACATCCTACGACATGCAGGCATAGGATCCAGAAAGTGGCGAGGAGCGAAGTCGTCAGGGAATCGTGGCGCGCACTTCGGAGAGGGAGAACGCCCCCGCATCGCACGACAGCTCGCGCACCTCGGCGCGGGCATCCGCCAGGTCGAATACCCAGCCCCCCTCATGTCCGCGATGGGTGCTGCTGCCAGCACCAAAGAGGGGCAGAGGTAGGGGTGGACCTTGGAGAAAGAAGCGGCGATGGATGTGTCCGTGGAGGAAGGCGCCACGCTCCAGATCCGCGCAAGCCTGGAGCAGCTCCTCGGCGTTCTCGAGCCCGTGGTGACGTGAATCAGGGCTGCCGTCAGGACGCCGCAGAGCGTAGTGGGTGGCCACCAGCGTGAGGCGTCCTCGCAGCGCCGGATGCGCGAAGATCGCAGCCAAGGCCTCAAGCTGCCGCTGAGGAGTGCGCCCACTAGAGCGACGGATCTGAGGGTTGGGGCGCGCGCTCTCGATGGCCACGACGGCCAGGTCTTCGCCAAAGAGCCGCACCTGAGGCCAGACTCCGTCCACAGCCAACTCGGGGAGATCCGTGCGCAGGAGGTCACCGAAGCTGGCCTCGAAGGCGCCGTCGCGCGCCAGGTAGACGTCGTGGTTTCCAGGCAGGATCACCACCTCGGGCACGGTCTCGAGCAGAGGCGTGAGGGCACGGCGCGCGGCCCGCAGCTCCGGCCTGGTGCCCAGAGCGCTCAGGTCTCCGGTGAGCAGCAGCACGTCCACCTTCGCCCCCAGCGCCCACTCCGCCATGGCCGCGAGCACACGCGGCGCGTCCGCGTAGTGGCGTCTGCGACGCAGCAGCAGATTCGCGAGACCGACGCCGCGCTTGTCCAAGAAGCGCGTCCAGGGCACCTCGGAGAAGCCCTCTTCCACGTGGACGTCGCTGATGTGCAGGACGCGCGTCACGGCCAGACTGCCACGGCGGGCAGGCCCAAACCCTCGGACAGACCGAAGCGCACGTTCAAGCACTGTACAGCCTGGCCCGCGGCCCCCTTCACCAGGTTGTCGATGGCGGCTTGGGCGATCACGCGCCCCGTGCGTCCATCGACCGCGTAGCTGAGGTGTGCACGGTTGCTGCCACGCACCGCCAAGGTGTCCGGCGAGGCACCCGGGTCGAGCACCACGACGGAAGGCGAATCGGCGTAGAGCGCCCGCGCGGCCTCGGTGCAGGCCTCGGCGTCGAGCGCCGGATTCGCTGCGGTCGCGTACACGGTCGACAGGATGCCCCGAGTCATGGGCACGAGGTGAGGCGTGAAGGTGACGCGCAGCGCGACGCCGGAGATCTCGCTCAAGGCGGCCTCGATCTCGGGGATGTGACGGTGGGCTCCGCCGACCTTGTAGGCGCGGACACCTCCCGCGCATTCCGGCAGGTGAGCGGCGCGCGAGGGGCTGCGTCCAGCGCCCGATACTCCGCTCTTGGCGTCGATCACCAGGCCCTCGGGAGAGACCAACTCGGCGCGCAGCAGGGGCGCCACCGCCAAGATGCTCGCCGTGGGGTAGCAACCCGGCACGGCGATCAGGTCGGCCGTCTTCAACCGCTCGCGCGAGAGCTCGACCAGACCGTAGACCGCCTCGGCCAGGCGCTCGGGAGCCGCGTGAGGCCCGTACCACTGCTCGTAAATTTCCCGGTCCCTCAAACGAAAATCCGCCGACAGGTCGAGCACGGTCAGCCCGTGGCCCCGAAGCTCGTCGACGATGGGCGCGCTCTGGCCGTGGGGCAGCGCGCAAAATACGGCGTCGGTCCGCCGCGCCAAGGAGGCGGCGTCGAAGGCCTCCACCTCGAGGTCGACCACGCCACGCAGGCTGGGCAGGTCGTCCGCGAGCTTGCGTCCTACGCTGGAGCGCCCCACGGCGGCGATCCAATCGACCCGAGGGTGGGCGACTAGGATGCGGGCGAGCTCGACGCCCGTGTAGCCGCTAGCGCCGACGATGGCGATTCGAAGTCTGTCGGTCATGACGATGTCCTTGGGCTGACTGACCATGGGGAGCACTGGGATCTGCGGTCGTCGAGGAGTCCGCACGTCGGTGACGACCAAGCGCTACCCGCAGCAGAAACGAAAAAGGCCGCAGCGCTGTTCACGCCACGGCCTCGCTCGTCGAAGGAAGAAGACTCAGCGCTTGGAGTACTGGAACTTCTTGCGCGCGCCGGGCTGACCGGGCTTCTTGCGCTCCTTCTTGCGCGCGTCGCGCGTGAGCAGACCGGCCGCCTTGAGCGGACGACGCAGCTCCTCGTCCATGCCCACGAGGGCGCGGGCGATGCCGTGGCGCACGGCCTGGGCCTGCGCGGCAATGCCGCCTCCGCAGACGTTGACCTCCACGTCGAAGGTGCCGGACTTGCCGACGATCTCGAAGGGCTGGTCCACGATCATCCGCAGAATGTCGCGCGGAAAGTAGTCCTCGAAGGCGCGACCGTTGACGGTGTAGGAGCCCTCGCCGAGCTTCATGAAGACGCGGGCGACGGCGTTCTTGCGCCGACCCGTGCCGTAGTTCCTACCGTGAATGATTTTTCCCATGGGATTCTCTCGGATCGATCAAAAGGTAAAGGGCTGGGGCTGCTGCGCGGCGTGCGGGTGCGTACCCGCGGGGTAGACCTTGAGCTTGCGACGCATCTGGCGACCGAGACTGCCCTTAGGGAGCATACCCTTGACGGCCTTCTCGATGGCGAGCTCGGGCTTGCGCTCGAGCAGGTGGCGGTAGCTCTCCGCCTTGAGACCGCCCGGATAGCCGGAGTGCCGATAGGAGAACTTGCCCTCGAGCTTGTTGCCCGTGAGCTTCACCTTGGCGGCGTTCAACACGATGACGAAGTCACCCGTGTCCGCGTGGGGCGTGTACTCGGGGCGATGCTTGCCGCGAAGAACGGAGGCGACGCGCGAAGCGAGGCGGCCGAGGGCCACGTCGGTGGCGTCGACGACGAACCACTTGCGGTCGATATCAGAGGATTTGGCGCTGACGGTGGCCATGACTACAGAACCTCGCTGCCCGGAGCCCAAAATGGACCCATGGGGAAAGGGGCGGCTTTACTAGCTGGCGACCCTCGGGGTGTCAAGCGGGGCGCCGCGAAAGCAAACTGGATCGCTGGAGCGTGCTGAGCGCGAGGGCGAGCGTTCCCGGTGTCGGCGCGATGCACAGGCGTCCCCTGGATGCAGAGTCCGGCGTGTCCGCCGCGGGCCACTACAACGGAGAATTTCACCGCCCCGCGAGCCAGCCGCGCTCTGCGCAGGCCTCTTCGGTCGGTCGGGAGTCCGCGTCCAGCACGGGATCCACCACCGTGGAGCTCGTGTCGAAGCCCAGAGCTTGCCAGCCAGCGAAGTCGTAGGCTTGGCCCAGGACGCCATAGTCGCCGCCGCTCGCGTCGAAGAGGTCCCAGCGCAAAGGCGCCTGTGGATTGAAGTAGCAGTTTCGCTCGAAGGTGAGAGTCCCCGCGGTCACGACCTCGGAGTACAGCGCGTCGCTTCCGTACTTACTGACGACGACGACGCCGAATTCGCCGTAGCTCTCCGCGGAATCCACGACGATGTTGTCCGTGAAGTCAAACGCTCCGACGGGGAAATACTCGTTGCTTGGCGCGTAGCTCAGCGCGCCTCCAAGGATGGTGTTGTGACTGACGATATTGTCCGAGTTGTTCGTCGGACCGCCGAAGTTCGTAAAGCGTATGGGGCTACTGTCTACGATGAGGTTGTGATGAATGCGCGAGCCCGGGCTGCCCGATGACACGCTGGAGTAGTGCACGTCTCGGATCGTGTTGTACGCGACCTCGAAGTGCTGCCCCGGGGTCTCGGCGGCGTGCTTGTACAGGACTCCTCCGAGCCTCATACGCTCGTCTGGAGCCGGCCCCTGCCAGAGCGTGTTGTAGAGGATCCGGTTGTTGCCTCCTCGGAAGAGGATGACGCAATGGGAGACATGCAGGTTGTCACCCTCGATGTCTTCGGATGGAATGATGTCGTGAATTTCGCTGTGGTCCAGCGTCACATCATCGGACGACTGAATGCTCAGGCCTGCAATATTGCTCGCGCTGTTGCCACGAATGTCGTGAATGTTCAATCGGCTCAGACCCACATGGTCGCTCTCCTCGACGCGCACGCCTCCGCCGACCACGTCTCGGATCTCGAACCCTTCGACGTCGATCCAACTCGACTGTGCGATGTTGATCGCCTGTGTGCGAGCTGGCGATAGAATCGGAGTCTGTCCAGGGTATGCTTTCAGCGTGATTGGCTCCCCATCTGCACCGTTTACCTGACGCAGAAAGAGCGCCGGCTCCTGGTTGAAGTATCCGTATGTCTCCGTGTAGGTGCCGTCAAAGAAGTAGACGAAGTCTCCGGGCTGAAGATCCACCGCGGTCGCCGGGTGATCGTCGGGCGCGTAGTAGCTGACGATGTTGAGATAGCTCGCCCACGGCGCGGTGAAGCTACCCGGGTTGGCGTCTGAACCCCGGCTCTGGGAGATATAGTAGCAGCGCCCGGTGGTCGCCTCGCATAGCGGAGTGCAGACGCATGGGCTGACGCTTCCGTCCGCTTGGCAGGTCTGTGTACCCTCGCCGCACTCGGCTGTGCAGCTCGTGGAGACCCCCGGGAAGACGCTCGCGTCGGCGTCGTTGCAGTCCTCGCTGGCCTCGTAGCCGTCGAGGTCGGCGTCGATCCCGGGCGAGTCGCTCCCGGGCGCCGAGCCGCACGAGGCGAGGCTCGCGATGGCCACGAGTGTGAGGACGAGGCGGATCACGTATGGATGCTATCTTTCGACTGGAGACGCCGCAACCATGCTGACACAAGGGACCCACTATTCATGTTCTCCGTCGAGGGCGCCCTCGCGTGATCTAGTAGCTCTTGGGTAGCGCGGCGAGGTCGACCTGATCGAGGGCGAAGCGGATCAGCGCGCTGCGGCTCATCTTGCGATGCCCCGACGCCTTCAGCTGCTCCACCTTGTCGTCGAGGCGGGCGAGGTCCTCGTTGTAGAGCGAGATGCAGATGACCTTGTAGTGCTCTGCAGACGCTGGCTTCGTCCTCAGACGTCGACGGGGCCGCGGGCGGCGCTCCGAGGCGCCGTAGAATTCGTCCGCCAAGACGGATCGCACCTCGTCCGCGTCGAGCAGCCCATTCATGCCTTCATTCGTCGTCATGCCTTCCTCCAGTCGCCTCGCTCACGCCCTTCCCCACTCATGACGCCACCCGCAGCGGCGGCTCTTCCACGCTGAGGGCGCGAAGCCTGTCCACCAGCGTGCGATAGTCCTCGGCGCCGTGACTCTCGGGCGCGTACTCGAAGATCGTCTGCTTGGCGCTCGGCGCCTCGCGCAGCCGCGTGTTGACGCGCACGGGCGGGAAGCAGCGCTCACCGAAGTGCTTCTGCAAGGTCTCGAGGGCGTCGCGCGAGATTCTGTTCCGAACGTCGAAGAAGGTCGGCACGACGCCCGCGAGCTGCACGTCGTGATGCAGCAGCTCACGCACGTTCTTCACCGTACGCAGCACCTGACGCACGCCCACCAGCGAGAGATAATCGCAGGCCACGGGCACGAGCAGCGAGTCCGCGTAGACCAGCGCGTTCTGGTTCATCAGGGAGAGCGCAGGGGCGCAGTCGAGCACCACCACGTCGTAGCCCTCGACCCGCGACGAGAGCCGCTCGCGCAGCACCCGCGCCCGGTTGGGCAGGCCTGCGAGGTGCAGCTCTGCGGCCGCTAGCGACTCGTTCGAGGTCAGCACGTCGAGCCCTGGGCGCACGGGCACCACCGCCTCCTCGGCGGGCAGCCCGTGGACCAGCACGTGGTAGAGGTTCTTCTCGCCGGAGATCCCCAGAGAGGCGCCGACGTTGCCCTGGCCGTCCGCGTCGATCAGCAACACGCGCGCCCCTCCCTCAGCGAGCCCGGCGGCGAGGTTGACGCTGGTGGTCGTCTTGCCTGTGCCGCCCTTGTGATTGAACACGGCGATGCGTCGCAGCGGCCGCTGTGGCGCGACCTGCCGCATGGCCTCGCGCCGGAGTGTGGGTGCACGCTCACGACAGACCGGTGTGCAGAAGTAGCGGCGCGTCGCGTCGCTGGCGATCACTTGATACGGATACTCGAGCACGAAGGTCTGGCCGCAGACCTCGCAGGCGTGCTCTTCGTCCACCTCGAGCCCGGCGGCGAGACAGCGCTGGGAACAGAAATACTCGAAGCGCCCGGCCTCCTCACGGAGCTGGTAGCGAAAACGCACCTGGAACTCTCGCTGGCACACGCTGCAGCGGCAAAGGGGACGGTCCATGGGATCCTCTCGAAGGCGCAGCCCCGATGGCGGCGCGCGGGTCTTTCGGAAGCACTTATGGAAGTGCGCGACAAGGCCATGGAGCACGACGCCGCGGCATCGGTCAAAAAAACGGCGCGCTACGCCAGGGGGCGGCGCTCAGGGAATCACCAGGCGGTGGATGACCACCGGTCCCTCGGGGTGCTCGACGACGACCGTGCCCTCGGTGGTCAGGAAGCGCACGCTGCTGCGCTCGCCGCGATACATGGCCGGCATCCCCAAGGCGACACCGTCCGTGCGCGCGACGACGGAGAGATTGGCCAGGCTGACGTCCACGATCCCGCTGGCCGAGAACAGCCCGGCTACGTCGAGAATCTGCCAGGTGCCGGCGTTCACCATGCTGCCGCCGTCCATCAACACCACGACGCCGCCGCGCTCGAGGAAGCTCCGGAGCGCTCTTCCCCACTGCTCGCCAGCCTTGACCAAGGCGGCGTCGGGGGCGTCCTGCTGCGAGGGCACGACGAAGACATCCGCGTCGGCCAGCAGGAGTGGGACCTCGCCGAGGCTGGCGACGGATCGCGTCCAGGTGCGCCCGCGCGCCACGGCGGTCTGATCGATGGCGCGATCCACGCCCGTGAGCGAGCTCGCCCTCGAGTCCCCCTCGTAGACCAGCACTCGCACCGGCGCCCCCGGCGCGAGGAACACGCCGTTGCCGACGAGTCGGTTCATGTCCCGACGCGCGTTGCGGTAGTCGTGTCCCACCACCACGAGGTGACCTCCCGTGGCGGACTCACAGCTGCTGTCGACACAGATCCCGCTGGTGCAGAAGCCTCCGCAGCGCCCGCAGTGGCTGGGGTCGCTCGTCAGGTCGACGCAGCGCCCCGCACACAAGCTGAGCCCGGGATCACAGGCGGGTGCGCAGCTGCCCGCGGAGCAGACCTCGCCGGCGCCGCAGACCACATCGCAGCCCCCGCAGTGAGCCGGGTCGTTGTCGGGCCTGACGCAGCTGAGCGAGCAGCAGAGTTCACCGATGTCGCACACTCAGCTGCCCGCGTCGCTGCCGCCCGCATCACCCGCGTCGCTGCCGCCCGCGTCACCCGCGTCGCCGCCGCCCGCGTCGCCGG
>JAADHO010000407.1 GCA_013151775.1 Deltaproteobacteria bacterium | reverse complement strand
CTAGGCAGCGTGGGCCGTGGACGCCTCGCGCCGGAATACGAAGCCGCCGCCTTCGAGCTCAGCCCCGGCGAGGTCAGCCAAGTCGTGCAGACCGCCTTCGGCTTCCACATCATCAAGCGCCTCGAGTAGCTGCGCCGAGGCTCCGACGCGCGTCCAGCCCAGCAGCCCCCGAAGTCACGCCCACTCGCGAGCCTCACTTGACAGCCGGCCCGCCCCGCGTCATTTTCCCGCTCCCCATTCCGGATTAGCTCAGTTGGTAGAGCAGTCGGCTGTTAACCGACTTGTCGCTGGTTCGAGCCCAGCATCCGGAGCCATTTTCTCAGGCCCACCAACTCGGTGGGCCCGACCATTTAACGAGAGCCTCGCCACCCTTGGTGAACATTGGGGGTGGCGTCGTGCGGTGCGCGCGCGTGAGCGCTATCGCATCGTGCGTGGTTTCCAGCTCTCACGCTGAACCTCGATGTCGTCGGTCGGTCTGCGCCCCACAGGTGCAAGTGGCGCTTGCAGAACACCTTGCCCTGCTCGGTCGGACGGTCGCATCCCGCCCAACAAACACTCGGCAGGCAGTGGGCCGGTCTGCATCACCCCCCACCGCGCGTTCGTCAACGAAGTCGTCGACGCGCAACATCAAGAGGTAGCCAGGGCGCACGAAGCAGTGGCAGCGACCTAGGACGGCCGAGGTGGCGGGCGCCGGTGGCTTCTCATACGCTTGGGCCATGGTTCTCTCCGAGACCGCTCCGGGCGTGCGCCGCCGGCTCACCCTCGATCCGCCGGGCCTCTTCGCGTTCGAGGTCTGCCGTCTGCTCGATCACGAGGTCGGGCAGCTGCTGCCACACCTGCGGCCTGTCGCGCCCAGCCACACCCTCGATGCTTGGCTCTTCCCGGGTTGTTCCCTGGTCGACACGCTGGTCGGAGGAGAGCGTGTATTCGGCCGGTCCTCCAGCAGCTTCGACTGCTGGAAGGGGTCCTTCTCCTTCCCCCTGCTGCTCACTGCGACACGCAAGACTCGAACGATTCGTTACCTTCTTCGGCTCCGGGACCACAGGGGCACGGTTGGGGTCAGCTTCCGGCGTTTCCAGTGGGAGGTGGTGAAGACATCGGAGGCCCGTTGCTACATGGAGCCGGTGGACGATGAGCTGTCACGCGCCGAGATCGATCGGCTGGGCCGAGCGCTCATCGAGTTCATCGCGCTTTCTGGTGAGGCGTTCATGCGCCAGAAGAAGCCCTTCTTCCACACCGTGGACTCGGAGTTCATCGTCTACGGTTGCTCTGCGGAGGGCCCCTTCGAGCAACGCTTCGAGTCGACGGAAGAGTTCGAGGAGCGGGTGCAGGCGCTCTCTCGTGAGGTCGGTGACATCGCGCGTGAGCACGACCTGGAGAACGTGCGTTCACTCCTGGCTGACATCTCGCACGTCCAACTGCGGTCTCCGTAGGCGGACCGCGGGGCGCTGGCCTCGCTCGCCATGGCGCGGGAGGTCGAGCTCAAAGAGGTTCAGCGCCGTGTCTTCCCGCACGTAGTTCTCGCAGGTCTCCCGCTGGACATCGCAGGACGTCAGGTCTTGCTCGGACGGGGCGACCGACTGCCGAGTGTAGACGGCGCAGCGGAGCACCGGTTGGTCGCGGCCGGTGAACATCTCCGGCATCGATTCGGTCGATGTCGGGGCCATCAGCGATCCTGGTCGCCAGTCGCTTCTCCGATCGTGGCGGCGAACTCGGGGACTATGCGGCCGAGGCGGCTGAGCAGCTGTTCGAAACTGACGGCTGGTCTGCGAAGGTCGCCTGCCTGTTCACGGAGGAGTTGGACGAAGCCCTCCGAGTCGAGGTCGAAGAGGCTGCAGAGGAACTCGTCGGGCGATTGCGCCTCCACTCCGTCGGGCAGCGCTCGAAAGTCTTTCAAGTTGGATGTGACGATGAGCTGGGCGCTGGCTTGAACAGCTGCCGCGGCGACGTGCCGGTCCTTGGGGTCGTTGGGCATTGCGTCGATCAGGTGCTCGTAGTCCGTCACCATTGCATCCGGGAAGAAACGCTCCATGTGCTCTCGGAGCCGGGCCGCTTTCTCGGCGGGCATGGTGTTGGTCGAGGCTCCATCTCGTCGAGGATCATCGCGCTCCAACGAAGCTGGTAGAGACCCGCCGCAGCGGCTCGTAAGAGGGTATCTCGGAGCGTGAGTGGGAAGAGGACGTTCGTGTCGATGACGACGACCTTGGACGCCTGGACCATGTGGGATCCTCGCTAGCCGAGCTCGGCGTCGTAGCCGCCAAACTCTTCGGTCATGCGAGTGAGCTCGCGAAGCCCCTCGCGCCGCTCCAGATCACGCTGTCGCTTGTACGCGAGCAGATCCTCCATTCGCACGCGGCGGTGGGTGCCGGTCTTGCGGCATGGGATGCGCCCATCGTCGAGCAGGCGCACGAGGTACTGCCGTGAGACATTGAGGATGTTCGCGGCCTGCTGCGTCGTCAGCTCCTTGCCGACCGGCACGACGGTGATCGCGTCTCCGCGGGCGAGCACCTCGATGATCCGTTCGAGGAGAAAAAACACCGACTCCGGGAGCTCGATTACCTCACCGGTAGGACTCACTAGCTTGTAGGCCGCCTCCTCCGGTTGTTCGGGCGCGACGTGCTTGAGCAAGTGCATCAGCGCCGCCACGCTCTCGCGTTGGTCCTCGGGCGCCGCGACCGGGGTCATGCGGCGTACCGATTCTTCGAATGCGACTGCTGCTGAACTGGGCATGGCTGAACCTCGGGCTCTCGTCCGTCTCTATCGACGCCTACTAAAATAGACGCCATTCGACGCAAACGCAACCCATGATCGGCACAAACGCAACCGGCATGGGCTCGTATGCTCGTCGCCGACGGCCTAAACTGGACAGTGCCGCGGCCCGTCTGGGAGCGGCACTGTTTCGCCTTGGCGTCTCTCGATCGCGGAACTGAAGTGAGACATGAACTGGCGACCGAGAGACTAACGGGCCAAAGCTCAGCAATACTGGCAGCTTGCGAGACACACATCCAGGCAGCCGGCGTCCACGAGGTAGATGCTAAAAGAGCCCGCCACCTCGCCGGTGGGACACGGGACATGGCGCACGAAACCAAGGTCTCGCCGAAGTTTCGCGCGCCCGGTGACTACTCCTCACCCAGCTCGGTCCCCGCGCGCAACCGGTCGAGGTAGGCTCGGTACGCGTAGACGCGATCGCGCTTCTTGCCGGTGGTCTCCACCAGCACGCCGGCGGCTTCGAGCGCCTGGATGGCGCGCCCGGCGGTGGGCTTCGTCGTCGACAGCGCCTCGACGACCCACGGCGCGGTGATGATCGGCCGACTCGGCAGGCGCTCGAAGAGCTGCACGGCGAGCAGGTTGACGCCCGTGTGGTGGATGACTCGCTGTCGATCGGCGGTCACAAGGGTGAAGAGGTCGCGCGAAGTGGCGACGGCCTCGTCAGCGATGGTCGCGAGGCCGTCGAGGAAAAAGTCCAGCCACGCCTCCCAGTCCCCCTCGACGCGCACCGCATCGAGGCGGCGGTAGTACTCCTGCCGGTGGCGCTTGAAGAAGAGGCTCAAGTAGAGAAGCGGGCGAGTGAGCAGGCGCCAGTGTTCGAGTAGCAGGGTCACGAGCAGGCGGCCGATGCGCCCGTTCCCATCGAGATACGGGTGGATGGTCTCGAACTGTACGTGGAGTAGACCCGCACGGACCACCGGCGGCAGATCATCATCGGCGTGAATATAGCGCTCGAACGCCGAGAGCACCTCGGGCAGCACGTTTGGCGCAGGGGGCACGTAGGCCGCGTTGCCAGGTCGACTGCCGCCGATCCAGTTCTGGCTGCGCCGCACTTCCCCCGGCTGCTTGTTCTTGCCGCGCACCCCTCGGAGCAAGAGCCGGTGTGTCTCGTTGAGCAGCCGCATGGAGAGCGGCAGGCCGGACGGGTCGGCGAGCTGCTCGCGTGCGAAGGTCAGCGCGTCGAGGTAGTTGCAGACCTCCTCCACGTCCGCGTTCGGCGGGGGAGCCTCACTCGCGGCCTCGTAGTTGAGCAGGTCCATGAGCGTCGCCTGCGTCCCCTCGATCTGTGACGAGAGCACCGCCTCCTTGCGCACGAACGCGTAGATGAACCAGTTGAGCGACGGCACCATCTCACCGGCCAGCTCGAGGCGCACGAGCGCCTGCTCAGCGGCGCGTACACGCTCGGCGAGCTGCCCCTCGATGAGGATGGGCGGCGCGCCTGGGGGCAGCGCGTGCGGCACGAAGGCCCGCACCAGCTCGCCTCCCGCCGAGGTGCGCTCGTACCGTCCCGTCTCTCGCTTCGACATGGCTCGCTCGCTGGTAAAGGTCGCGTGCCCAACGGTAGCGACTAGGAACGTATTCTTTACCAGAGCGCACTTCAAGTCAAGCAGCCGTTACTAGCCACAACAGGAGGACGCGCCCTCGAGCTGGGCGAAGCCGACGCCGCCCTCAGCGCAGCTTCGGCCCGAAGGCCGTGAGCACGAAGCGGCGCTCCGCCTTCAAGCGCTCGATCGGGTAGGTCGTGCCGCGCCAGGTGATGCCTCCGTCGCGGAAGCAGCGAGCCGCCGAGCGCAGCACGATCTGGCAGAGCTGAAGTTGTCCGAGGGGCATGGCGAGCACGACCAGCACTGGCACGCCGAACATGCGATGCGCGCGTGCGGCGTAGGCCGCGATCAAGAGGGCGACGCTCAGGCCGCCGATCCAGGCGCCCGGGATCGACGGGTGCAGCGCGAAGATCCATGGGCCCGTGGCGGCGATGCATTGGATCAGCACCGTGAGGGCGAGCAGCCCGTAGCTGTAGCGCGTGAAGAGCGGGAACGCGTTCTTCTCCATGCCCGCGAGCATGTCCCGGTAGCTGCGGTACCAGAGCACGTGCATCTGGCCGCTGCCCGAGAGGAAGCGGCTGCGCGCGCCCGCCCGATACATCATCACGCCGAGCCCGACGTCGTCGCCCACCTCCATCTTCAGCCACTCGAAGCCCGGCGTCTCGTCGAAGGCGCGGCGCTCCACCAGGTTGAACGCGCCCACGCCGATGAAGTTCCGGCCCTGCGCGTTCTGCAGCAAGGCCCTCCACATGCCGGTGAAGAAGCTGGCGCCGAAGGCCTGCATGGCCACGCGTCCGAAGAAGGTCTCGGCGTCGATGTCCGGCAGGATGGCGAGGTGTTGCAGCTCGTCCTCGACGGCGAAGGCGACGGCCTTCTCGAGCGCGCCAGGCTCGAAGTGCACGTCGGCGTCGGTGAAGAGCAGCCACTCCCCGCTCGCCTCGGCGACGCCTCGATGCAGCGCGTGGACCTTGCCCAGCCAGCCCTCGGGCAGCGTGTCGACGCGCACCTGTCGCACCCTGGGATCGCGCTTCGCCGCGCGTGAGATGGCGGCTCCCGTCCCGTCGCTCGAGCGGTCGTCGATCACCACCACCTCGAGGTTCGGGTAGCCTTGGCTCAGCACGCTCGCCAGCGCGGGCTCGATGGTGTCGGCCTCGTTGCAGGCTGGGATGATCACGCTGACGCGGGGCCAGGCGCTGGGCTCTACGGGGTGCAGATCGCGCAGCCTCGGCACATGTCCCATGATCCAGATGGCGAAGGGCCAGACGATCCAGGCGAGCATCACGCCGAGCCCACCCCACAGGGCCATGAACCACTCGACCGCGTTCACGGCGCGCTAGTTGGTCTCGTCAGCGCCGAGGTAGGCGACGGTGCGCACGATGGCGACGACGCGCTCGCGCTCTTCCGGGCTGAGCGACACGAAGCGCAGGCCCATGCCGGGGTTGAGGTTCTCGCCCTCGGGACGCACGGGGTTCACCCACATCACCTCGCCTTCGAGGTCGAGGGGCTCTTCGCCTTCGGGGCCGAAGCGCAGACGCAGGCGCGCGCCGATCTCGAGGGGCTCGTCCGAGCGGATGAAGATGCCCATCTCGCTGATGTTCTCGACGTAGGAGAAGAGGAAGTTCTCCGTGCTCTCGGCGCCCACGGGGACGGCGTAGTCCACGGGCAGGCGCGTGTCGTAGCGTGCGTGTTCTCGTCGGTCGTCGTCTGCCATGGTTCGCCTTCTCCTTCGTTCGGTGGGTTCGCGCCGCTCAGCGGACCCTCAGGACACCCGCGTTGACTCGGTTCGCATCGTCATGAGGTCCGGATACCACGGGTAGCCGGGAGTTGCCGTTGAAGAAGCCGATCATGAAGCGGTAGTCGCCCGGTCGATAGCTCGCGGGAACCGTCAGCTCCTGCCGGTCCACCACCACATCACCCTCTTCCCATAGCCGCACGGGGTACTTGCCGTCCACCGGATCGTGGTCGCCGTTCAGGCGGTTGCCGGCGCCGTCCACGTGCAGGAAGATCTTGTAGGAGCCCGGCACGCGGGTCAGGGCCTTCCAGATCCAGACCACCGTGAAGGACTCGCCTGCGCCCACGTAGTCGTCGTGGGGCAGCTCGAGATTGTAGCCCACGAGCTCGATCTTATCTTGATAGCGCGCGCCGACGGGGTGCTCTACCTGCGGCGCCTCGGCGAGCACGAACTCGGTCAGGAAGTTGTGGTCGGCGTGTCCCTCCACGGGCTCGCTGGCGGCCAGCACGACGCGAGCGCTCTCGGCGTCGGCGATGTAGAGGTGGCGGTGCTGCCGGTTTCGATACGCCCGATCGAGTGCCGGCAGCTCGTCCGTGGGGAACACGGCCCAACGACGTCCCGGCTCCGAGAGGTAGTCGATCAGCGCCGATTGGCTGGTCAGCTCTTGGATCTCACCGTGCGCGTAGTAGGCCGCCGCGCGTCCACCCACGCGGTACTCGGCGAGGCTCTCGCCCGGCTGGGCCAGGGTGTTGTAGGTGTCGTAGACCTCTCGCGGGGAGAGGTGCGCGCTGAGGGCGGGCTCGTAGCCCTGCGCCGTGTAGGCGCCCACCAGACCGCCGGCCACCAGGATCGGCAGCACGCGCCAGCTGCCGAGCTTGCGAATGGCCGCCAGGGCGAGCTGCGCCGCGGCCAGCCCGGGTGGCAGCAGCAGCGGCAAGAGGCCGAGCTTCTTGCCGATGCGCACGGCCAGGGAGTTGAGGTGCAGGGAGTCGGCGGCCGTCCAGCAGATGGAGCTGAAGGCGAGGATGCCGAGCACCACCAGGGCCGCCAGCACGATCCAGAGGCGCTCCACGACGGCTCCTTGGCGCCAGCTCGTCGTCACGAAACGGTAGGGCGCACGCAGGTCGAGCTTTGCCTCGCCCGGCCGCACGCCCAGGCCCACGACCAGCGTGATGGCGAAGAGGCCGAGGGCGGCGGCCCACCAGCGCTCGGGGTTGAAGATCTCGGGGACCTCGATGGCCTCGAGGGGCAGCCCGCCGACGGGGCCCTGCGGATAGAGCCCGTAGTCGCGAATCAACAGCCCCGTGAAGAGCACGCCGATCAGCGTGGCGACGCCCCAGCTGCGGCCGCTCTTCTCCACGTCCGAGAGCATCAGCGCCACCGCCGCCGCCAGAGCGCCGAGGGCCAGGTAGGTGGGCGGACCGTAGCGCGAGTCGTAGAGGGTCATGGCGGCGTAGCCGAGGCCCGCCCAGAGGGCCACGAAGAGCCGCAGCGCCTCGCGTCCGTCCGCTCCCGTGTTCGTCTCGGTCCGGGCCTCGTCCAGCGGCTCGCCGCGCTCGTCGTCGGCGGCGCCGGGCCAGAGCATGCGCGCCACGGCCGGCAGGATCAGCGCGCTCCAGGGCGCGAAGGAGTGGAAGACGGCCTCGAAGCTCTCGTCGAAGGCCGGCGGGTTGCCGCCCCGCGGCGTGCCCCCGAGCAGCCAATCGTAGCTCGCCCGATCGAGCAGGACCGCTCGGCCGACCAGCACCGCGATCAGCAGGCCACCGCCGGCCACCAGCCAAGCGATGATCGACTTGGAGCCGCCACGATCGAAGAGGTCGCCGCGGACGGCCAGCACCAGGCCCAGGGCGAGCAGCGGCGGCGCGGCCCCGAGCAGCGCACCTCGCGCCCAACAGGCCCAGACGAAGCCGAAGGCGCCCACGGCGAGCCAGATCCACGGCGTGCGCTTGTGCTCGCCTGCGTGCGCCGGGTAGACGGCGGAGAAGAGCCCCAGAGCCAGCAGCGTCTGACCCGCGAAGGCGCCTGCGTCGCCGAGCATCTGTCGGCTGTTGAGCACGAAGAGCGGTGACGTCGCGGCGATCACCAGGGCGTAGAGGCCCGCGCGCTTGCCCTCGTAGCGGCGCACGAGCAGCGCCACCAAGACCAGCGTCACCAGGCCCATCAGCGCGATGGGCAGCCGCCCGGCCCACTCGTGGACACCGAAGAGACGAAACCCCAGGGCCACCAGCCAGACCGTCAGGGAGGAGCTGTCTCCCGTGCTGGCTACGCCCTCGATCTGACTCCGGGCGGCGTCCGCCACCTCGAGCTCCCAGGGATCCCAGATGCCGAAGGAGGAGAGCCCCACCAGCAAGAGCGCCGCGGCGAGGGTGAAGAGCGCCGCCCATTGGGCAGCCTCACGCTTGTGATCTCGTAGCATCGTTTTTCCTGAAGCAAGCATCAATCGAGGGGGACGTTCACGGGGGCGGCGGCCGTTGCGCGCGCCGGTTCCGTTTGGGCGGGAGCTGGGCCCGCGTCGATGGCGTCGAGGGCCGCGGCGAGCTGGTGTTGAAGGCGTCGAAAGGGAGCGCGCAGGCCCGCCGGCAGCAGCCTGCCAGGTCCGTTGATGATGGCGAGGGGATCCATGAAGCGGCGGCCGCGCTTGAGACCGAAGTGCAGGTGCGGTCCCGTGGAGCGTCCCGTCGTGCCCACGCGACCGATGCGCTGCATCTGCTCCACCTCGACGCCCACGCGGATGCCGCGCGCGATGGCCGAGAGGTGGGCGTACCAGCTGGTGAAGCCGTCCTCGTGACGTATGCCCACGAGGTTGCCGTTGGGCCCCTTGGGTCCGGCCCATATCACCGTGCCGGCCGCCGCCGCCCACACGGGTGTGCCGGTGCCGGCCGCGTAGTCCACGCCGTTGTGGGGCTGCACGCGGTGCAGGATGGGGTGCATGCGGTGCATGTCGAAGGGGGACGAGATGTGGTCGTAGTGCAGAGGTGTGCGCAGCCAGCCTCCGCGCATGGAGCGCCCGTCCGCGTCGTAGTAGTCCCCGCGACGTCCCGTGGGGGCGAAGTAGAAGGCTCGCACTTGGCCCGTGCGCTGTCCGTCGAATTCGAGGGCGCGTGGGGGCGCGTAACCCAAGAGCTCTCCGTCGAGGCGCTGCTCGTCGACGATCAGCTTGAAGCGATCGCCCTGACGCGTCTGACGTTGGAAGTTCACCCGGCCGTCGAAGACCTCGACGAAGCTGCCCACCAGCGTGCGCCCGAGGCCGGCGGACTCGAGGGCGGCGCCCAGGGAGGAGCGGATCACGCCGCCGCGCGCGATCTCGACGTGATCCAAGGGGCGCTCCACCTGCGTGGCCTGAAGTCGGCCTCGGGCGTCGCGGCGCACGAGCACGTACCGCCGCCGGCTCTCGTGGTACTCGAAGCGCAGCAGGCGCCCGTCGGCGTCGCGCAGGAAGACCATGCGATCCGCGGGATGGCAGCGCCGGAAGTCGAGGGTGCCGTCGAGGGCGGCCTCGAGCTCCGCGGCGTCCTCGTTGTCGAGCCCAGCGGCCAGCAGGGCCGGACGGAACCCGCGCGCCGAGCCGAAGGTCGTCTCGAGGCGCGTGCCGCCATCGGGCGCCTGTCGCAGCTCGACCTCGGGAGCCGTCGGTGGCGGGGCGGCCACGCTCGCGTCCGTCGCCACGGGCTCCGCCGCCTCGCTCGCGTCGGAGATCGGTGGAGTCGCGGCCTCACGAGCATCAGGCTCGGGCTCGGGGGAATCGCCCCGGCTGAAGTAGGCCGCAGCCGCGGCGCCGAGGGCTAGCGCCGTCCCCACCCCGACCCAGACCATGCGAACCTGCCGGCCGGCGCGTCGCTCGTGACGCAGCAGCGGGATGTCCACCGAGGGCAAGGGGCGAGGCGGCGCCGCCACCTCCTCTGGTGTTTCGTCGGCCCGCATGAAGGCGAACGAATATCAGCGCCCCGCAGCGCGCGCAATCAGGCGTCGAACATGCCGATGGCCCAGCGCAGGGTGTCTCGGTCGATGTTGTGGCCTGTGTGCAGCAGCACGACGCGTTTGCCCGCGAGATGCTTGCGGATCTTCAGGGCCGCTGCGTAGGAGGCCGCGGCCGCGCCTTCGGCCACGTTGTGGGTGGTCTCGAGGGCGATGCGCACGCCCTCACGCATCTCGTCCTCGCTGACCTCGACCAAGATGTCGATCTCATCCTTCACGATCTCGTAGGGCAATTCGAAGGCGAAGCGCGTGGCGAGTCCGTCGGCGAAGGTGTCCGCGCTCGGGACCGAGGTGCGCTCGCCGCTCTCGATGGATCGGCACATGGCCGCCGCGCGCTCGGCCTGTACGCCGATGATCTCGACGTTGGGCTTCATCGTGCGCAGCGCCACCACGGCGCCAGAAATGCAGCTGCCGCCGCCGATCGGCACGATCACCACGTCCACGTCGGGCAGATCTTCGGCGATCTCCATGGCGTAGGTGCCGACGCCCGCGATCAAGAGCGGCTCGTTGGCGGGGTGCACGAAGCGCAGGCTCTCGTTCTTGGAGCGGGCCTCGGCCTCGGCGTTGGCCTCGTCGAAGTCGTTGCCGAAGACCTCGAGCTCGGCGCCCATGGCCTCCATGTTGGCGTTCTTGTCCGGGTTGTTGCGCTTCGGCACGTAGATCACGGCGCGTGACCCGAAGGCGCGCGCGGCCCAGGCCATGGACAGCCCGTGGTTGCCCCGCGTCGCCGTGACGATGCCGCGGCGCCGCTGCACGTCCGAGAGGTTGGCGAAGAGGTTGACGCCCCCGCGCACCTTGAAGGCGCCGATGGGCAGGTGGTTCTCATGCTTTACGTAGGCGTCGAAGCCGGCGCGGGCGCTGAGCAGAGGGTAGCGGTAGAGCGGTGTGCGCGGAAGGTAGCGATGGACGATGGGCCAGGCGCGCAAGACGTCGTTGAAGGAGACGGTCAACGGACCTCCATTTCGAGACGAGTGTACCAGACGCCGGGGGCCATCCCAGCTACGCGCGATCGCTTGCAGACCTGATCGGCGGAGGGCAGGCCGAGCGCCCTCGACCGGACAAGCGGGACCAAACACCAAATGAAGGTCGTGGCGGGCGCGGAGGTG
>JAADHO010000184.1:34018-48043 GCA_013151775.1 Deltaproteobacteria bacterium | reverse complement strand
ACCGCGGCGACGTGGGCCGCGACGACCTGCTCGTGCTGCTCCCCTCGTTCCTGATCACGGAGCTGACCGAGGCCTTCCAGATAGGCTTCCTAGTCTTCATCCCCTTCCTCGTCGTCGACATGGTGGTCGCCAACGTGCTCAGCGCCTTGGGCATGATGATGCTCTCGCCGACGACCATCAGCCTGCCCTTCAAACTCCTGCTCTTCGTCCTCGTGGACGGCTGTTACCTGCTCGCGAGAGCGCTGGTGTTGGGGTACTCGTAGGCGCGTTCGCCTAGGTTGTGCTCGTGACGGAGCTTGCGCTTGGCTGCCGCCGGCGCGATGCTTCAATGGCACATTCGCAATACATAGAGCGGGAAGGTTGGTCATGGGCGGGAGCCAGGACATACTTCGGTGGAGTGGCCTCTTCGGGCTCTGCCTCGCGGCTGTGGCTTGTGGCGGCGGCGGCGGCCCGTTGGTCATGCAGCGAGACGATGGGGCTCTGCGCCTGACCGTGCCTCGAGCGGGCGAGAGCAACCAGAACGCCTGCTTCTCACCCGACGGCAGCTTTCTCATCTTCACGCGCTTCGCCCGCGGCTACAACCGGGGGCCCGCCCAGATCATGAGGCTCGATCTCGCGCCGGACGCGGAGCCCGTGGCGCTCACGAGCGGTGATTTCGACCACGTGAACGTGCCCTATGGCTGCTTCGACCGCACCTCCGGGCGCGTGGTCTTCGCGGCGGATCGCGATGGCGCGAACGACATCTGGAGCGTCGCGCCGGACGCGGACGCCCCGGATCTTCGTCGGCTGACGAACCACGGTGAGCTGCCCGTGTGGATCGAGCCCGTGGTCTCGCCCGACGGCAGCGCCCTCGCGCTCGAGGCCGACATCATGGACACCACCAACGAGCAAGACGCACGCGCGGCCATCGTGCGAGTCGACTTGGCGAGCGGCGAGGCGACGCGCATCAGCAACACCAGCGGCGACCAGGATGATCGCCTGCCCTCATGGTCACCCGACGGAACCCAGATCCTCTATCAGCATCGCGACCCCGCGCAGCCCAACTCCCTCGAGCATTGGCAGGCGTGGGTCATGCAGCCGGACGGATCGGGCGCGCAGAATCTCTCGGCCGGAGCCGTCGTGGATCAGCCCGGACCAGACACGGATCTCTCGTGGATGCCCGACGGACGATTCATCCTCTCCAGCACCAACCCAGGCGGAGTCGAGCATCCGAGCATCTATCTCCTGCCCGTAGCAGGCGGCGCCACCATTCGCGTCACGAACGAGCCCGACCGCGAGGATGGCGCGGCCAGCGCATCACCGGACGGCCTGCGCATCGCCTTCGAGTCCCACCGCAGCCCCGACGAGAGCTCGCCCTCGGACCTGTGGATCATCGACACGCCAGCGGCGGCTCTGCCCTGATGCGTCGAATCCGCTACGGGTCGGGACCGGGACTCATGAAGCTTGCTGCTTCGTCAGTTCGGCCACGATGCCGTCGTCGGCTTCCTCCGTGGCGTGTTCGAGCAGAAGAGCCGCGACCTGTAGTGGGCTCACCTTCACGCCTCCCCGCTCGCTTGCAATGCTGGCAAGCCGCTGCAATTCGAGCAGTGTCTTGGGAGCCAAGGGAACCAGGCGCCGATCGGTCCATGCCGGATCCGTGCTTCGACCTCCCCCGGCGGGAGCCTGAAACCGAGCTTGGATCTCGGCTACGACCTGCATGGCCCCGAAGTGACCGCTCCCGGCCCGCACTTCGCCGCGACGTTCAGCTCCGAGAGTCTTGGCGATCTTGTCCATGTTCAGTTTGGGCTTGTGCTTCATGTTGCTGGCTCCGTGTAGTCGCGTTCGACACTGGGAACGAAGAGGACAACCAGAACACGCTTGCCGCCAGGAAGGAGAGCCACGCGATCTATATAGATCGAAAGGTGGCGCCCGGCAAGCCATGCTCAGGGCGGACCCCAGGCTGGTAGGATGTGTTACCGCGCACGGCAGCTGATGGGGAAGAGTGTGAGGCGTGGGTGACATCGATCTGCCCTCGCGGCCGCAGGATGAGGTCCGCCGGCTCGAGTCCAGCGCCGCGGAGGTGCTCGCGCGCTACAGTGCCGGTGCTTTCACGTAGCGCTCGTTCGGAGTGTGGAAAGCAGAAAGCTCACGCTGGCCGTGCAGAATCTGGTTTCTAAAAGGTAGCTAACTCGGCCGCGTCGACGCCGAGCGTCTTGGCGATCGTGGTGAGAGTAGACTTTCGCGGGTCCGTCTCTCCGCGCTCGATTCGGGCGATGGTCTTTGCGCTGAGAGAGCCGAAGTCGCCTCGTGAGAGCCGCTTCTGAAGCCGCAGGCGCCTGATGCCGGCGCCGATTGAATCGTCGGTCTTGATCTCGCGACGCTTGGCGCGCCGCCGCGCCTCGGGATCAAACTCGTACAGCAGCGCATCCGCCGCGATCTCATACTCACCGAGGCAAATCGTCTGCCCATAATCAGCAACCGAGACCTTCTTGGGATTGGGCTTGCATCCGCCACTCGTCCCTTTGAAGGATGACAACGGCACGATCAGAGAGCTCAGATCACCGCGAAAGAGCACGAGCGCATCATCCTCCGGAACAGCACGTGCGGCCACGAAGAGATCCTGCCGGTTGTCTGCCACCAGCACCTCACGAAGTTCGTGGCTAGCCAACATCTCAATCACAGTCGGCTCGACCACTACTGCGAAGAGCGTGTCGAGCAACACCCGACGAGCCACCGACACCTTCTTCATCGCAAGCAGTGCGTGGCGAGGCTTGCCGATCTTCACCACCTTCGCAAGAATGTTCAAACTGGCGTTGTCCGGAGCGAACCAGACTGAGTGCTTCTTCTGGAAGTAGGCACGTCGAACTTCGTCTGCCGACCGAACTTTGATGGCGGTCCGCATCATCAGTTTCTCATCATCGAGAACGTAGACAGGGGAAGGCATCAGTCACTCTCCACAGGGTTTCGCGGGTACATCTCGTCCCAACGCACCACCAACTCGGGAGTCTGTCTCAGAATGAAGGCCACCAGGTCTTCTGGCACGTCGCTGGGTGCAGGCTTGCCGTCGAGGAACGCGCCGTGCCGCAGTCCTATGCGCCACGCACGGGTCTTGTGGAGGATCGTCACGTGCGGCGGTTCCATTCGTTCGCGGTCTCGGATCTTCGCCTTCCACTGCTGGTCCTTGAACTTCTTGGGGAGCGTCAGCGCGTAGGCCACTCGTTGTCCCTACGCCTGAGGTCACACATCAATATGTCACTTTGGTAAACATTGTCAAGAAAGGACGTGCCGATGCGGCCAAGCCTCCGACCACCGCGTAGTCGACGCTCATGCGGTCGAGCAGCTCGCTGAGTGCGCCCAGCGCGTCGGCGAGCTTCACGGCTCCTCTTCTCGGGCGAGCCAGCGGAGCAGCCGCTGCTCGAGCTCGGCGGGCGAGAGCTCCGGGTGCTGTCTGCGCAAAGTCAGGCGCTGCATCTCTACCCCTTCGTCGTACATGGCCAACGCGCGCAGCAGCTTCTCGCCCGGCGTCAGACTGGGTTCGGGCAGCGTGTCCAGTGCCTCCTCGAGGGTCATGGGCGCAGTATACACTCAGCGCGCCGGGCTCAGAATCTTGGCGCTGCCTCGAAGATATCTTGTTGACGCCGTCGCACTGTTGGTCTGCACTGTGCTCTATGAACGCATCACACGGACGCTTGGGTCGATGGTCTATGTTCGTCGCCGCAGCGACGCTCGCCTCGTTTGCGCGGACCCCTGCGGGCCAGGCGCAGGTGCCGACGCCGGCGCCCGAAGACATGGCTTTGGTGTCGGGGTTGCTCGCAGACAGGCTCGACGTCACGCCCGAGCGCGTGGTCTACGTCGCAGCGGACGCGGGCCCGGATGGCGCGGGCACGCGCGCGGATCCACGGCGCGACCTGCTCGATGTCTTCGCCAACGCCGAGGCCGGGACGGCGATCAACCTCGCGCCGGGCGTGTATGACATGCCCGCGATTCGCGACCGCTTCGGGCACGACGACTCCTCTCTCTTCACGCGCAGCGACGGGGCGCCCGGTCGTCCGATCGTCATGCGCACGGATCCGGAGCTCTACGATCCGGAGAGCGCCATCGCGGTGCTCGACTTCGGCTACGACAACGACTCCGTGGGCTGGCGCACCTCCGCCGTGATCGTGAGGAACTCCTATTGGGTCTTCGAGCGCTTCGAGATGCGCCGCATGCGCAGCCGCGGCTTTTGGGTCGGCGGCTACAACAACACCTTCCGAGAGCTCGACGTGCACCACGCCGACACGGACGGATTCAACAACGAAGGCCTGATCTTGATGCAGGCGAGCGGCGGCGAGACCAACAACGTCATCTTGCAGAATCATCTGCATCACATCGGCAACATCGATCGCGCCACCGACACGCTGATCGACCGCGGTGGCGGCAACGGCGGCTGCTTCTATACGGAGACCCGCTTGTCTTACGACAGCGTGGTGCCCGCTGCCGGTGACGCAGCGACGCTGGCCGAGTGGGAGGCGGGGATTCTGCCGCCGGATAGCCACGTCTACTTGATCGGAAACTGGGTCCACGACTGCCATAAGGGCCTCGGAATCAAGAACAACGGCCGCGGGCCCTATTTCTTTTTGAGCAACTACATCACGGACGTAGACCTCGGCATCGCCACGCCCTTCACGGACAACTTGATCCGCAACAACGTCCTCGTCGGTGCAGGCATCGTCGTGGGCAAGGCCTTCACCAACGCGCCGCTGCCGACCTTCCTCAAGACCACGGGAAACGGTGCGCGCTCCGAGGTGGCCTACAACACGCTGATCGGAGGGAACCTCTCCTTCCGCGGAGGCTGGAGCAGCCGTGTGCACAACAACCTCGTCGTCGACGCGGGGCCGCCCGTGCAGATCGCGAGGAACCAATACCCGTGGTTCGACGGAGGCGCGTGGCCGGGCATCCGAGGTGAATTCCTGATCGCCGACCTCACTCCGGCGCATCCCTTCTACGACCTGATGCCCGGCTATATGCACGAGCTCGCCGCCATGGGGACGTACGTGCGCATGCGCCTCGAAGACAACTGCTACGACGAGGAGCCGGCCATCGCCTCGACCGACTTCCGGCAGGACGTGGCCGACGTCACGGGCATGGTCTTCGACGAGCGGTACACCGTCTTGAGCGCCTCGCAGCGAAGCGCGCTCTTCGTCGACGAGGCTACGGGAGACTATCGTCGGCCCGAGGGAAGCGACCTCGATTGTGGATCGCGCTTGGGCTTCAGCGCCGCGCTGCCGCCGGATCTGGACGCGGGCGTCGTTGGCGTCGACGCGGGCGCCGATGCCGCCACACCTGCGGTCGATGGCGGGGCGTCAGTCGATGCGGGCACGGCTGGAACAGGCGGCGGCTGCGGTTGCGTGGTGGCCGGCGCGCGTCGGCGAGAGCTGCCCGCCTGGCCCTTCGTGGTCGGGCTCGTCGCCCTCGTCGCTCGCATGCGCACGCGCTCGCGTCGTCGAGGCTAGCGTCTCGAGCATCGAGGCAGAAGACGCGCTCCAGGGTCCATTGGTTGCGTTCGATCAATCGATTTCGGGTGCGGTCCCTGATCATGCGTGGATGCGTTGTTATCTACCGCTCACCGCCGTTGCCTGCTTGCTCTTGCTTGGGGCTTGCTCTGGTTCGAAGACCCCGCCCGACGGGCGCTCGAGCTGTCGTCGCTGCCACCAACCGCTGAGCGATGACGGAGGTGTGGGCGGGCTGCTCGAGAGCCACCCCACCACCGTCATCTCCTGTGTGGACTGCCACGGCGGGGACGGAACCGCAGAGGCGAAGATCGACTCGCACGTGGCGGTGCCAGACGGGCTCTCTGGACCCACGGAGATCCGCGGCATGTCCAGCGTCGAGCTCGACACCGTGCCCCTCGAGTACGTGCGCTGGGTCAACCCAAGCGACTACCGAGTCTCCGACCTGAGCTGTGGCACGATGGGCTGCCACGAGGCCATCAACGCGACGGCGCCCTCGTCGATCATGACGACCATGGCGGGGCACTTCAACAAGCCGCGCTACTACGTTGGGCGCCAGACCACGCGCTTCCCCGAGGTCGCCGCGCGTGATCAACGCGATGAGTCCTTCGACGGAGCGCCGAGCGCGGTGGAGCAGCTGACCACATTGCACGCGCCCGCGCTCGATGCCGACTCGAGCCTCGCCGACATCGTGGACAAGTACATCGAAGATGGCTGTCCGCGCTGTCACGTCTGGAACTTCGGGCCCAACGACAAGGCGGGTGACTTCCGCTCCTCGGGCTGCGCCGGGTGCCACATGGTCTACGCCAACGACGGACTCTCCCGCTCGGCCGATCCCAACGCCAACCTCGACGATCCGCCCCACCCGATCAACCACCGGCTGACCAGCGCCATCCCCGACAGCCAATGCGAGCACTGTCACTATCGCGGAAACCGCATCGGGACGATGTATCGAGGCGTGCGTGAGGCCGCGCGCCTGGCCGAGCCTCCAAACATTGGCGCGCTCGACGAGTCTCTGCATGGGCGCCCCTCGGGCTTCTTCGTGGACGACGAGGACACGACCAACGACGTCGACGAGACGCCCGCCGACATCCATCAGCAGGCGGGCATGGGCTGCGTCGACTGCCACTCGGGCGTCGACGTGCACGGTGACGGAAACCTCTACGGTGCCCACGACGAGCAGGTCGCCATCGAGTGCATCGACTGCCACGGCACGGAAGATACGGCCATCGCTCCCGATGACGGTGGCGTGTTCCGCAACAGCCGCGGCGAGATCATGCGCAATCTGCGCCTGGGCACGGATGGCGTCCCGGTGATGATCTCGCGCCTCGACGGTGAAGCGCGTCCCCTCGCGCAGTTGGTCGATCTAGACCTCGGCACCCCCGAGTACGTGGCCACCCATGGGCGCGACAGCACGGGCTTCAGTCACCTCGACAGCCTCGAGTGTTACACCTGCCACACGGCCTGGACCCAGAGCTGTCCCGGCTGTCATGTGACGGTCGACATGCGCACGGAGGGTCGCAGCCTGATCGACGGCACGCTGGCCGCGGGGCGCACCGGCGGCAGCCGCAGCTGGGTGGTCACGGACTACTTCGCCCTCGGCATGGGGGTAGACGGCCAACTCACGCTGATGGCCCCGCAGGAGAAGATGTTCCTCACGGCCATCGTGCCCTGCAACCCGGCCACGGAGACCTGCACCGAGGGCGTGGACACGCCTAACCCGGGGCGGCGCATCTTCGATCAGGTCGTGCGACGCACGGCCGACGGCAAGCTCGGCTTCGGCTTCGGTCCGGTGGTTCCCCACACCACCTCGGTGGGCTCCGTGCCGTGTGACCGCTGCCATCTGCGTGAGGACGGGACCAACACCAACATCGTGAACGAGACCCTCGGTCGCGCCTCGGGTCGCTTCCTGATCCCCGACGGCGAAGGCACGATGTACGACCTCTCGCAGGTCGTGGACGACGCGGGCGAGCCCATCGTGGGTCTGGCTCACCAGGGCACGGGCGTGGTCCCGCCGGACGTGGCCGCGCGCATGCTCGTGCCGCGCGTGGCGAACAGTGGCCTCACACTCCGAGACGTGGGACCCTGGGTCGCACCATGATCCTGAGGTTCTCGCTCGTCTTCTCGCTCAGCCTCTTCGGACTCACTGCCTGCTCCGGCGGCGGTGGTGGGCCGCCTACGGACGCCTGCGAAGCGGCCGCCACCGAGACCCCCTCCGCGACCTTGGGCATGGGCTCCACGATCTACGCCCCTCTGAGCGATGGTGACGATGTCGACATCAACCAAGGCGCCCAGGGCGGCTTCCACGTCTGGGGCACGGTGCGCGTGACGGGTCTCTACCCCGGCGTTCGGGATCGCCGGATGGATCCGAGCAACCCGGACGTCGTGTTTCAGGTGGCGACCATGGACGGCACCATCGTCGGCGACACGGGCTCCATCGTGCGCCCGCTGAAGGTGCGCAGCGACGGGCAGGTGGAGCTGGTCGGGGAGATCGTGCCGCTGATGATCGGCTCCACGGACGACCTGGCGTTTCAGACGGTCACGCTCAGTGTCAGCATCACCGACTTCTGCGGTACCACGGTGATGGACTCGCGGAGCGTGCGGCTAGTTCCGAGCACCTGAAGTTCGCGGCACGAGGCTTGCGGAGAGGCGGGGTCCGGGCATGCTGCGGCCGTGACCACCCGCGCCCGTAAGTCCAAGACCTCCGCCAAGCCGCGGCCCCGCCCGCTCCTCACTCGACCGGGCGCGCGCTTTCGCTGCTTCGGTGACGGAACCTGTTGTACGGACATCCACGCAGCTGGGCCCATCGGACGGGCCGATCGCAAGACGCTGTCGCTGCTCGATCCCAACATCTGCGTGCACCTCCCGGGCAGCCCCGAGTACATGCTCGCGACCAAGGAGGACGGCACCTGTCTGTTCCTCGGCCAAGGCGTGTGCGAGCTGCACGCCGCTTTGGGGCCCGAGATCAAGGCCATGCCCTGCACGCGCTTTCCCTACGAGCTGACCACCACTCCGAGCGGCGGGCGCGTCTCCACCGAGCATCGCTGTCCGTGTCGCACCATGGGCGATCGCCCCGAGCTCTCGCTCGAGGACGCGGAGCGGGCGCTCTCGGATCGCGGTGGGCGGCTGCGCGCGGCCTGCTCCGTGGGCGCGCGGGTGCCGCTGGCGCGTGGGCGAAGCGTCTCCTTTGCGCGTTGGGAGCGCATGGAGGCGGAGCTCTTCGAGCGCCTCTTCGCGCTCGAGGATCCCGCGGACATCTTCGAGGTCCACAGTCTGCCCGAGCTCGACGGAGTCGACTGGCGTGAGGTCGCCGAGTACATGCGCACCCTCTCGGACGGAACACGCGCCGAGGTGGCCTTCCTCTACCTCGGGGACGCCATCGGCAAGGACGTGGGCCTGCGCGCGCCGCCGCGCCGTCGCCCTTGGTCCGAGAGCTTCGACCGGGCCGAAGCGCGCTCGGATGAAGGCAACCCAAGCGAGATCTACGCAGACTGGTTGGCTGACGAGATCTGGAGCATGCGCTGGACCATAGCCGGCGGATTCGCACGCGCCCGCCGCGATCTCGGCGCCCGCTACTACCTCGCCATGCGCATCGCCGCCCGCATCCGCCGCCAAGGCGCGCGCCCGGATCGCGCCGCCGCCGAGGCCGTCATGATCGTCGACATCGCTCGCGAAACCGAATTCTGGGAGCCCGCCGTCGCCGCCATGAGCGACGAGGCGCATTGACGTGGGGACGGTCCTAAGGAGTTAAGTTGTTTGGGACGATCCTAAGTAGTGAAGCTCGCGGGATCGGAGACTCGATCTGAGATCGTAGGGTCACGAGCGCTGTCGGAGCGCCTCAGACGCGCTCGATGATCGTGGCGATGCCCATGCCGCCGCCGATGCAGAGGGTGATGAGGGCGGTGTTCAGGTCGCGCGCCTCGAGGGCGTCGAGGGCCGTGCCGAGGAGCATGGCGCCGGTCGCGCCGAGGGGGTGACCGAGGGCGATGGCGCCGCCGTTCACGTTCACTTTGGCGGGGTCGATGTCGAGGTTGCGCATGGTCTGGAGTGGCACCACGGCGAAGGCCTCGTTGATCTCCCAGAGGTCGATGTCGCTCGCCTTCATGCCCGCCTTCGCCAGCGCCTTTTCGGACGCCGGTGTGGGCGCTGTCAGCATGATCAGCGGCTCCGCTCCCGCCGTGGCCATGGCGCGAATGCGCGCCCGCTTCGTGAAGCCGTACTTGCCCACAGCGTCTGCGCTCGCGAGCAGCACGGCGGCGGCGCCGTCTACCACGCCGCTCGAGTTCCCCGCCGAGTGCACGTGAGTGATGTTCTGGGCCTCTGGATAGCGCGCGAGGGCCAACTGATCGAAGGTCTCGCCGTTGGCGCCCACGGCCATGGCGCCCATCATCTCGAAGGAGGCGCGCAGCTGCCCGAGGGACTCTGCCGTAGAGCCCGGGCGCGGGTGCTCGTCCTTGGTCAACACGACCTCTCCCGTCGCGGGATCCTTCACCGGGAAGAGCGCGGCGTCGAATGCGCCTCGTTCGACGGCCGCGGCGCAGCGACGCTGTGACTCCGCAGCGAAGGCGTCGAGCTGGTCGCGCCCGATGCCGTCGAGGGTGGCGATCAGGTCGGCGCTGATGCCCTGCGGGACCTGAAAGATCTTCTTGCGCAGCTGCATGTTGTGGCCGTCGATGCCCGCCTCGTCGGAGCCCATGGGCACGCGACTCATGCTCTCGACTCCGCCCGCAACGACCAGCTCCTGTGCGCCACTCGCTACGCCCATCTGCGCGAAGTTGATGGCCTGAAGGCCCGAGCCGCAGAAGCGGTTCAGCGTGACGCCCGTGACCTCCACGGGCCAGCCCGCGGCCAGCACGGAATTGCGTGCGATGCAGGAGCCCTGCTCCTTGGCCTCGGTCACGCAGCCGACGACCACGTCGTCCACGGCGCTCTTGTCGAGGCCGGTGCGCTCGGCCAGCACGTTCAGAGTCTGACCAAGTAGCTCCTGAGGGTGTACGCCACTCAGAGCGCCCTTGTCCTTCTTGCCTCGGCCGCGCGGTGTGCGCGCATGTCCCACGATAAATGCGTCAGTCATCTCGAAATCTCTCTCTCCACGGCCCCGTGGACGGTTGAAATAAATCATTTGGGTCAGGGTCAGAACCCCATGATCTTGGCGACGGCGTAACGCATGACCTCGGTGGCACCGCCGCCGATTCGGAGCAGACGCTGATCACGCCAAGCGCGCGCTACCCAGATCTTCGAGGTAGCCCATGCCACCGTGGAACTGTACGCATTGGTCCATGATCTCCCCGGTCACCTCGCCGACGTAGGCCTTGGCCATGCTCGTCAGGCGCGTGGTCTCGAAGGAGATGGGCACCTGATCGATGAACTTCTCCTGGTTGTAGGCTTCGATTGCACGATAGGTGAGCGCATGCCCCGCCTCGTACTTGGTATAGAGGTCGGCGAACTTCTGCTGCCAATACTCGCGTTTGATCAAGGGTTTCCCGAAGGCCATGCGCTCGCGCCCCCAGGCGACGGAGCGATCGAGGGCGAGCTTGCCGCCGGCGAGCCCGCTCGCGCAACCCACGAGGCGCTCCGATTGAAAATTCTGCATCAGGTAGACGAAGCCCATGCCGGGCTCGCCCAGCAGATAGCGCTTGGGGATGCGGCAGCCGTCGAAGAAGAGCTCCGACGTATCGCTCGACCAGTTGCCGGCTTTCTTCAGCTTCTTGCCCACGCTGAAGCCCTTGGTGTCGGAGGGCAGGAGCAGCACGGAGATGCCGTTGTGGCCCGCGTCGGGGTCGGTCTTCGCGAGCAGCGTGACGAAGTCACAGCGCGTGCCGTTGGTGATGTAGGTCTTGCTGCCATCGATCACATACTCGTCGCCGACCAGTCGCGCCGTCGTGCGCAGCCCAGCCACGTCGGAGCCCGCGCCCGGTTCGCTCACGCCAAGGGCCGCGACCTTGTCGCCTTCGATGGCGGGGCGCAGAAACTCCTCCTTCTGCTCCGTGGTGCCCAACTCGTTGATCACCGGTGTGGCCATGTCGGCTTGCACCAAGAGCGCCATGGTGACGCCCGCGGCGCCGCAACGCGGCAGCTCCTCGGCCTTCACCACGCTCATCCAGAAGTCGCCGCCGCCGCCGCCGAACTCCTCGGGGTAGTGTGCGCCGAGGATGCCTCGCTCACCCGCATCCTTGAACACGGAGTTGGGGAAGGTCTCGGCCTCTTCCCATTCGTCCACGTGGGGAGCGAGCTGCTTCTCCGCGAAGGAGCGGACCTGCTGACGAAAGAGCTGATGTTCTTCGGAGAACGGATTCATGCGAGACCTCCTCGGCACGACGCCAGGATGAATGAACGTTCATTTACTACTCCACGCGCCCACTCCTGACAACCCACTCAGGTGGACGCGGGTTTGGGGGGGACGGTCCTAAGGAACTAAGTTGTTGTGAAACATTGTTTCACAACAACTTAGTTCCTTAGGACCGTCCCCAAATCTACGCCGTGATGCCGTATTTCTTCATCAATTTACGGAAATACTTGCGGTCGATTTTGGCTTCGCGGGCGGCGTGGGAGATGTTTCCGTCGTTTCGGCGCAGTAGGCTTTCGATGTACTCGCGCTCGAAGCTCTGCACCCATTGGTCCTTTGCGTCCTTGAAGGCGCCGTGCACGTCCGGCGGCGCGAAGCCGGGCATCCGGCCGTCTACGTTGGTCGGATCCGCCACGAAGGGCGCGCTCGAGTGTCCGGCGATGGAGTCGGGCAGGTCCTCCAAGCGGATCTCGTCGGTCTCGGCGAAGCTGATGGCGCGCTCGACCACGTTGGAGAGCTCGCGCACGTTTCCGGGCCACCCGTGGGCGTAGAGCTGTTCGAGGGCGGCACGCGAGATGCCTCGCACGCGACGTCCGCCACCCGGCAGCTCGTTGTACGCACCGTGGGATAGGAAATGCCGCACGAGCAGCGCCACATCGCCGGGGCGCGCCCGCAGGGGCGGCAGCTCGAGGCGAACCACGTTGAGCCGGTAGTAGAGGTCTTCGCGGAAGCGTCCCGCGCGCATCTCCGCCTCGAGGTCGCGATTGGTCGCCGCCACGACGCGCACGTTGACCTTGGTGGGGCGCACTCCACCCACACGCTTCACCTCACGCTGTTCGAGCACCCGCAGCAGCTTCGGTTGCAGGTCGAGGCTCAGCTCACCGAGTTCGTCGAGGAAGACCGTGCCGCCTTGGGCCATCTCGAACACACCCTGGCGCGAGCTGGTGGCGCCCGTGAAGGCGCCCTTCTCGTGACCGAAAAGCTCACTCTCGATCAGGTTCTCGGGCACCGCACCACAGTCGAAGACGATGAAGGGCCCACGCTGACGCCGGGAGAGATCATGCAGCGCGCGGGCGACGACCTCCTTGCCCGTACCCGTCTCGCCGGTGACGACCACCGTCGTATCCGTGGGCGCGATGCGCTCGATCATCGCGTAGATCGCGCGCATCCTCGAGTCTTTGCCGATCAGCCCGCCGAGGCGCTCCTTGTCGCTCGGGACGATCCGCAGCCTCTCGTCCACGGGCGAAAACCTCAGCTCGGTCTTGCCCAAGGTCAGCGCACAGCCGGGCTTCAGCCAGGCCTCGCGTACGCGCACGCGGTTGATGAAGGTGCCGTTGGTGGAGCCGAGATCCCGCACCAAGAACGCCTCACCCTCCTTGAAGATGCGGCAGTGGTTGCGGCTCACGGTGTCGTCCGTCAGCACGAGGTCGTTGTCGCTCGTGGCTCCGATGTCCACCGTGTCGGCTTCGAACACGTGCCGCTTCTTCACCCCATCGAGATTCGACTCGAGGCAGCAGCGTCTCAGAGTGATGGTCGCCGGCTCGCCGTCGACGTAGGTGATCTTCGTAGGCGATGGAGGTTCGGCCAGGGAGCTCTCAGCCATGGGAGGACGGTAACGGCGCCTTCTCCTGGGGTCAACGAGCCCCAGCTTCCGGGGCGTGCGTCGCGTCGGGGCGCCGGGCTGACGCCTGCTCTACAGACCCATGCCGGAGAGCGGCTGAGCCGGGGCCATACCGGCCGCCGGCGTCATCCCGCCCATGTCGGGAGGTGGCGTGGGCGCCATGCCCGTCGACGGCGTCCGCCGAGGCGCTTCGCGCATGCTCGCCGCCTGGCCTCCGAAGCCGGGGCGTGGCTGCGGCGGGTCGAGGTGGATCGGCCGGACGAGCTCCTCGTTGACCGTCGGATGCTGCTGTTGGCGCAGGCCATCGACGAAGCTGTCGATGGCGGCCTGACGCTGCTCCCGCCACAGGCGCAGGCGGATGCCTTGGCTCGCCTGCGCGAGGCTGCGCATCTCGGCGGGGCGCTTGCCCGTGAGCTTCAGGACGGAGAAATTCCCCTCGAGGGGGATCGGCTCGGACAGCTGACCGAGGTTCCGCAGGCCGAAGGCGGCGGTGACGAGGGCCGCGGCCACCGGGTTGTCGCGGCTCCCCGAGGGGCGGCCTTCTTGGGTGAAGAAGCGCAGGTCGCCGCCTCGCAGCTTCGTCTGGTCGTCGAGGCTGCGGCGGCGCGCGATCTCGCGGAATGTTCGGGCGTCGCCCGCGCGCAGCTCCG
>JAADHO010000184.1:0-33949 GCA_013151775.1 Deltaproteobacteria bacterium | reverse complement strand
GTGCGCTTCATAGTAGCCGCGCACGTCCGCCTCGCTCACGCTCTCGGGCGTGATGCGCTCGTCGAATTGGCGCCGGATCAGCATCTGCACGGCGTTCTGCTTGAGCGTGCGCGTGACCGCCGGGTTCTGGTCGTAGTGTCGACGTTCGGCCTCGCGCGCCATCAGCTGGAAACGCACCATGTCGTCCGCGAAGCGTCGCAGCTGCTCCGGATCGCGATAGCGCTGCCGCAGAAACGGCTGCATGGCCGCGATGCGATCTTCGATCATGCCCACCGTGATGCTCACGTCACCGATGTGCGCGTAGACGCCCGCGCGTCGCGCGACCTCCGCCTCGGAGCGACCCGCGTCACGTGAGCCGGCGTCGGCTCGGGGCGTCTGAGCTGCCACACGGACACTCAGCCCGAGGATCAGGACACAGGCGAGGGAGAGGAGCGTGGACTTTCCAACATGCATCACCGGCGCAGCCTCCCACCGCCCTCGGAGTCGGTCAAGACCGGGCGTGACCAGAGGGGCGCGGATGCTTGCGGTAGGGGCGACCTTGGGCGTCGGACGATGCTCCCCGTGGCGGGGCGCCGCGTCGTTCGGACATGCTCACGCGTGGCGGGGCGCCCTTGGGCGTCCCTGACGCAGCTTGGGAAGGGATACGAGCACGACGCATCCTGCGCGGGACAAGTCCCACGCGCCACGGGCGGTTATCACCCTAGTGCAGTCGGACCCGCGCCTTGGTGACGCCTTCGATACCGGGGGCAGCTGCCCCTACTCTGGCCATCCGCGCCCGTGACTAGAGGCGACCAGAGGGCGCTCGGGTCCGCGACTCAGAACCCGTAGGCGAGGGCGCCGCCCACGAAGAAGCCGCTGAAGATGTCGAAGCCGCCGTCCACGCGCATCTGGAATTGGTGGATGGGCTTGAAGCGCAGGGCGATGTGCGGCAGCGAGAGGCGGAACCAGACATTGGGCACGCTGCCGCCGTTGGTCCAGCGCCGTGCCTTGATGTGGTACTGGGCGCCGCGCTGCCCGTCGATGTTGGTCCGGACCGTGTGTCGTCCGCCGTCGCGATCCGTGTAGTCGACGCTCTGCGTGGATCCAGAGGGCGCGTCGCAGTAGCCGCCGCCTCCGGCGGAAGCGGGGCTTCCGGGCTGCACGCCGCCGTTGGGCGCGGCGCCGGGTCCGGTGCCCGGTCCGACGCAGGGCGAGAAGCCATCGACGCTGCCGGGCCCGTCGTCGGGGTAGGCCTCCGTGCGCACGAGGTCACCGCCGACCACGCCCAGACCCACGCCCATGCCGTACTCGAAGGAGAACATGTCGTTGATCGGTGTGGACCACATGAAGTCCACGCCGCCCATCACGGTGAAGAGATCGCTCTCGATGAACTCGACCTGCGCGGGTGGATCGCCGTTGGCGAGGAAGGGGCCGTCCACGGCGAAGCGCTGGTAGAAGAGGCTGGTGATGATCGAGAAGCCCGCCTTGCGCATGGTGAACTCGAGGCCGAAGCCGGGGTTGCGCGCGCGCGTCGCCTCTTGGGTGAAGAGGTCGATCATGAAGGAGGGGATGAAGGAGTGCCGGTAGAAGGCGCCCAGGAAGTAGTAGTCCTTGGAGTCCTCCTCGTGTGGGTCGGTGGGATCCACGGCAGACGGGCTCTCGGCCTCGTCCTCCGCGCCGGCTTGGTCGTCCAAGAGCAGGTTCGCGCCCTCGTTGGGACGGTAGCCGAGCTCTTCTGCGCCAGCGCTGTCCTGGGCTGAGGCGGTCGGTGTGTAGGCCGCCAGGGCGAGCAGCGCGCCCAGGCCGACGGGGGTGAGACTCGAAGCGAAAAAAGTGCGGGTCATGAATACGCTCCCCAGCGTGGGTGAAGTTTCGCCTGGAGAGTAGAGACGGGATCACGCCATGTAAACCCGGGCGGCGCGCGCGCGCTCAGAAGCTGCCGGAGAGGCTCATCATGGCTCCGCCTGGAACGGGCGCCAAGCTCGGCCTCACGCGGCACATCCAACTCGGCAGCCCGCTCTGAGTCGCCATGACATAGGCCACGGTCAGACCTCCCATGCCCGTCGCGACCGTGCTGAAGGCGATGGTGCGTCCCACGGTCTCGCTGGACCAACCCCTCAGGGATCCGAAGGCCGCCACCACTCCGCCCACGATCAGTCCCACGATCGCCAACGGTGGGGCTCCGAGCCAGAAGGGTTCGGCGTCCGGTCCCACGCGCAGCGCGCCGAAGGTGGCGCCGAGGATCAAGCCGACGCCTCCTAGCGCGTAGGCCGCCGGTCCCGCTCGAAAGCTGCCTCCTCGAACCGTGCCCTCGATGGCCGCGGTGGTGATGAAGAAGAGCGCGGCCGTCCACATGGCGCCGTGGATGGCCAGCGCAGGGGAGGGATTCCAGCCGTGCCGATAGGCCAAGATGCCCGCGCCGAAGGACAGTACGGGCGTGAGGGCGTTGAGGCTGAGCAGAGCGTCCTGGTCCAGCGTGAACGTGAGGCTCATGACGACGGCCGTGCTCAGCTCGCTGGTCGTGATCGCCCAGGCGGCGGCACCGTTGGAGTCGTCGGCTCGCGCCCGAGTCGGAGAGAGCGCGGCGAAGAGCGCCAGTGTGACGGCGAGCATCGCGCCGCGGGGGAGGGTTTTCATCGGAAACCTCGAAGCAAGCGAAGGTCTACTGGACGTCTTCAGTCGTCGAGACATTCAATGCTCACGATCCTCGATATGCGTGAGGATGGCTTGCGCCAAGGCATCGGACGCCAGCCAATGCACCATATGCCCCACATCGGGCAGCTCGAGGCTGCGCACGTCGCGGATCTTGGCCAGGCGCTCGGCCTCGTCGCCCAGGCGCAGCCCGCGTTCGCCGAACACGGCCAGGGTCTTGGCCTCGATGCGCTCGAGGAAGGCGCCGAAGCGCGCCGCGTCGAAGGCCAAGGGTGAGACGCTGCGGTGCAGGGGATCGAAGCGCCACACCAGGCCGTCCCCGTCTTCCGCCGGGCGTGTGCCCCCTCGGGCCAGCAGCGCGCCCAGCTCGTCGTCGAGGGCGCTCGTCTGCACGCGCAGGCGTCGCAGCGCCTCGTCCAGGTCACGCACGCGTCGCGAGGGTCGATGCTTCAGGCGCTCGAGGCTCGCGAACCAGCTGAGGAAGCGATCGGGCGCGGATTCCTGCGACATATCCGGTGGGCCCAGACCTTCGATCACCGTCAGGCTGAGCAACGCCTCGGGCGCGAGCGCGGCGACCATACAGGCCACGCTGCCGCCCATGGAGTGGCCCACGAGGTGAATCGGCGCGTCCGAGAGCTGCGGCAAGAGCTCGAGCACGTCGCGGATGTAGTCCGGAAAATGGTAGTAGCCACCGCGTCCGACCCACTCGGTCTCGCCGTGTCCGCGGAAGTCGAAGGCCGTCGTGGCCACGCCCGCATCTGCCAGCCGTCGCCCGACCCGCGCCCAGCTGAGCGCTTGGTCCAGGAAGCCGTGCATCAGCACGACCTGCGGCGGGCCCGCGCCCCAGCTCACGACGTGATGCCTCAGCCCGTTTGCCAGCAGCGTCTGCTCCCGGTCGGGCGCAAGTCCGCCTGCGCTCATCCCCAGATGTCGCGGAAGGTCACGAGCACCAACACGCCCAACAAGAAGAGCAGCCCCACCGTGTGGACCGTGGCCTCGAAGCGCTCGTTGGGTCGGCTACGGGTGACGAGCTCGTAGCCCAGGAAGACCAGCCGTCCTCCGTCCAAGGCGGGGATGGGCAGCAGGTTGAACATGCCCAGGGCGGTGGAGATCACCACGATGATGTAGAGGTAGTCGATGGGCCCGCGGTGCGCCTCCTGGGCCACCAGCTTGCCCATGCCGACGGGACCCTTGATGTCTCCGTGATCCCCGGCGGTGATCATGCGCTTCAAGCCTTCGAGCTGAAGCAGGCTGAAGCGGTAGGGAAACTTCACCGCCAACAGCGCCGCCGCGCCGACGCTCATGGGCGGCGCGTAGGTCCGCGTCAGCTTGGCGTGGACCCCGATGATGCCGCGTCCGTCGGCCGCTCGATGGGGCGTCATGCGGATCGGGTCGAGGCGCGTCCCGTCGCGCTCGACTACGTAGACCGTGGCTTGGCCCGCGCGGTGACGCGTGGCGGCGATCAGCTCGTCGAGGTCGCGCACGGCGCCGCCGTTGGCCTCGACGATCACGTCTCCCGCTTGGATGCCCGCGTCCGCCGCGGCGGAGCCCGCCTCGACGGACTCGACGGTCATGGGCTCGGCGGCCTCTTGAATCGGGATGCCCGCCAAGGCGATGCCGAAGAAGACCACGGAGGCGGCCAGGTAGTTGGCGAAGGGCCCGGCGAAGATGGTGATGATGCGCGCGAACACGCCCTTGTTGGGGAAGAGCTCCGGGTCGTCCGGCTCCACGTCCTCCTGCGGGTTCATGCCGGCGATCTGCACGTAGGCCAGGAAGGGGATGGCGGCGACTTGGAAGGTCGTCGGGCTGCCCTTGGGCCGATACTTGAAGAGCGTCGGGCCGAAGCCGATGCTGAAGCGGATGACGCGCATGCCGAAGGCGCGCGCAGCCAGATAGTGCCCGCCTTCGTGGACGATCACGAGCAGCGAGATGCCGAGGATGGCGAGGAGGTAGTCGAGGAGAGCGCTCATGGATGTAGACCCACAGCCTGACACGAGCGGCCCCACCTCGCCCACATTGTTCTTTCGCTCGAGCGGAGCCCCTGGGAACACCGCCCTGCTCCGGGCTGTCCTACTGCTAGGATGCGCTCCGTGGGATTTGTCGCTCGACCTCGTTGGCTCACGCCGCTGCTCGCCCTGAGCGTGGTCGGCGGCCCGTTGCTGCAGGCGCGCGCGCAGGGACCCGTGCTGCACGAATACGTGCCAGACGTGCGCGAGGACGAGCTGCCTTCGTTGGTGATGGCGGCGGGCGGCGCTTCGGAGCCGGCGGCCATCGTCTACCGCGGCGAGGTGCTGCCGGCGCCCGAGGACGGCGCGCGGCGTCCCGAGGAGCACGCCATGCGCGCCCTGACGGGTCCGAGTCGAGGTCGCGGCCTGCCGGGGCTGCGCTCGCCGACCTTCCGGCCCGACCGCATCCCCACGGTGGAGGGCGCCCTGGGCTACGATCAGGTCTTCACGCCCGGCATCGTGCCCTTCAAGCGCGTCAGCTCCCTCGACATGGTCGCCTTGGATGGCCACGGCGTGCCCGTGCTCGGCGTGCGCGACCCGACGCGTCATGAGCTCGAGGTCGAGGCGCCCGAGGCGCCGCCGCCCGACGATCGTCCGCGCGACCGCTTCTGGGGCAGCGTGGTGCTCGACTTCGGCAGCGGCGTGACCGTGCCTTTCCCGTCCGTCTCTCCCGAGTCGCGCATCCTCTCCCTACGCACAGAGCCGAGCGCGCGTCTGCGCATCGAAGAGGACGGCGCAGGGAATTTCTACGCCACTCGCCTCGCCGGCGCGACGGGGGAGGTGCGCGTCGTCTTCCTCACGGACGCGCCCCGCGGCTACTTCAACACACCCATCCCCGACCTGCCGGCCCACAGCCTCGCGAACCACGTCGCGCCTCTGCCCGCGCGGCTGAAGCGCGAGGCCCTCGGGTTCGCCCGTGAGCTCGGCGTGACGCCTAGCTCGAGCCTGCCGGACGCGCTGTCTGTCTTGGCCGCGCATTTTCGCGCCTTCCGCGAGTCCGACGAGGCCGTGCCCACGAGCGACTCCATCTACCTCGACATCGCGCGCGCTCGCCGGGGCGTCTGCCGGCACCGCTCCTACGCCTTCTTGATCACGGCGCAGGCCCTGGGCATCCCGACGCGCTTCGTCTTCAACGAGACCCACGCCTGGGTCGAGGTGGAGCTGCCCGGCGAGGGTTTCATGCGCATCGACCTCGGCGGCGCGGCCCGACAGCTCGACGCCCACGGAGCGGAACGTCCCGTCTACCACGCGCGCTTGCCCGACCCCTTGCCGCGACCGGCCGCCTACCTTCAGAGCTATTCGCGCCTCGCGGGTCCCGTCTCGGGCGTGCGCCCCGAGGACGCGGCGCCGCCCTCGAGCGGCCCCGTCGGTCCCCATTCGGGTGGCGTGGTGGCTTCGCAGGAGCCGGGGGCCGGGCCGGAGATTTCCGCTGACGAGCCCCCGGCGGCCCACGCGCAGGGCGCTACACCTGCGGCGTCCGATGTCGCCCAGGCGCCCTCGGTGCGAGCCGCAGACGCGCGTGAGCCCGTGGAGCTGAGGCTTGAACATCACCGCTTCGAGGCCTTCCGCGGACGACGCATCGAGCTCAGCGGTCAGGCCCGCGATCCTCGAGGCGCGGGCGTGGCGGGGCTGCGCGTCGAGATCGGCCTGCGCGGTCCCGGGCGGCCCCGGACCCTCGGCGCGACGGTCACGCAGGAGGGCGGCTGGTTCGATGTCACCCTCGGCGTCCCACCCGACCTCGAGGTGGGCGACTACGCGCTCATGGTGCACACGCCAGGAGACGCGCACCACCTGCCTGCCACCGCGCGCTGACGGTCCGGGGGCAGCGCTCAGAGATTGCGCAGCAAGCGACCCGGCCTGCGGGCCGTGGGCGCCGCTGATCTCGTCGCGCTTCCAGGAGCTGGAACGTTCAGCATGTCGGCGACGTCCTCCAAGAAAGCGTCTAGATATGTTGACGGACCCGCCAGCGAGCTCCGGAAGTCGAGCGCTCGCAGCGCCGCGGCGCCCTGTTCGACTTCGCGATAGCGGTCACCTGACGAGGCTCTCTCGATCAGGTAGCTGAGGTAGTGCTTGGGATGCGCGCAGCGGAAGGGGCGCTTCCAGGAGCCGGTCACGTCGGCTGGTGCCAGAAACCCGGCGTCCCGCGTTCGGAAGTCTTCAGGCGCCCCGCACACATCAGCAGGTGTTGGGACGCTGGCGCCAGCGGCTCGCAGGGCGTTGGGGTCGCGGAAGAAATACGCTTCCAACATCGGCACGAGGAAGTGGACGGAACACCGCTCGTGCAGACGTGTTTGCGCCGCCTGAGATCGGTTCGCCGTTAGCGCGTGGGCAGCCGTTCGAAAGTACTCCGCGACGTTCGCGCCGCACCGCATGTTGGTCAACTCGAGATCGTCGACGAGCACCGCAAAATCCGCCTTCCCCTGGCGCATGACGCTGCGCAGCATGTCACCCAGAGTATCTTCGGCGCGAGGCAGTGTACCGAAGGGGGGCCGCAACGCTCTCGACGTGAAGGAATGCGTTTCACCCCGGTGTATGGCGAAGTCGCCCGTTGGGAACACACGGTGCAGCGCGCTGGCCAGCCCGAGGCGCTCGCATCTGCCCGTGACGAAGAGTTCGATTCGAGTCATCAGGCGGATGGATTTGGAGCCGATACCGGTGGCGCTGCGTAGTCGCCTTGTGCGTACATGCGCCCGAGGGCGAAATCGTTCAGGTAGAGTTCGTCTTCCAATTCCGTGAGCGGGACGAAGCCGCGATCGGAGTCTGGCGCAGCCGCGAGGACGCGCTCCGGTCGTGGTTGAAAATGGTCGAGTACGACAGGTGAGTGGGTCGACGCAACTACGGAAATTGCGTGCTTCTGAGCGTAGTCCTCGATCGCTTCGAGCACCGCGCGTATGGCGAAAGGGTGAAGCGCGTTCTCGGGTTCGTCGAGACCGACGTAGCCGCCGTCAGGGACCGACCCAACCGCGACGAGGTGCAGCATGGCCGCGAGCACTCCGTTAGCCTGAGTGCGCAACGGCTCCGCCTGAAAGCCTGCATCGGTGACGAAGCCTCCGACCACCACCTGACCTGCGGACTCGAATTCGAAGTCGCGAAAGCGAGGAAACGCGCTGCGCAGACCATCGACTACGAGCTGGTAACGCTGCCTGTGAACGCTCTTGTCACGCCAGTTTCGGAGCACGCTGAACACGTTGCGCCCCGTGGGGTGCAGGAACGTGTCCGCGCTATAGGGAGAACCGTGCACCCTGAGCGCATAGAGGTCGAAGTCTGTATATGAGCGGATGTTCCAGAAGCGGTGGAAGTCGGCGGCGTGTTCTGGAAGCTTGAACTCCGCCGCGGAAAAGGCCGCTGGACCGCCACCCAGAACGCTGGCAGCTTCGTCGCCGATTCTCAGGATGGTGTCCCCGATTCCCTGAGTCGCGAAGGCCTTGTCGTTCCCATCGACCCACAGCTGTTCGCGCAGTCCAGTCAGCTGCTCACCTTCGTTCGAGAAGCGAAGCTCCCAGTCGAGGGCACCTGTCCGCACTCGGAGTCGGACGTCCTCGTCGACCACATCCCATGTCCGGCAGACGCGACCTCCGTGGTGGTCGAGCGCCTCCACCAGACCCCGCTTCGCCATGTGGCGAAGCAGCTCCGGCGTGCTCAGCAATGTGGTCTTCCCAGCACCATTCGGTGCGACCACGAGCGTCATGCCCACGTCGAACGCGCAGCGGACTCGCCTGAGAGCCCTAAAATTGTCGATCTCCAAGCAGAGCATCCCGGAACTATGACACGACCCTCCGATCGAAAGAAGAGGCCGCAAATCGCTCGCGTCCGACCATCGACCGCGGCGGCGCTTTCGCTTAGGCTCGCCGGCCATGCGCGTCGCCCTATGTCAGCTCGATCCCACGGTGGGTGATCTCGAAGGGAACGCCGGGTTGATCCTCGAGGCGGCGCAGCGCGCTTCGGTCGAAGGGGCGGATCTCGCGGTCTTCTCCGAGCTCTGCCTGACCGGCTACCCACCGAAGGATCTGCTCGATCGACACAGCTTCGTGCGCGATCAGCGCGCGCGCTTGGACGAGCTGGCGGCTCAGCTGCCCCCTGAGCTGGCCTGCCTCGTGGGCTTCGTGCACGAGTCCGCGCCCGTCTTGGGTCGACGCCTGCGCAACGCGGCGGCCTTGTGTCGGGGCGGTCGCGTGGAGGCGGTGATCGCCAAGCGTCTGCTGCCGACCTACGACGTCTTCGACGAAGATCGCCACTTCGCGCCCGGCGAAGCGAGCGAGCCCATCGAGGTGGCGGGGCTGCGCGTCGGCGTGACCATCTGCGAAGACATCTGGAACGATGTGGACGCGCCCATCGCGCAGCGCCGCTATCCGCTGGATCCCGTGCAGGAGCTGGCCGACGCCGGCGTCGATCTCCTGGTCAACCTCTCCGCCTCTCCCTTCACCTCGTCCAAGCGCCTCGCGCGTCCCGCCATGCTCGCCGAGGTCGCGCGCCGCGTCGCGCGGCCCGTGGTCTTCGTCAATCAAGTCGGCGGCAACGACGATCTGGTCTTCGACGGTGACTCCACGCTCTTCGGCGCCGACGGTCGGACGCTTGCGCGCCTCTCGCGCTTCGCACCCGACCTCGCCGTCGTCGAACTCGAGACAGGCGGCGTCGTGCGCGAGGGCCCGGAGTCCGACGCGGCCGCGGCCCTCGAGGCTCTGCGCCTAGGCGTGGGCGACTACGCCACGAAGTGCGGCTTCAGCGGCGCGGTGCTCGGACTTTCGGGCGGCATCGACTCGGCCCTGACGGCCGCCATCGCCTGTCGCGCGCTGGGCCCCGAGCATGTGCTCGGCCTCGCCTTGCCCACGCGCTACTCGTCGCAGCACAGCCTCGACGACGCCCACACCTTGGCCGCGAACCTCGGCATGCGTTGTCGCGACGTGTCCATCGACGCCATGTTCCAAGCCAGCCTCGACGCGCTCACGCCCGAGCTCGACGCGCTCGGTGCGGCGGGTCCGGGCGACGTCACCTTCGAGAACATTCAGGCGCGCCTGCGCTGCGTCACGCTGATGGCCGCGAGCAATCGCCTCGGGCTCCTGCTGCTCACCACCGGCAACAAGAGCGAGCTGGCCGTCGGCTACTGCACGCTCTACGGCGACATGGCCGGCGGCCTCGCCGTGATCAGCGATCTGCCCAAGACCTTCGTCTACGAGGTGGCGCGGGAGTTCAACGCCCAGGCGGGCCGCGAGATCATCCCCGAGAGCACGCTGACCAAGCCGCCGAGCGCGGAGCTGCGCCCGGATCAGAAGGACTCCGACTCCCTGCCCGACTACGCCACCCTCGACGCCATCCTCGAGCGCCACGTGGAGCAGCATCGCACCGTGGAGGAGATCATCGCGGACGGCTTCGATGAGCCGATGGTTCGCCGCATCGTCGGCCTGGTGCGCGGCAACGAGTACAAGCGCCGGCAGATGCCGCCGGGGCTGATCGTGACCAAGAAGGCCTTCGGGCCCGGACGTCGCTACCCGATCGCCCAGGGCTACCGCGCATGAAGCCTGCGCTCTGCCGCGCCATCGCCTCGTGTGTGGCCCTCGTGACCTTGCTCTCTGCGGTTCAGGTCGCGCACGCCCAGGACGCCTACGCCTGCATCGACGACATGAACGACGCGCAGGTCACCGAGCGCCTGCACTTCATCGAGCGCAGCTTCGAGCGCACGGAGCGTCGCGGTCGCCTCTGGTATTGGGGTTTCTGGAGCTTGATGCTCGGTCTCGCCGTGGGTGAGACCATCATCACCACACAGGAGCGTTCGGAGGCGGGGCGCGTGGACGGCGCGGTCGGCGCAGCGGGGGCCACCTTCGTGCTCTTGACCTTGACCGTGCAGCCCTTCCTCGGCGCCTTCGGTGCGCGCAGGTTGAGGCGTCACGCCGCGGCCACGCCCGAGCAGCGAAGGCAGAAGCTGCGCTACGCCACACGCCTGCTCGAGCGCAGCGCCACCCAGGAGCGCTTCCTCACCAGCTGGCTCGCTCACGGCTCAGCCTGGCTGTATTCGATGGTCGTGGGCACGCTCATGCTGCGCCGCTATCACGCGCCCTGGCGCGCCGCCATCGGCTATCTCGGTGGCGTCTTCATCACCGAACCGCGCCTGCTTTCCCAGCCCATGGCGCAGGTGCGCGACTTCGAGCGCTATCGCGGAGACACCTGCAGCGCGCCCTACGTCGGGCCCGACGATGGGCCTCGCTACGAGCTGAGTCTGCGACCTGCTCCTGGAGGTCTCGGGCTCGCCTTCAGCTTCTGACCGACGACCCTGGAGCTACTTCTGCTTGGCGAAGCGCGCGCGCAGGCGCTTGGCGTAGCCCTCCTTGTTCTCCTGCTTCGTACGCGACACGGCCAAGGCGTCCGCCGGCACGTCCCGCGTCACCGTGGTGCCGCTCGCCACGTAGGCGCCCGCGCCGACGGTGACGGGCGCCACGAGCTGGCTGTCGCTGCCGATGAAGACGCCGTCCTCGAGCACGGTCTGGTGCTTGTTCTTGCCGTCGTAGTTGCAGAAGATGGTGCCCGCGCCGATGTTCACGCCCTCGCCGATCAGGCCGTCGCCGACGTAGGAGAGGTGGTTCACCTTGGAGCCCTTGCCGATGCGCGTTTTCTTGGTCTCGCAGAAGTTGCCGACCTTGGCGCCCTCGAGCAGCTCGCTGCCGGGCCGCAGATGCGCGAAGGGTCCGACGTTCGCGCTGGGCCCGATGTGGCTCTGGCTCGCCACGCTGTAGGGCAGCACGTTGGCGTCCGCGTCGACGATCACGTCCGTGAGCACGCAGCCTGCGCCGATCCGTGCGCCCGCCGCGATCCGCGTATCGCCGCGCAGGTGCACGCCGGGCTCGATCACGCAGTCGGGCTCGAGCACGCAGCTCGCGTCGATGAAGGTCAGCTCCGGCGCGACCAGACCCACGCCTCGCCGGCAGTGGGCGCGGCCGATGCGTTCGCGCATACGTGTCTGCGCCAAGGCCAGGTCGGCGCGATCGTTCACGCCGAGCAGCTCGCTCATCTCCGCCCCGGCGTCGGCGACTCCGCCCGCCTTGGCGGCCATGGCGACGACGTCCGTCAGCAGGATCTCGCCCTGCGCGTTGTCCGTGCCGAGCTGCGCCAAAGACTCGCGCAGAAACGCAGCGTCCACGAGATAGAGCCCCGGGTTCACCTCGTCGACGCGCGCCTCTTCCTCGGAGCAGTCCTTGGCTTCGCGAATGGCCGAGACCTTGCCGTCCGCGTCACGCAGGATGCGTCCATAGGCCGCGGGGTCGTCCACGCGCGCGGTCAGCAGCGCGAGCTGCTCGTCGCCCGCCGCCGCCTGCGCCAACTCCGTCAGCGCTTCGGGCCGGATCATCGGGCAGTCGCCGTAGAGGATCAGCACGCGCTCGGCCGCCATGGGCAGCTGCGCCATGCCGCGCTTCACGGCGTCGCCCGTGCCCCGTGGGTCGGGCTGCAGCGCCGTGCTGACGCGCTCCGGAAAGCGCGCCTCGATGTCGGCCTTCACCGCCTCGGCGCCATAGCCGACGACGACCACCACGGAGTCGACACCGGCCTCGAGGGCGGCCAGCGTGGGCCAGGCGTAGAGCGGCCGGCCCGCCACCTCGTGGAGCACCTTGGGTCGCGCGCTCTTCATGCGCTTGCCGTGTCCTGCGGCCAGCACCAAGGCCACCGTGCCCGTCAGCTTCTTCGTCATGAGATGGCCTCCGTTCGTCGCTCACCTACCAAGTAGCGCGCCAGCTCTGCTAGGGCGGCCAGATCGTGCACGTCCTCGTCGAAGGCGGGCACCTCGATCACGTGCTTGTCTTCCCCCACCTGACTGCGCAATCTGTCCGCCTCGATGCGGTCGCCTACGGCGAGCAGGCGCTCGTCGTCGAGGGCGGTCTCGAGTCGGGTGAGGGCGTCATCTACGTTTGCATCTTCGGGCAGGAGCTGCGCCAGAGCGACCCGCAGCGCGTCTCGGTTTGCGCTTGGTTCGCGCAGCAGAGGGCGCATGCCGTTGATCACGAAGCCCGTGTCGGCGAGGCCGCTGTTCGCCAGATGCCGCGCAAAGAAGATCGCCTCGCGCACGGCCATCGGCGCCGGGCTGGTCACCACCACGAAGGCGACGTCGTCTTGGCGTAGGGATTCGGAGACCTTGGCGGCGCGCTCGCGGAAGCCGCCGAAGAGCTCGTTGAGTCCGGTCACGAACTCGGCGATGTGGGCCAGGAACTCTCCGCCCGTGAAGTGGGAGATGCCCTTGAGCAGGAAGGCCGCGCCCTTGCCCAAGAGGTTGAACGACATCTTGCCCGCGCCCTCGAAGGCCTGCACGAACCAGCGCATGGCGGGTGAGTCGATCATGGCCACGAGGCGTTCGGGGGCGTCGAGGAAGTCGAGGGCGTTGCTCGTGGGCGGGGTGTCGAGGACGATCAGGTCGAAGTGGTCGCCCTGGCGCAGGGCGTGGAGCTTCTCCATCGCCATGTACTCCTGAGTGCCCGCGAGGGACGAGGAGACGTAGCGGTAGATGTCGTTGTTCAGGATGCGGTCGCGTGCAGTGGGGCTCGAGGCGTAGCGTTCGACCAGCTCGTCGAAGGTGCGCTTGGTGTCGAGCATCATGGCGGAGAGCTCGCCGCTGCATTCGAGTCCCTGCGCTTCGAAGAGTGAACTCGGCACCACGCGCTCCTCGGTGGTCATCGTGTCGAGCCCGAGGGAGGTGGCGAGGCGCTTCGCCGGATCGATGGTCAGGCAGAGCACGCGGCGACCGTCCATGGCTGCTCGGAGCGCGAGAGCGGCCGCCGTGGTGGTCTTGCCGACGCCTCCGCTGCCCACGCAGACCACGACCCGGTGGCCCTCGAGGACTTCGGCCAAGTTCATGGGCGCCGACGCTAGCAGTCGTGAGGGAGTGGGGCCAGTGGAGCCCGACGCGTCCAGCTCCGTCGGAACGCACCACGATTTTGACCACTGGCTTCATCTCACAATAGAGTACATATCCCACACAAGACCACATTGGAGTATGACCCATGAGTTGGATCCTGAAAGATCGCCGCACGAGGCGCAGCGCGGAGCGTCAGACGGCCCTCCGTTATCAACTCGAGCACACCCGCGAGCAGGGTGGCCTCGAGGCCGTCGTCGTGGCGGACGACGCGGGCTTGATTCTGGAGTCGGCGGGGGACTCCGCTGTCTGTGAAGAGCTCGGCGCCTACGCGCCTCTGTTGGTGCACTCGCTGATGGGCATGAAGCTGCCGCCGCTGCTGTGTGGTGGAGACGTCGCCGTGCGTCCGATCAGCCTGAACGGCCAGCCCGTTTTCCTCGCCAGCATCGGAGGCGGAGTCGCCCGCGACGCCCTGCTCTCCCACTCCGAGCTCGGCGTCTCACGCATCCTCGCGTCGAACTGAGCCCTAGTTCGACTGCTGCTGTCGGGCCATGGTGGCCTCGGCCTGTCGCATCAGCTCGCGGGCGCCCTTGTCGATCAGGTTCTTCGCGACCTCTTCGCCGAGGGCCGCGGCCTCGGCCCGGCGGGCGTCCACGTCGCGAGACTTCAGGAAGGACTCGCTGGTCGCCGTGAGCACCTGCTCTCCGTCGATCGACGCGACCATGCCCTCGAGCCACAGACGCATGCCATCGTCCGAGATGCGCGCGTGACCAGCGATGGGCACCTGGCAGCTGCCTTGGAGGGCGATCAGCATGGCGCGCTCCGCCTCCGTGCGCAGGCGCGTCTCGGCGTGTTCCAGCGGCGCCAAGAGCGCTCTCACGCGCTCGTCGTCCATGCGCGCCTCGATGGCCAGAGTGCCTTGGCCCACGGCGGGCAGGCAGGTCTCGGGATCGAGCACGCTGTAGCCGCGCCCCTCGAGCAGGCCCAATCGCTTCAGCCCGGCGGCGGCCAGCACGATGGCGTCGTAGCGGCCCTCGTCGAGGCGACCGAGGCGCGTCTCGACGTTGCCGCGCAGCGTCGCGAATTCGAGGTCGGGCCGGCTCTTGCGCAGCTGCGCCATGCGCCGCAGGGAGGTCGTGCCCACGCGCGCGCCGCGCCCCAGGTCCGCGAGCGAGGCGCCGGTCGCGCTCAGCAGCACGTCACGCGGGTCTTCACGCTTGGGCACGCAGACGATGGCCATGCCCTCCGCCAGAGGCGTGTCGCCGGGGACGTCCTTCAGAGAGTGGACCGCGAGGTCGGCCTCGCCCCGGCTGACGATGGCCTCCACCTCGCTGATGAACAGGCCCTTGCCGCCGATGGCCGCGAGGGGCTTGTCGAGGATCACGTCGCCGCGGGTGACGACGTGCACCTCTTCGACCTCGACCTCGGGCGCTGCGTCGCGGATGCGCGCCGCGACCCAACGCGTCTGGGTGAGGGCGAGCTTGCTCTTGCGGGTGGCGATGCGGATTTTCACTCGGGTTCTCCAGACACGTTGTGGTGAGACAGGCCCAGCGAGATCCCCGCCAGGGCAGGAGCGGCATGCTCGGTCGATTCGGTCTTGGTTTCGGGCGCGGCCTCCGGCGCCGCGGCGTCTGCGAGGTCGAAGAGCCGGCGGGTCGCGTCGATCAGCGCGGGCCCCTCGCCATCGTCGACGCCGTCCTTCAGCTGCGTCAGCGGGCGGTGGAGCAGCTTGTTCACCATCGCCTGGCACATCTTGTCGAGGGACTTGCGCTCCTTGGCGCTCAGCTCGCCCAACCTCGGCACGGTGCGCGCGAGCTCTTCCTTCACCACCGTGCTGAAATGCTTGCGCAGCGCCACGATGGTCGGCGTCAGATCGAGCGTGCGCCGCCAGTGTTCGAAGGCCTCGACCTCCACCTCGACGATGGCCGCCGCCGCCTCGACCTCTTGCTTGCGCTGGGAGAGGTTCTGATCGGCGACCTGTGAGAGGTCGTCCACGTCATAGAGGAACACGCTCGGCAGCTCGCCCACGCGTGGATCCACGTCGCGGGGCACGGCGATGTCGATCAAGAAGAGCGGGCGCCGGCGCCTCGCCTTCACCACATCCTTCATCAGGTCGCGCGTCAGCACGAAGCGCTTGGCGGAGGTGGACGAGATCACCACGTCGGCCGCCACGAGCTCGGAGGCCAGGTGCTCGTAGCCGCGGGCCTCGCCGTTGGACTCACGCGCGAGGCGCACGGCCTTCTCGGGGCTGCGGTTGATCACCACCAGGTGGACGCCGCGTCCCGCCAGGGCGCGCGCCGCCGCCTCACCCATCTCGCCGGCGCCGAGCAGCAGCGTGCGTCGACCCTCGAGGTCACCGAAGATCTTGGTCGCCAGATCGCAGGCGATGGAGCTGACCGAGACCGTGCCCGCGGCGATGCCTGTCTCGGAGCGCACGCGCTTGGCCACGGCGAAGGCGCGCGTGAGGCAGCGCCCGAGCAAGGTGCCGACGCTGCCCGCCTCGTGTGCCATCTCGTAGGCGTGCTTCACCTGTCCGAGGATCTGCGGCTCGCCGACCACCATCGAGTCGAGGCTGGCGGCCACTCGGAACACGTGGCGCACGGCGTCCTCGCCTCGGCGCTCGTAGAGGTGGCTCTGCACGGGATCTGGGCGCCCACGTTGGTCGAGGTACTCGCGCAGGCAGCGCACGCCTGCCTCCGCGTCGGGTCCCGCGCCGTAGAGCTCGACCCGGTTGCAGGTCGACACCAGGATGCCCTCGTTCAGCGCGCGGGTCTCGAGCACGCCACGCAGCTCGTCGGGCGCCGCCTCGGCGGGCACGGAGAGGCGCTCGCGCAGGGCCACGGGAGCGGTGTGGTGGGAGAGCCCCACCACCACGAGCTCATCGCTCACGAGATCACCGATCCGCGCAGCAGGTAGCCGAGCAGCACGGTCACGGTGGAGAGGAAGCCCAGGATGGTGCCAATGGCGGCGCGGCGACCCGTCCAGCCGGCGGCCACGCGCAGCAGCAGCACGCCCGCGAAGAGGATCCACGCCAGAGCGCTGAGCACGGCGGCCATGGCGGAGGCTCCGTCCATGGTGCCCAAGCGGCTGGCGAAGAGGGCGCCCGTGACGATGCCCGTGGTCAGGAGCGGGAAGCCCGTGAGCACGGAGCGGTAGGCGAGCTTGTCGAGCACATCGAGGGGAGGTAGGCGCTGAAAGATCCCGCCCAGGCGCTTCAGGCGCAGCTGCCGCTCCTGCATGACGTAGCCGACGGAGGCCGCGAAGGCCACGGCGAAGGCCACCAAGCCCAGCATGTTCACGCCGATGTGGAAGGGCAGCAGGAAGGTGCGCACGGGTCCCGGCACGGGTGGCACGTCGCGCCCGACGCCGGCGCCCAGAAAGAGCAGCAGCACGACGGGCGTCAAGAAGGCGCCGAGCACGGCGATGGGCCGCTTGCGGCTGAGGGCGAGGAAGGCGACGCAGGTCGCCATGGCCGTGATCGCCATGGCCTGATGGATGCTTCCCGCGGGCAGGCCTTGGAGCTGGTCGAGCTCTAGGGCGAAGAGGCCCGCGTGCAGGATGACCGAGGCCCAGAGCATGCGCGCGCCCCACAGCTTCGCCGGCTCCGAGCCTCGGATCAGGTAGACCCCGTAGAGCGTGGCGGCGCTCGCGTAGGCCAGGGCCGTGATGGTGAATGCTAGCTTCAGTACCATGGGACTCCCCCTATCTAAGCGCGAGGACCCCAGGGGTCGAGGCCGGAGCGTGCAAATATGCCAAGAGACAGGTCCGGGCTTCGGCTGACGCTCAATGGTCCGCGAGGAAGAAGCGAGCCAGCAGGTCCAGCTCTGCCGAGGGAGGCCGGTCTCCCACGGCGAGCCGTGTGGCCGCCGCGAGATCGTGCGCCAAGGGCTCGGATTGGGCTGAATCCCGTCCCAGGCTCGTGCCCAAGAAGCCCTCGACTACCTCGTAGGCGTTGTCCTCGAGGATTACGGAGTCGGCGTAGTGCTCACCGCCGAACGCCGCCACCGCATCCAGCGCCTTCACGCGCCCGACCAGCTCCGTCTCGTCGCCGCCGTCGGCCACCTCGGCCACGAAGTGCACGGCCGAGGCCAACTCGAAGCGCTGTCCCTCGGGCATCAGCGTCATCACCTCGCCCTCGACCGTGACGCGCTCTTCCGTCAGCCAATTGTCCAGCGTCTCCTGCGAGACGAACATCGCGTTCTGCGCCAAGTAGCCTCCGTGGGGCGTCGTGCCAACGCGCAGGATAGCACATGGGACATGACGCAGCCCCTCGGCCTCACCGACCGAGCCGTACGCCTCAGCTGGTGCCGAGCTCCGTCAGCGTGTCGAGCAACTTGGAGATGTCCATCCGGCCCTCAGCCGCGCATCAATTGTTCGAGCAGGACGAGGTTCTCGGCCTCGTCGTGGTCCACGCGCCCGTCCGCTACGATCATGGCGCGCGCGGCGTCGAGGAAGAGCTGACGGTGGGCCACGGGGATCTCGCTCGGGTCGAGCTCCTCAGCCCGTGGCGGCACCTCCATCCACTCGTTCACCAGGGCGCGCTCCGCTTCGCCTAGGTTCAGGCGCTCCACCATGTCGTGCACGAAGCTGCGCTCCTCGTCCTGCACCTCGAGGTCTGCCCAGGCGAAGGAGCAGATGAACTTCATGAGCCGCAGGCGCTCTTCCTTGTCCAATGAGTCCAGCATGGCCGCAGCCTATCACGGAGTCGGCGGATCGGGGCGTCCATCCGGCGCTGAGGGCTGAGTCACGTCGAAGAAGCCGCGCGCCGCGCAGCCCCCGACCTCGGTCTGTGTCAGCCAGCCAGCCAGCCAGACGCTGGCCAGCAGGGTGATGGCGAGCAGCATCAGCAGGCGGAGGATGAAGCGGCGGTCCCGACGCTTCAGGCCCTCCTCGAGCTCATCGTGGGCCTCTTCAGTCACGCTCGGAGCCTGTTCGGCGCTCTGGGCGATCAGGGCTGGTAGTCCACGGAGTAGCCCCCGCTGGAGCTGGCGCCATCCACGTAGAGGTAGTAGCGAGCGTCGCTCATCACGTCGACGTTGAGCTGTGCTCGGTTGAGTCCGCTGCCCGCGGGCGCGCCCTTCTGACAGCCGACCTCCGAGTCCGACCTGTCGCAGCGACGGCGCACGTAGATATCCGGCACGAAATTACGTGCGAAGGCGTCGAACTCGGCGGTGCGGCCGGGGGAGCCGCGGAAGGTCGCCAAGGCCTCCGCCTCGAAGCTCTCTCCCGGTCCCTGACAGCTCCCGGATTCGCCTCCCGGGAAGGGCAGCCCTGTGGTCTGAATCGCGCCCACCAGTGTGCCTCCACCGCTGATGTCGATGGGGCCGCTGCAGCTGTCTGCGCGTGCGTCATCGACCTGCACCTTGACCTGATAGCCCTCTGTCGCGCTGCTGTTGTAGCCATCGACCAGGATGAAGACGCGCAGGCTGCTCGCGCCGAAGCTCGGGCCCACGCGGTGCAGCCAGATGCGCGACGCGATCACGACGGTGGTGTCGATGTCGTCGTCGCAGGCGTTCTGACCGAAGGTCCCGAAGCTCGGGCAGTCGAGGGTCACGGAGAGCACGGTGTCGGCGGCCGACCCGAGGGTGTCGATGGTGATGTCGCTCATGGAGCTGACGTCGATGTAGTACACGGCGTCGTGTCCGCCCGACTCGCCACAGGACGTGCGGTAGTCGTCGTTCACCGCGCCGAGGACCCCCGAGGCGGAGCCGCGCCCTGCGCTCAGCGTGATCTGCTGCGCCGAGCCGCAGTTGTCTGGGGGTGCTGCGCAGCCCTCGTCGGTCACGCCGTCGCAGTTGTCGTCGCGTCCGTTGCAGACCTCGGTGGCGCCGGGGTGCACGTCTGGATTGCTGTCGTCGCAGTCGGTGCCTCCCGGGCAGGAGCGACCGCCGCCGGGCGGAAAGCCGCCGGTGCCGACGGAGGCGGCGGGGTAGGTGTCGCCGTCCTCGTCTAGCGGAGCGTGCACGCACATCAGGGCCGCGGCGTCACAGCTGTCCGAGGTGCACGGGTCAGGGTCGCTGCAGTCGCGGGCGGCGCCACCGGTGCAGCCTCCGGCGCCCACCACGCAGCGGGCTCCCGTGAAACAGTAGCCGTCGTCGCAGAGGCCGTCGTTGGGCGTGTTGATGCAGTCGTCGCTGGCGCTGCAGCGGTCCACGGTGCAGGCGATTCCGTCGTTGCAGGAGGCGTGGTTCAGGCCATGCCGGCACTCCCCGTCCACGCAGGAGTCGACGGTACAGTCGACGCCGTCGTCGCAGCCCTCGGGGCAGCCTCGGCCCGAATCCACTCCCGTGTCACGTCGGCCCACGTCGGGGACGTCCGCGTCGCGGGTGGCGGAGTCCGTGGACGCGTCCGTGGGTCTGATGCCGCCGTCTTCGGCGAAGGGTGCGCCGCTCGGGTTCACGATGGCGCTGCACCCCGCCAGGAGCGTGATCAGGAGCGTGGGGAGAACCTTCTCGGACATGGGGACCTCGCAGGGATGTCGCAAGCTTTGGTGCGCAGACGGGTCGGACAGTTCAGAAAACCGGTGTCAGAAGCGTCCAGAGACCAAGACTCCGGCCGTGTCGGGGGCGACGATGGGCGTGGCGCTGACCTGAGAGCCCTCGCCATCATCGAAGAAGAGGAAGTAGGCCGTGACGCCCGCGCCGGCCAGGGTGGCGATCAGGAAGATGTCCGTGGCCGTGGCCAGGCGGTTGGCGCGGTTCTTCGCGCTGAGTCCAGCTTGCTGCGCCTGAACGTGGGCCGGCGTACCCCGGGGGCTGTTGTTGAACGCCGTGACTGCGTCGTTGTAGTCGCCGTTGGCGCTGAGGGCCGCGATGCCCGTGCCCAAGGCGATCAGCCCCATGCCGATGGTGGCGCTGCCCGCGATCACCACCGGGGTCGACAGCCCGAGGATGCCGCCCTCGCTCGCGCCTTCATCCGGTTCGAGGATGGAGCCGCCGCCTTGGTCGTCCCCGCCCTCGCCGGCACCGAGATCGTCTGCGCCGCCCGTGGCGGGCTCTGGATCGGTCCCCTCTTCGAGGCTGACCTCCACCTCCGCGCGTCCGCCACCGTCGACCACGATGTCGCGGTTGACGCTGCGATAGCCGTCCATGCGCACCTCGATGTGGTGTCCGCCCGCGGTCATGGGGATGGCGTCGAGGATCGGCGCGCGTCGGCTGTCGCCGTGGTCGATGATGACCGTGGCGCCGTCGGGCTCGATCCGCATGAAGACCTCTCCCACGCGGCTGTGGAGTCGACGCAGGGCTGCCCGCACTTCACGCACTTGGGGGCGCGGCGCGTCGTCTCCCGCCTCCACCAAGAAGCGCTCGAAGTGGTCGATGGCCTCGAGGGGTCGATCGAGCTGCTCGTAGCAGTTGGCCATGTTCACGCGCACGGTGGGGTTTGGCATCAGCCGATAGGCTTCTTGGAATTGCTGCAAGGCCTCTTGGTAGCGCCCTGCCTCGTACGAGGCGACACCTCCTTGGAAGGCTGTGCGAGCCGCCGCGCGTGTGGGGTCGTCCTGCGCGCGAGCCGCGGGGAGCGCGGCGGACACGAGGGAGAGCGCCAGGATACCGGCGAAGAGATGCGACGCGAAGCGTCCGTCTGGAGTGGGCCGTGACATCGAGCCTCCTTGTTGGCGACGTCTGCGCGCGAAGTGTAGAGAGCATAAGACGGAAGCGTCAATGGGAGGGAGGCGCAATCTGACTGGATCGACCTCGCGGTCTGGGAGTCCTCACGCTACGCCGCTCGGGCTCGAGTCGGGGCGCTCGCGCACAATTCGGCTGGATCCAAGCATCTTCCCGGGCTAGCAAGCCTTCCCCGGCCGTCTTCGGCCATCTTTTGGGGTTCCCAAGCTCGCCCGAGTGGTTATCGGTCTCAGACCGCGCCGCAGAGGCGCCCACCTATCGACGGCGCCTGCGAGGCGCGGATTTTCAAGGAGTTCGATCCCATGGCAGCCAAGCAGATCATCTACGAAGCCAACGCTCAGAAGCGCATCCTCCGAGGCGTCGACGCCCTCGCCAACACCGTGAAGGTCACCCTCGGCCCCAAGGGCCGCAACGTGCTGCTCGACAAGAGCTTCGGCGCGCCCCGGGTGACGAAGGACGGAGTCACGGTCGCCAAGGAGATCGAGCTCGACGACAAGTTCGAGAACATGGGCGCCCAGATGGTGCGCGAGGTCGCGAGCAAGACGAACGACGTGGCGGGTGACGGAACCACCACCGCCACCGTGCTCGCGCAGGCCATCTTCCGTGAGGGCGCGCGCATGGTCGCCGCTGGCCACAACCCCATGGAGCTGAAGCGCGGCATCGACGCCGGCGTGATCGCCGTGGTGGCCGAGCTGAAGAAGCTCGCCAAGAAGGTCAAGGGCGAGGCCGAGATCATCCAGATCGGCACGGTCAGCGCCAACGGCGATCACACGGTGGGCGAGATGCTCGCCGCCGCCATGGAGAAGGTCGGCAGCGAGGGCGTGATCACGGTCGAGGAGGCCAAGGGCACGCAGAACGAGCTCGAGGTCGTGGAGGGCATGCAGTTCGACCGCGGCTACCTCTCTCCTTACTTCGTGACCGATCAAGAGAAGATGGAGGTCGAGCTCGAGGACGCCTTCATTCTCGTTTACGAGAAGAAGATCTCCTCCATGAAGGATCTGGTGCCCGTGCTCGAGGCCACCGCCCGCGCGCAGAAGCCGCTGGTGATCATCGCCGAGGACGTGGAGGGCGAGGCCCTCGCCGCGCTGGTGGTGAACAAGCTGCGCGGTACGATCCAGGTCGCCGCCATCAAGGCGCCGGGCTTCGGGGATCGTCGCAAGGCCATGCTGCAGGACATCGCAGTGCTCACGGGCGCGCAGGTCATCAGCGAGGATCTTGGGCTCAAGCTCGAGAGCGTGACCGTCAAGCAGCTCGGTCAGGCCGGCCGCGTCAACCTGACCAAGGACAACACGCTGATCGTGAACGGCAAGGGCAAGAAGTCCGAGATCAAGGCGCGGATCGAGACTCTGCGTGCTCAGATCGAGCAGACCAGCAGTGACTACGATCGCGAGAAGCTCCAGGAGCGTCTGGCCAAGCTCGCCGGTGGCGTCGCCGTGCTCAAGGTCGGCGCGGGCAGCGAGTCGGAGATGAAGGAGAAGAAAGATCGCGTGGAGGACGCGCTGAACTCGACCCGCGCGGCCGTGGAGGAGGGCGTCGTCGCCGGCGGTGGCGTGGCCTTGATTCGCGCCCAGAAGGCCCTCGACGGCCTCGACCTGAACGCCGAGCAGACGATCGGCCTGAAGATCCTGCGCCGCTCCCTCGAGGAGCCTCTGCGCCAGATCGCCGCCAACGCGGGCCACGAGGCCAGCGTGGTGGTCGACGCCGTCAAGAACGCCAAGGGTGGCAACGGCTTCAACGCGCGCACGGAGAAGCACGAGGACCTGCTCAAGGTGGGCGTGATCGACCCGGTCAAGGTCGTGCGCACGGCGCTGCAGAACGCCGCGTCCATCTCGGGCCTGATGCTCACCACCGAGTGCATGATCGCCGACAAGCCCCAGAAGGACGAGGGCGGCGCCCCCGACATGGGCGGCATGGGCGGCATGGGCGGCATGGGCGGCATGGGCTTCTGAGCTCGCCTCTCCACACGCGAGAGCGCCCGCGCGATCCTCGGATCACGCGGGCGTTTTCATGGGGACGCTCTGCGTCATTGCGTCATTCGGCAGCCGAATGACGCAATGACGCAGAGCGTCCCCATGACCTCATCGGACGTTCTCGATTACGCAGCTGTCGCCCGGGCAGAAGTTCTCGACCTGACCGTCGGGCTGGAGGAAGGTCTGAATCTGCATCAGCACGGGCTCGAGGAAGCGCAGATCGTCGTGGACCCGGTTGTCCATCGCCGGTGGCTGGGAACCGAGGGGGATGCTGGCCGCGCCGATCAGTTCGTAGATTACGTAGCCCGAGTCCGAGGGTCCGCTGGTGGTGCTCGCGGGCTCCCAAGGCGTGTAGGCCGACTGGCTGAAGAAGGGGATGCCCATGGTGCGGGCGGCGACGTCGCTGAGCGAGTTGCTCACCTGCGTGTCGTAGTGCGCCGTGTGATAGAAGATGCGCTTCACGCCGACCCCTGGCAGCGGATCTCGCAACAGGTGGCCCACGAAGGAGGAGGGATCCGTGCGATCCCAGGCGGCCTGGCTCGAGGCGATCAGGAAGTGGCGATCGAGGGCCGTCGGGTACCACAGCCGGAAGATGTTCTCGAAGTCTTCGAAGTCCATGGAGCGGCGCATCAGGTGGCTGTAGCCAACGGCGCCGACCTGCAGCGCGAAGCGCTCGATGTCCGGGGTCAAGGCGGCCACCGTGGCGCCCATGATGCCGCCCTGGCTGATGCCGTAGTAGTAGGTCTCCGTCTGGCTCAGCAGCGGCTTCAGCGTGCCCGCGTCGTCCACCTTCAACTCGTCGAGGTCTGCGCACACGCCGCGGAAGCTGCGCGCGAGCACCACGGAGTTCACGGCGCCCTGCATCAGGCGCTCGCCCACGGCGTCGAAGTTGCCCCATTGGGTCATGACCTCGTTGACGAAGTAGCTCGAGTCCGACTCCGAGAGGCCCCAGAAGTCCGTGCCGAAGCCCACCATGGCGAGGCGCGCCTCGGCCACGCGGGTTCCGCCGGAGCCGACCTGTCGTGCGGTGCCGAGCAGGCCGTGGCCGTACATCAGCCCAGGGCGTGGTCCGTCTCCGGCCAGCACGGCGTCGCGCACGGAGTAGGGGATGTCCACCTCGAAGGGCGCCTCGACCAAGCCGTTGAAGGTCACGGCGCCGTCCGCGTCGCGCTTGGCGATGGAGCCCTCGTATTGGGTCGTCATGTAGTTGGGCACGGTGAAGGTGCCGCGGACGCGTCGCCAGATCTCCGTGTTCACGTCCTCGTCCACCCGCGTCACCGTGCAGCCGATGCCTCTGTCGCCGGCTCGGCCCAGGGCGTCGTCGCGCATGCTGAGGGTGTCGCCGATCAACGAGTCGTCCGACGCGGTGGTGAAGTCCCAGGCCTCGATCAGGTCCGCCCGTACGACGCCCGCGGCCTCGAGCTTGCTGAAGATGTCCTCGAAGTTGGCACGCCGCGCCTCCAACTCGGCCACCTCCGTCGTGGTTCCGTCACGCAGCGCAGCGAAGTAGGCCGACGCCGTCACCGGCTCGCCGTCCGCGTATTGCAGCGCGCGCGTGGCCACGATGTAGCGATGGTTGGGTGTGAGCCGGATGGCGGGACGCATGTAGAGCGCGGCCTCGTCCACGGGCGTGTCCTCCCAGGCGTCGACCTCGGCCCAATGGGGCACGCGCTCGCCGGTCTGGGCGTCGAGCCAGATGGTCGGGGACGAATCGCCCAGGCTGTCCGGGATGTGCAGCTCGTCGACCAAGGAGGAGGTGTCGAGGGCGCGACCGTAGTAGGTCATCACCGGCGTCAGCGGGCTGTAGCCGTCGAAGGCGTTCCAAGGGCGCAGGCTGACCGGCGCCGTCCCCTCTTGGTTCTCGGGCAGCGCCTCGACGGGGAAGGCGACGCGCAGGCCCGTGATCGTGGAGGCGTCTTCGTCGAGGTAGCGCGACGAGGGGAAGGGCAGGGTGCAGTAATGCGGGTTCAGGTTCTCGCACTCCGGTCGGGCCACGTCGATGCCGGGCGGGCCGGCGTCCGCGGAGGCGTCCGAGCCGGCGTCGATTGGGCCCGAGTCGGTTGGGCTCGCGTCGTCGCCGCAGCCCGCCGCGAGGCTGAGCACCACCAACGCTAGGATCAATCTGCGGATTTCACTCGAGCGCGTGCGCCCGCGTGCCTCGACATTGTATGCATGCATGGCCGCAGCCTAGCCTCTCGGGCTTCCGCTCCAAAGTGCTCGCCCTATCACCCCCTGCGCGGGTCTCGGTCTGCGCCGGGCTGTGGCCCTGGCGTGATGGCGCCACAGCGCGCAACCTCGCTCCTCCGTGTCCCCCGATTCGTCGTCCCCGTCTGGCCTCCTGAGGCGCATCGTCTCGCTCGCCTTGCCCGTGATCGGGCTGAACTTGCTGGGCGTGGTCACGCTCCTGGTGGACACCCTGATGGTCGGGCGCATGCGCGAGCCCGGCTCGGCCCTCGCAGCCTTGGGCTTCGCTACGCAGGTGGTCTTCCTGCTGATGGTCGCCATGATGGGCCTGACGGTGGGCGCCGCGGCCGTGATCTCCCGGGCGCACGGCGCCGGTCAGAGAGGGCGCGTGGAGCACGTCCTGCGTCAGGCCAGTCTCTTGACGTTGTTGGCGGCGATCCTGGTGGCCGGCGCAGGAAATCTGGTGGCGCGTCCGGTCCTCGAGCTGCTGGGCGCTCGGGGCGCGGCCCTCGATCTGGGCCTGGTCTACCTGCGGCCGATCTTGAGTTTCACCGTCTTCTACTACCTGAACACGCTCTACGCGGCCTCCCTGCGTTCGGTGGGCGAGACCCGCCTGCCCTTCTTGGTGGCGCTGATCTCCAACGCCTTGAACGTCGCCTTGGACTATGGCTTCGTCCTGGGTCGCTGGGGCTTGCCTGCCCTCGGAGTCGCCGGCGCGGCCTGGGCGACCGTGGTGTCTCAAGCCTTGGGCACGCTCTTGCTCGTGGTGCTGCTCTCCCGGGGAGAGGTCCGGGCGGCGTGGCTCAGGATTCGGCCCACGCCGGCAGGCCGCCGAGGCTTCTTCTCTCTGGACCTGGAGCTGGCCGCGGAGCTCTTTCGGGTGGGCGCACCGGCGGCCCTCGACATGGTGGTGATGAACGTGGCCTTCATGTCGATCGTGGGCATGCTCGGGCGCGTCTCCGAGGCCGCGGTCGCGGCTCATGGCATCGGCCTGCGCGTGCAGTCGCTGGCCTTCGTGCCCGGCCTCGGCATCTCGCAGGTCGCGGGCGCCCTGATCGGCAACGCCTTGGGGTCGCGAGACGTGGCGAAGGCGAAGCGGCTGACGCGCATCACGGTGGGCCTATGCACCCTCGTCATGGGGGCCCTCGGGTTGATCTTCGTGGCCGGAGCGCCGGAGCTCGTGAGGCTCTTCGTCCACGACCCGGCGAGTCAGCTCGCTCGCCTGACGGAGACCTGGATCCGGCTCCTGGGCTACGGGATGCCTCTGGTGGGCGTGCACATCGCCTTCGTCGGCATGCTGCGTGGCTCCGGAGATACGCGCCAGAGCTTGCGGATCAATCTGATCGGCACCTTCCTGTTTCAGGTCCCCGCGAGCTGGATCTTGTGGCGCGTCTTGGGCTGGCAGGCCTTCGGCATCTGGCTGGCCTTCCCCGTCTCCTTCGGCTTGAAGGCGGCCCTCGGCTGGCTCGCCTACCTGCGCGGGCGTTGGGCCGTGCCGGGCGCGCGCCTCGAGCCGACGCCGGAGGCCGAAGCGTAGACTTCGGCTGCCACACGCGCACCCCTTCCGCTACACTGACGCCGAGGCTTTGCATGAATTTCAATTTTCCGGCCATGTCGTGGGTCTTGGTGCCGCTCTTGGCCGTTGGCTGCGCGCTCCCCCGCGCCGGCACCAACCGCGATGGGAGCGTCACGGGGCTGGATTCGAGCGTGGACGCGGAGGTCTTCGTCGACTCGGGGCCGATCTGCGAGACGCCCGACTGCAACGATGGAAAACCCTGCACCGACGACCTGTGCACGGCCACGGGCTGCAAGCACGTGCCCAACACGGATCCCTGTGACAACGGCGTGTTCTGTGATGGCTTCGACACCTGCGCGGATGGCGACTGTCAGGCCGGAGACGGCGATCCGTGTGTTGCGCCCACGGTCTGCAACGAGCCGCGGCGCGCCTGCCTCGGATGCAACGACGACTCGGACTGCCCCATGGCCAACGTCCCAGAGTGGTCGACCTGCGACTTCGGCGGCAGCCCCTGCGAGCTGAGCGGCACGCACGCGCGCACGGTCACGAGCTTCAGCTGCGATCTCGTGACCCACGAGTGCCAGAGCACGACGACACCCGAGAGCGAGGCGTGCACTCGGCCCGCCACGGACACCAACGGCGCGAGCTGCGCCGTGGGCGCGTCCTCCGGCCGCTGTCAGAGCGGATCCTGCTGCACCGGCTGCCTCGGTGGGAATCGCTGCCGTGGAGGCACCTCGGACGGCAGATGTGGCCGAGGCGGCATGATGTGCTCGAGCTGCGGCGGCGCCACGCCCTACTGCACGGGAGTGGGGAGCTGCGTGGAGTGCGTTCGCGACGGTCAGTGCGGCGACGGGAACGGGAACACCACGGATCGCTGCACGGGCAACGTCTGCGTTCACGTCTGCACCGGCTGTGTGAGCGGAGGCAGCTGCGTCGCCGGTGATTCCACCAGCGCCTGCGGAACGAGCGGCCGAGCGTGCTCGAGCTGCGGCAGTGGATCGCCCTTCTGCGTCGGCAGCGCCTGTGTGGAGTGCCGAAACGGAGGAGACTGCGACGACGGCAACCCATGCACGGACGACTCCTGCACCGGCGGCAGCTGCGTCCACGCCAACAACACCGCCTCCTGCAACGACGGCAACCGCTGCACGCTCAGCGATCGCTGCGTGAGCGGCTCGTGCCAGGCGGGCGCGGCGAAGAATTGCGACGATGGCGAGGTGTGCACCACCGACAGCTGCGACCCGAGCAGCGGCGCCTGCGGGCACCTGCCCAACACGGCGGCCTGCGACGACGGCGACGCCTGCACGCTCAGCGACCGCTGCTCCGGCGGCAGGTGCCAGCCCGGTAGCCCGAAGAATTGCGACGACACGAACGTCTGCACGACCGACAGCTGCAACTCGAGCAGCGGCGCCTGTGGCTACAGCAACAACTCGCGCTCGTGTACCGGAGGCGTGTGCGGTGGAGGCAGCTGTTGCACGGGTTGCCTGAGCGCCGGGACCTGCCTCGCGGGGGACACGCCCAGCGCCTGCGGAGCCGCGGGCAGCTCGTGTCAGCCGTGCTCGGGGGGCACGCCTTTCTGCGTGTCAGGTGGCTGCGCCGAGTGTGAGGTCGACGCCAACTGCACGAGCGCGACCAAGGCCGCCTGTGTGTCGGGGAGCTGCGCTCCGTGCGCCAACACCGCCGACTGCGCCAGCGTGTCCGGGTTGCCAGCCTGTGACACGGGCGCCAGCCCCAACACCTGCGTCGAGTGCCTAGACGACACGAATTGCGGTGGTGGTACGCCGCGGTGCAACACCACGACGCAGGTGTGCGTGGAGTGTCTCGTGAATGCCGACTGCGGTGGCTCGACGTCATTCTGCAAGCCCAGCACGAACATCTGTGTGGAGTGCCTGAACAACGGGGACTGCGGACCCGGCTCCATGTGCAGCGCCTCGAACACCTGCTCCTAGCGCGCGGAGGCGGTGGGTGGTTTGCGCCGGCCGCTGGCTGCGCTTTCCGCTACACTGCCGGCGAGGCTTCCATGATGACTTTCGACTCTTGGTCAACGTCGCGGCGGACGGCGTTCGCGCTCGCTTTGATTTTCGTGGCGTCCTGCGCCCTGCCGCGCTCCGGCGCCAACCCCGATGGCGGTGCGCAGCCCGACGCCAACGTGGATTCGGCCATGGGAGACTCGGGTCCCACGTGTGACACGGCGAGTTGCAACGACGGCAACCCCTGCACGGACGATCTGTGTACGTCCACGGGCTGTGAGCACGCACCGAACACCGGCTCCTGCGATGACGGGGTCTTCTGCAACGGGCCGGATGCCTGCGCTGACGGCACGTGTGAGCCCAGCAGGAGCGACCCTTGTGCCGCGCCCATGGTCTGCAACGAGACGCTCGGATCGTGCACGGAGTGCAACGCCAACGACCAGTGCATGGACGCGTCCAAGCCCTTCTGCGTTCGCGGTGCGTGCACGGCTCTGGAGTGTGGCGCGGCCTGCGAGACGGGTGCGCCATGTGAGAGCGGCGTGGTGGAATGCAGCAGCGGCACCCCAACCTGCGCCCACGACGCCTTCCGGCCGAACACGCTCGAGTGTCGACCGCCCGCGGGTCCGTGCGACGTGGCGGCGACCTGCACGGGGAGCTCGGCAGCCTGCCCGGCCAATGGCTTCAAGTCATCCTCGACCCAGTGTCGGGCGTCGGGGGGTGGCTGTGATGTGGCAGAGATGTGCACGGGGAGCTCGGCGGCGTGTCCGACGAACGGGTTCAAGTCGTCGTCGACCCAGTGCCGGGCGTCCGGGGGCGGCTGTGATGTGGCGGAGAGGTGCACGGGGAGTTCGGCGAATTGCCCGCCGAACGGATACCGCTCGTCGTCTACCGAGTGCCGCGCGTCGGGCGGGCCGTGCGACGTGGCGGAGACCTGCACGGGGAGCTCGGCGAATTGTCCGGGGAACGGGTTCAAGTCGTCGTCGACGCAGTGCCGCGCGTCGGGGGGCGGCTGTGATGTGGCGGAGATGTGCACGGGGAGCTCGGCGGCGTGTCCGACGAATGGTTTCAAGTCGTCGTCGACCACATGTCGCCCGTCTGCGGGCGGCTGCGATCTGGCGGAGACATGCACGGGGAGCTCGGCGAGCTGCCCCACGAATGGTTTCAAGTCGTCGTCGACGACATGTCGCCCGTCTGCGGGCGGCTGCGATGTGGCGGAGACATGCACGGGGAGCTCGGCGAATTGTCCGACGAACGCGCTCCGGCCGTCGTCGTATACGTGCCGCGCCGCAGGCGTGTGCGATCTGGCGGAGACGTGCACGGGCTCTGCCGCCTCGTGTCCAGGCAACGTGCTGGCCAGCGACGGAGATCCCTGCACGGGCGGCGTGTGCCTTGGCGGAAGCTGTGTGGAGTGTCGGAGGAATGGGGATTGCTTGGATCCGAATAACGCACAGTGCACGTCGAACGTATGCCAACCGTGTACCGGCGGCGCCGCGTGTGCACACTTCAGCGGACCATCCTTGCCCATTTGCGACTATGTGGGTGGTCGGGTGTGCGTTTCCTCGTGCACGTCGGGGTGTTACGACAGCGGTGGCGAGCTGTGTCGAAGCGGTAGCTTGGATACATTCTGCGGCTCCGGTGGCGCCGCGTGCCAAGACTGCACGGCGACGGGCGATACATGCACATCCCAGGCCTGCGGTTGAGCCTCGCGCTGTAACGCGTGCTCCCCACTCCGCGACTGATGAGTTGATATGGGACGACCCAGCGACGCGCGTGAGAAGTTGCTCGAGGCGGCCGGTCGGCTGATCTCGGAGCGCGGCTACACCGCCGTGGGTGTCAGTGAGATTTGCAACGCAGCCGGCGTCAAGAAGGGCAGTTTTTACCACTTCTTCGAGTCCAAGCGCCATCTCGTCTCCGCCGTGATCGACAGCTACTGGGAGCATATGGCCGAAGGCCTCGAGCGCACGCTCGGCGGTGACGGCTCTCCGCTCGCGCGCCTCGAGCGCTTCTTCACCGCCAACGCCAACGAGGCCTGCCGCGGTCGCGACTCGGCGGGCCACGTCTGCGGCTGCCCGCTCGGCAACCTCGCCCTCGAGCTCAGCACGCAGGACGAGGTCTTGCGCGAGCAGCTCAGCGAAGTCTTCGGCCGCTGGACCTCACGCCTCGCGGCCGTGCTCGATGAGGCCACCCTGGCGGGCGAACTCCAGATCTGCGATCCCGAGCGCGCCGCGGCCGACCTCGTCGCCTACCTCGAGGGCCGCGTGCTCTTCTCCAAGCTGCGCAACGACCCCGACTCCCTCGCCGACATCGGCCCGCGCGCCCTGGCCTTCCTACGCTCCATTGGGGACCAGCCCCAACGCAGCTCAGCCCAGTAGGCGGCGGCGAAGGTCCCCGGACGCGAGGTAGCCCCAGGCGGCACCGAGCACTAGGCCGCCCGTGTGCGCGCCGTTGGCCACCGCGCCGATGATGCCGGTGACGCACAGTAGGTACCAGCCGAGCAAGATCAGCACGGTGGAGCCGGGCAGCTGGTAGCGCACCCGGGTATCGTAGCGTCCTCGCATCCACAGGTAGCCGAAGAGGCCGTAGATGACTCCGCTCATGCCGCCGAACAAGGGCGAGCCGGTGGCGACGTACTGCACGATGTTGGAGGACACCCCCAGGACGAGCACCATCCAGCCGAAGCGCACGCTGCCCGAGCTGCGCTCGAGGATCGAGCCGAACATCCACAGCCACGAGAGGTTGAACACCAAGTGCAGGATGCCGAAGTGCAGGAAGATGGGCGTCACCAGGCGCCACACTTCGCCCGAGAGTACGCTCTGGAAGAGCCCCGTCGCGCCCCAGGATCCGAGCGCGATCCGGCTGCCATAGCCTTGAATCGACAGCAGGCTGGTGAACTTGGCGCCGCCGCCGCTGTTCATCAGCGCGAAGGCCAGCACGCAGACCAGGGCGAGGCCCACGGTGACGGGCGGCCTGCGGTTCTGCTCCGCGTCGAGCACCTTGCGCGCCTTCACCGTCTTGTGGCGGCTCTCTTGCGCCTTGTTGGACTCGGCTTTGCGCCGCTTGCCGGCGATCTTGGGCGCGTCGAGGAAGCGCGGCGCCTTGGGGTTCTGCTCGAACTCGTCCGCGATCTCTTTGGCCGAGTCGAGCTCCTCCTCCTCGTGGACCCAGATCGCGAAGGCGCCGTCCCGCGTCTCGTTCACCGTGTTCTCGATGCCCTGCACGAAGAGCGTGTCGCCGAGCGTCTGCGCGGCCGCCTTGTCGTCGAAGATGCGGAGTTGGCGCATGGCGCGCGAGTGTAGCAGCCGGCATGCGCGAGCCAAGCGGAGGGCCTCCTCGGGGGTCCAACCTCTGAACCTCCCATGAACCACGCCCGATTCGCCCTCGTCCCGCTGCTCCTGCTGCTGCCCCAGCAGACCCCTCCCGCTCCGCGAGTGTCCCTACCTGTGGAGTGGACGCTGGTCGCCGTCGTGCCACCCACGCCCGCGCTCTCCACCGGCATCGCCCTCGAGCTCTCCCGGGCGGCCCTGGGGCGCGGTCACTTGGACCTGAGCGCCGATCCCGGTGTGGACCACGTGCGGGTGCACGCTCTGCTCGGGGCCGCCGTGTCGAGTCCGCGCTGGCAGGCCTGCCAAGACCTCTTCATCTCCATCGACGGTCAGGCCAGACGTCGCGCTCGCCTGCGACCGGCGCTGGTGCGCATGCCTGGGGGCGTCTACGACGCGGTCACGGCGGATCTGACGATCTTGGATGTGCGCGCCATGGCGCGGGCGCAGAGCGTTCGTCTGGAGGTCTGCGGGGAGCAGCTGCCCTTGCCCGGAGACGCCTCCGCGCGTCTGGCCGACTTCGTCGAGCGCTTCTATCGCTTGGGCGAGTTTCAGGGGCCCGCGCCGCCGGCGCCCTTGCCGCTCGTGGTCCCCATCGAGGACGACGCCCCCGCCGTCGCCGTCGAGCCGCCGACTCCTGCCTGAGGGCCCCCGTCTGAGGACCCCCGCGCTAGGGCAGCGGCACGTTGGCGACGACGATGCTGTCGATGTACCAGTTTTCGCCGATGCTGCTCAGGGTGACGGCCACGGGGATGTTGCCGTTCGGCGTGGTCAAGAAGCCGCTGACGGTCGCGCTGCCGTTGTTGATCCGGATGTTGCTGAAGGTCGTATCCGTCTGGCTGGCGATGGCCGGGATCGTGGCCGTCGCCTGCTGGAAGCGCGCGAGGTCGTGGCTCGCCTGGTAGGGGCCGTCCATGCGCTGTAGCGCCGCCTCGGGGCGCCCCTGACGCATGTCGTAGAAGAACCCGGTCGCCTGGCCCTTGGGCGCGCCGAGGGCGCCTGCGAACTTACTGCAGGCGAAGTAGGCGCCTCCGCCGATGCAGCAGCCGAGGAGCAGCACGACGCCGCAGCCGATGCCGACGTATTTCGCGATCTTCTGGTTATCCGCCATGTACCCTCGCCGCTCTCCGGTTGCCCGATTCGCTCACCCCTCGGCCGGCGAGACTACTGTCTCCAGACCTGCTCGCAAAGGGAAAGCGCCATTCGGGTTGAACCCGCGTCCACCGGGCGTCTAGGCTGAGCCTCGCATGCAGGACGCTCTACGGCACGAACTCGAGCTCGCCCTCGGTCACGACTTCGCGGATCCCGCGCTGCTGCGGGACGCCCTCTCCCACAGGAGCTACGCCCACGAGCACCCCCGCCTGGCGCCGCGCGACAACGAGCGGCTGGAGTTTTTGGGCGACGCGGTCTTGGGCATGGCCGTGGCGGCGCAGCTCTACGCGCGCTTCCCGGACGCCCCCGAGGGCGCCCTGACCCGTCGACGTGCGGCCCTGGTCTGCGAGCGCTCCTTGGCTCTGGTCGCCCAGGAGCTGAAGCTCGACGCCTGCCTGATGCTCGGACGCGGCGAGGAGCTCTCGGGCGGTCGCCACAAGCCTCGCCTGTTGGCCAGCGCGCTCGAGGCCGTGCTCGGTGCGGTCTTCGTGGACGCGGGATGTGGGCCCGCCCTCGGGGTCATCGAGCGGCTCTTCGGCCCGCGCCTCGAGGCCGCGAGGGACCAGCGTGCAGATCCGAAATCCTTGGTCCAGGAGTGGGTGCAGGGGCGCGGCATGTCGACCCCGACCTACCGCGTGGTGGACGCCACGGGCGCCGATCACGAGCGTGTCTTCGAGGTGGAGCTGTTGGTGGACGGCGCGGCCTTCGCGCGGGGATCCGGGCGCTCGAAGATGGAGGCGGAGCGGGA
>JAADHO010000331.1 GCA_013151775.1 Deltaproteobacteria bacterium | reverse complement strand
CCTGGAGGCGCGCCTCTCGGGCAACCTGGCCGTCGCGCGCTCCTCCCTCGCGGGCAGCCGGGCCGACCTGCTCGGCCAGCAGCGAGACACCACCGACGTCGTCCCCAACGCGCGCCTCTCGGGCGTGGTGGCGCCCACGCCGAGCCTGGCCTTCAGCGCCTCCGTGGCCACGGCCGCCAGGCTGCCGAACCTGGTGGAGCTGTTTGGAGACGGCGCCTTCCTGGTGGGCGACACCCGGCTCAGGTCGGAGCGCGGACTCTCCCTCGACGCCGGCGCCGTGTGGCGCGGACGCTTGCACTCCATCTCGGGGACGATCGAGCTGCGAGGCTTCGGGCTCTTCTCACGCGATCTGATCCGCTGGGTTCGCACCAGCCGCTTCACGGCGACGCCCCAGAACATCGACCGCGCGCGGGTGCTCGGCACGGAGATGGGCACGCGCCTGCGCTTCGGTGAGCACCTCGGCTTCGTGGGCGCCCTGACCTACATGCAGAGCCTCGACCTCGAACGCGAGCGGGACCTGCCCCTTCGGCCGAGGCTCTCGCTCCACGCGCGACCCGAGGTCAGCCTGAGCCTCGGCCGGGGCGTCACGGGATCGGCCTTCATGGACGTGAACCACCAGAGCGCGAGCAGCGTCGACCCCGCGGCGCTGGTCCGCGTCCGAGGGCGCACGACCTTCGGCGCGGGCGTGTCGCTGAGCTTCGCCCACGGTCGCGCCCGCCTCGATCTCTTGGCCCGAGACCTGCTCGACGCGGGGCCTTCGGATCTGCTCGGCTTTCCGCTCCCTGGCCGGCGTTTCTCCGCCTCCCTCAGCCTGCTCCAAGGCGTCGCGCGATGACTCGACTGCTGCTCGCGATGCTGTTGGCCTGCGTGGGCGCCTGCTCCGGGCCGGGTGCGCGATGTCCGGCGGCGGATCTCCACCCCCCCCGCGCCACGCCTGCCTTCGCGCTCGTCACCAGCGACTACGCCAGCAGCGCCATCGCGCTCTTGGACGAAGGCGGGGAGCTGTTGACGGAAGCCTACCTCGACTCGGGCAGCGCGAGCGCCGGGCTGGCCTCGGCCCTGAGCGGAGACCTCAGCCTGCCCACCGAAGCGCCGGCGCCGGACCGCTTGCTCTGGCTCGACCGCTTCGGGGTCGACGTCGTCGGCGAGGCGCGCTTCGCCAGCGGGCGCGTGCGTCAGCTGGCCACCACGCCCTCGTCGATCGCGGGCGAGGCGGCCTACCGCGCCAACCCCCACGACGTGCTGCGCCTGGCCGACGGACGCTGGGCGGTGAGCCGCTACGAGCCGAACCTGGCGCGCGACGCCCGCGAGCTCGATCGCGGAGACGACCTGCTGCTGCTCGAGCCGACCACCGGCGAGCTCGTGGGGCGCATCGGCCTCGAGGCGCTCGACCTAGACGTCGACGACGCGGGCGGCGTGACGCGAACCTACGCGCGACCGGATCGCATGCTGCTGCGCCAAGGTCGCCTCGTGGTCGGACTGGCCCGGCTCTCGGCGGATTTTCGGGTCGCCGCGCCGGGCGCCATCGCGCTCGTCGACGTGGAGTCGGGCGAGGTCGCGCTCAGCTCGCTGCCCGGGCTGATCGGCTGCGGCGAGCTGGCCGCGGCGCGTGACGATCCACTGCGCGTGTTCGTGGCCTGCGTGGGGCCGACCTTCTCGGACGTGGCGGGACGTCGAGTGGGCGCGGGCGTGGCGAGCCTGCGTGTGCCCGCGTCTGGGCCGGCCGTGCTCGAGTGGATCTGGCGGGCCGAGGAACACCCGGATCTGCCACCTGCGACCCACGCTCTGATGCCCCTCGAGGACGACGTCGTCTTCGTCGCGAGCATGGGCGACGCGGGCAGCGCCGAGCCCGATCGACTGCTCCGGCTGCGGCTGCGCGACGGCAGGGGCGATGTGGTCTACAGCAGCGCCGAGGCCTTCACCCTGGGACCGGGCGCGCTGTCCAGCGACGCGAGCCTGCTGCTCGTGCCCGACGCGAGCGCCGGCGTGCTCCGATTCACGCTCACCGGCGACCAGCTCTCGACCCCAAGCGTGCTCGACGCGTCACCCTGCCGGCGCCTGCCAGCTCGCGAGCTGCGCGCCCTCTGAGGCATCGCTCGAACGGATGTTGCAATCGCTACGCTTGCGAGCCAAACCTGATCGCATCGACGATGCCAAATCCGATCGCGTCAACAGGGCGCGTCCACTCCAAGAGCAGCCATCGTCCTCATGCAAGATCCTCAGCGGACACTCGGCAAGGTGTCGCGAATAACCACATCATCAAAAGCAACCCAGCGCTCATGCAGTGTAACTGAGTCTGCAGGATTAGAATTGAAACTATACTTGCCGTTGCCACCGAATGCAACACCATTCCAGAGGGCATTCATGTCGCCGCCAGTGCCAATCCATGCAATCTGTCTCATATCCACGAGCAGTTGCCCATCTAGCCAGAATTGGAATTCGCCGTCCAATGCGCCCGGACTCCCGTTCTGAACTAAGTGGAACTCTAGTTTGTGCCAAACATCACCGTATACTTGATCATGCGTCACTGAACCTGAGTACGGAAGGAACCCACCGTTCACAAGGTCCGGTATCCGTGCAGATAGCGACTCGACATTGCTGGTGAAATTGCCGGACATATCTCCTCTAAAAACAGATCTTGGCGCATCACCAATCGCTGGATTCTCGCAATAATAGTTAGCAGCTTGATCATCGCATCGAAACCCGTGCTTCTGCCTCACACCAAACTCATCCGAACTTGCCCAGTCAAAGAAATAGAGAGGCGAAGTGTTTCCGCCACCTCCAAACTTGGAGCGAGATCCTGATCCATCGTAGCTGAGAATGCGAAACAATTTAATAGCCCCTCCTCCTCCAGTGTAAAATCCATCCTGAAACCGCATTCTGAATCTAACATATATCTCCCGAGTAGGGATTACATCAATAGTTAGAAATCCATCTGATGGCCAACTGCCATTGCTATTCAGGCCATTCAACGTACTCAATGACTCATACGTGGCCACCAATGATTTGCCCGTACCTCCAAAAACCTGATCTGGTGACCGCCCTCCAATGAAGATCGATGGCAGGCTATCGAGCACATCCGAAGGGTGCCATTCCTCATCTGTGTATCCGTAGTCGAACCCGCACGGCAGTGGACCAACCATATCACGTCCTTGCGTTTGCCAATCAGGGTTCCTGTCAAACTTCAGCTCGATATTGGAGAAGGGGCGGGGGGGTAGTGTGCACGAGCCATCACCGTCCAGAGATGCACTGTCACGAACGGCCCCGTCAACCACAGCGCTGTCACGCACTGCCCCATCCGGCCGCGAGCGGGCGTCGGCTGGCGCGGCGCTATCATCTATGATGCCAGCATCGGCAATAGCGGGTGCCCGACACGCACCTGTGACCACGCTCAAGAGCAGCATCGGCAAGGTGAAAGCCAGGGAGTGAACAAAGTGCACTTGGGACTGAAGCATGCCCCTACGATAGCGTGGAGCTACCTGGTGCCGTGCCTATCTTCATCTATATTCCCCGTCAGCTGTCCTGCCGGCGCCTGCCAGCTCGCGAGCTGCGCGCCCTCTGAGGCGCCAGACCCTGCGCACGCCCGGCACGCAGCTGCTATCGTCCGCCCGTGCTCAACGTCGACCAATTCGAGAGCGCCTTCCGAGGCGCGGACAAGGCGCGCTTCAAGCTCGGGCTGCCCGAGGTGAAGCGGGTGCTCATCCTCACGGATCTGCGGGGCGAGGCCCACGACGAGTACTGCGCCGCGGCGCGCAGCCTGATGGGCGACGTAGGCGCTGGCGCCGAGTACTTCCTGCACGACAAGAGCGCGCTCACGGGCGTCGAGAAGGTGCTGGACCTGGTGCGCGAGATCGAGCCGGACCTGGCCTGCACCTACCGCAACCTCCACACGGACGCCTGGCGCTGGAACTACAGCCTCGGCGTCTACCTCAACGCCATCACGCGCGGCTTCGACTTTCCGGTCGTGGTCACGCCCAGCCCACGCGCCCACCCCGTCAGCGAGTGGACGCGGCGCAGCACGGACAAGGTCATGGCGGTCACCGACCACCTCACGGGCGACGACGCCTTGGTGAACTGGGCGCTGAAGATCACCGACCCCGGCGGGCGCCTGTGGTTGAGCCACGTGGAGGACGCCGACGTCTTCGACCGCTACATCGAGGCCATCGGCAAGATCCCGAGCATCGACACCGACAACGCGCGCGAGGTCATCCTCGAACAGCTCTTGCGTGAACCGCGAGATTACATCCGCTCCTGCGTCGATGCGTTGGCGGAGACGCCCGTCGAGCGCGAGATCGAGAAGCTGGTCACCCTGGCGCGCCGCGTGGCCGACTACCGCGAGATGATCGAAGAGCACGGCGCGAACATGCTGGTGTTTCGCACGCTCGAGCAGGATCACATCGCGCTGCACGGCATCGCCTATTCGCTGGCGGTCGAGCTAACCGACACGCCGCTCTTGATGCTCTGAGGCGAAGCCATGCACGAAGCGCACGTCTCTCTGGGCACCACCCTCTTCTTCTTCGCCCTGCTCGGGGCCATGGTGCTGGCCCTGGCCTTCGAAGAGAAGCTGCACGCCAAGAAGTCGGTGATCACAGGCTTCTTCGCGGTCGTCTCGCTGGCGGCCGCGGAGATCTTCGGCATCTTGCCCTTCGGCCCCTTGGTCAACGTCTTCGGCGAAGAGCTGCCGATCCCCGTCTACATCCAGGGCATCGACTGGGGCGTCATCGCCATCATCCTCGGCTCGAGCCTGTTCGTGGACGTGACGAGCAAGAGCGGGCTCTTCACCTGGGTCGCCATCAAGCTGACCAAGAAGTCCGGCGGCGATCCGCTGATCCTATTGATCTTCTACGGCCTGCTGACCGTGATGTTCTCGGCGCTGCTGAACAACGTCACGGCCATGATCATCATCGGATCCCTGTCCGCCGTGTCGCTCGAGAAGTTGGATCAACGCGAGCGACTCCTGGGATTTCTGCTGGTGGAGGGGCTACTCACCAACGTCGGCGGTCTGCTCACGCTGATCAGCTCCGTGCCCAACATCATCGTCGGTCAGACGGCGGGCATCAGCTTCATCGACTTCTTCATCAAAGCCGCGCCCTACGTGCTAGTCGCCACGGCCGCCACGCTCTTCATGGGCGCGCGCGCCTTCGGCATCCATCGCTTGAAGAGCGCCAAGGAAAAGAAGCTCGCAGCAGAGCACGTCGCGGGCTTCGACGAGCGCGACGGCATCGGGAGCCGCGGCTTCTTCGCCTTCGGCGCTATCATGCTCGTGCTCTTCATCGCCGCCATCGCCCTGAGCAGCGTGCTCCATTACCCACTCGGCATGGGCTTCGTGGCCATGGCCTTCGGCGTGATCATGCTCCTGCGTTTCAAGAGCACGGCGGACGCCTTCTACCGCGCTCTCGACTGGGATCTGCTGCTCTTCTTCGTCTTCCTCTTCGTCGTGATCAACGTGATGGAGCACGCGCAGGTGCTCGCTCTGATCGGCCACGGGCTCGGAGCTGTGATCGCCCTGAACGAGCTGGTCGACGGCGCCGGAACCGCGGCCACGCTCGTCAGCTCCGCAGCGGTCAGCTCCGTCACCGACAACATCCCCCTCGCCGCCATGCTCGCGCGCATCCTCCACGGCATGGAGCCCCTCGGCGACTCCCGCCTGTGGTGGAGCGTGATCTTCGGCGCCAACCTCGGCGGCAACCTCACACCCATCGGCTCGGCGAGCACCGTGGTGGCCGTGACCTTGATGCACAAGTACGGGCTGAAGATGAGCTTCATGCGCTTCGTGCGCATGGCCGCGGGCTTCGCCATCCTGCAGATCCTGCTCGCCGTGCTCTACGTGCTCTTCATCGTGCCGCTGCTGCCGAGCGTGTGACGGCGCCCTGGTTCCGCTCGGATACCATGAAAAACAGACAGCTCATGTCGGATTTTCATGGTATCATCCTTCTGTGACTGTCCCTCGAATCCGGCTCTTGGAGAACATCCGCGCTTCACTCGCGCGAAATCCGATCACCGTGCTCACGGGCCCGCGCCAATCGGGCAAGACCACGTTGGCGCGCGAGCTGCTCGCCGAAGACTCGATCAACTACTTCGATCTCGAGGATCCGGTGAGCCTTGCCCGGCTGGAGCAGCCCATGACGGCCCTCAGCTCGCTCCAGGGCCTGGTGGTGATCGACGAGGTGCAACGTCGCCCCGACCTCTTCCCACTGCTCCGAGTGCTCGCAGACCGCGCCGATTCCGCAGCGCGCTTCCTGATCCTGGGCAGCGCCTCGGGAGAGCTGATGCGGCAGAGTTCCGAGAGCCTCGCCGGGCGAGTAGAGCGGCTGGACATCACGGGCTTTCTGCTCGAGGAGTTGGGGGCAAAGGCCACGCCTCGGTTGTGGCTACGAGGTGGCTTTCCCCTCTCCTACCTGGCACGCAGCGAGGCCGACAGCCTACGCTGGCGCAAGCACTTCATCCAAGCGCTTCTCGAGCGGGACCTGCCGCAGTGGGGTGTGCGCGTCCCCGCCACCGCGCTGCTTCGTTTCTGGACCATGCTGGCGCACTACCATGGCCAAACCTGGAACGCGGCCGAGCCAGCGCGATCCCTTGGCGTGAAGCCCATTACCATGCGCCGATACCTCGATCTGCTGACGGACGCGCAGATGATCCGGCAGCTCCTGCCGTGGCACGCAAACCTGAAGAAACGTCAGGTCAAGTCTCCCAAGATCTACGTGCGTGACAGTGGCCTCTTGCATCAGCTCTTGGCCATTGGCACGGAGCGCGATCTGCTCTCGCATCCGAAGCTCGGCGCGTCCTGGGAGGGAATGGTAATCGAGCAGATCTTGGGGAGCGAAGAGCACGAAGAGGCGTGGTTCTGGGCGACACACCAAGGCGCGGAGGTCGACCTGCTGCTACGTCGGGGGGACCGCATGCTGGGAGTCGAATGCAAGCGAGCCGACGCGCCGCGCGCCACGCGCTCGATGCGCGTCGCCCTCTCGGAGCTGGGTCTCGAACGCATCGCGGTGCTGTATCCCGGCGCGCGCCGCTACCCCCTGGCGGATCGCATCGAAGCCGTGCCGCTCTCCACTCTGGCGCAGCCCGGCCAGGTCTTCTCCCAGTAGGAGTGGACCTTCTCCACGGCGCGCCACCCGCGACGGCTAGGCTAGGGTGTGGCGGCTCTAGGGCGCTGGAGGGGGCGCCGGATCCAGTGGCCTCGGCGCCGGGCGGACGCTGCGATCCCCGGGACCTGGCATGCCGAGATCGTCAAAGAGGGTGTGAAGAGCGTCGCGGCCCGTGGCGGCGCTTCCATCGAGGGAGTTGGCGTCTGCTTGGCTGAGGTCGAGGCGCGGCGCGAACACGCCCTCGTGCAGGGCGTCGACGATCCGCTGCGCCAGGTCGGCGACCGTGTCCTTGGCCTCGAGGGAGGCCTCGCCGCAGCCCAGGGACGAGCCGTCCGCGCCGCTCAGACAGACGCGGCCATGGGTCGCGTCTGCCTCGACCGTGAGGGTGAGTCCCGCGTCGTCGGTCTCGAAGCGCGGTGAGCGGGCGACGGCGTCGGCGACGGCCTGCGCCACCTCGCCACCTCCGGCGACGATGCGCACTGGAAGCGGCAGGTCGAGACGTCGGAACACGCCCGGATCTTTCTGCAGCGCGGTGTCGTAGTGCGCCCGCGCGTCCGACGCCCCCGTCTCCCAGGAGGCCGCGGCCACCAGCGCGCGCACGCGCGCCTGCAGCAGGGCGTCACCCGGCGAGAGCGCCGCGAGGGAGCGCCCACCGAGCTCGATGGCGCGCTCCGCATCCCCGTCCGCGAAGGCCGCCTCGGCCAGGAAAGCGTCGTAGTAGCCAGCCGCGCCCGGGCGTTGATCCCCTGCACGTGCGCGCTCCACAGCCGCTCGCACCACGCCCGCGCCGAGCACATCGACCAGGTCGCCGACCAGCCACGGTGGGGTGATGGCGCTGCGAGACGTGCCGATGGCGAAGGTGCCCACCAGGCGGTCCTCGTCCGCCAAGAGGCGCGCCGCCTTGCGGCCACTCTCCCAGGCGCCGAGCCGCTCTCGCTGCGCCCGCGCCCAGGCCCACAGGCGCGCGCCGAGGCCACGCGCACTCGCCCGCTCTCGAATGCGCTCGGCCTGCATCAAACGCGCGCGTCGATCGATCAACGCGATGATGGCTCTGTCCTGCGCCGGATCGCGGCTGGTGTGCGCGCGTCGATCGGGGAGCACCAGCGCGCGCTCGGTGATGCGGCGTGCGTCCTCCACGCGTCCCGCGACCAAGAAGAAGGCGGCCAGGGCTCGACGCGTCTCGTTGCGATCGGACTCGCGCACATGAGCGGGCCGTCCGGCGCGATAGGGAGGCACACGCTTCAACGCGTTCAGCGCCTCGGGCAGCCGACCTGCGCGCGTGTAGAGCTCGCCCAACTCCATCCAGGGGTTGCCGTACCACGAGATGCGCGAGCGCGTGGCCTCCAGCAAGATGCGCTCCGCCTCGTCGAACTTGAACACGCTGCGCGAGGCCTCGGCGAAGTTCGTGAGGTCGACGGTCTCCGGTTGGCGTCCGCCCTGCCGCGCGTAGTCGAGGGCCGCCTTGCAGGCCGTGTAGCTCGCTCCGTCGTTGCCCGCCTCGAACTCGATGGCGCACAGGGAGTTGAGCCCGATCACCGTCTCGATCTCCGAGCCCACGCGAAGACCCGCCCGAGCCGCCATGCGCGCCTCGCGATAGCGGTGGAGCTTCATCAGCGGCCACGCGCGGGCCGCGACCTGATCCGGATCGTAGAGGCGGTTCTTCAAGGCGATCACGGCGAGCTTCTGAGCGAAGTGATCCAGATCCCCCTCGGCCTGCGCCTGCTCGTCGAGGATGCGCGCGTGCCAGCGCCAGGGGTCGTTGGGCGTGGGCTCCGCGCCGTAGCGACGCTCGAAGGCCTGGCGCGCAAGCTTCACCTGGTAGAGGGCGCGGGGGAAATTCGCCTCGCCATAATGCTGCGCCAAGGCGAGCACGAAGTGACCCACGTAGGAGTCGGGGTGGGTGGCCAGGTAGCGCTCCGAGAGCTCGCGCGCGCGGATGAAGCGCCCCGCCTGGGCCAACTCCCACAGCCGCCGCTCGTCCGGCTCCGCCTGCTCTCCGGGCTGCGCGGGCACGATCTCCGCCGGCAGCGGATCGAGCCGCGGCGGCGTCGGCTCGCGCGGCGCGGACTCGCCCTG
>JAADHO010000381.1 GCA_013151775.1 Deltaproteobacteria bacterium | reverse complement strand
TGGGCCGACGCTACCGTGGCGCGCAGGAGTTCCCCGAGGTCGGGGGTGGTCGAGTCCGGCGGCAGGGCGGCCACGCGCGCGATGGTGGCGCGCAGATCCTCGAGCCGGGCGTTGCGGCGCTCGAGCTCGGCCTGATGGCGGTGCATCTTGTGCAGCACGGCGCGGGCCGAGTCGTCGATGTGATGCGTCAACGTGCGCAGCGTGCCCTCGGCGCCGAAGTAGGGCGCCGCCGCGTCGAGCAGCTCGTCCGGATCACGCAGACGCCCGCTGCCGCGCAGCATGGCGGGGGTCTCCGCGCGCTCCGCCTCGAGGCGCGCGTGACAGGCCGCGAGGGCGCGCCGGTAGCGGGGTTGACTCAGCACGCGGAGGCGCTCCGCGATGGACTCGCGCGTGGTCTCGAGGCTGCTCAGGTAGACGCCGAGGTAGCGCTCGAGCCAGGAGACGATCTGGCGCAGATGTTCGAGCCGATAGCGCTGACTGACGAAGCCGATCATCTCCGCGCGGAAGCTGACGAGCTCCTCGCTCAGAGCGTCGCAGGTGGCGTCGACGGCCGCGAGGAGGTGCATGGCGCGCCTGGGCATGTCGTCGTCTTCGTCCCCTCGCCGGAAGCGATCGAGCACACGCTTGAGCTCCGTGAGCTGGCCGAGGACGTCGGCGAGCAGGTCGCGACCGTCGCTGGCGCGCCCCTCGACGAGCCGCACCTCCAGCCACTCGAGCAGGGCGACGGCGTCCGGCTCGAGACGGTAGCGGAAGCGCTTACGCCGGTTGTCCTTGTAGCTGAGGATCTTCAGCGCCTCGGCTCGCCGCGATACGCAACCCCAACGCTCGAGCTGATCCAGGTCTTGCGCGAGCTGCTCCGGGCGAGGTTCCGCTTCCAGCGCACGCGTCGCGTCCGCGACCACATGGGCGATGTCCTCGTGGAGGGGCTGGAGCTCGTGCCCTCTGCGCAGGAGCAAGAGCCCGTAGAGCAGAGTGATGTAGGCGGGCGCGCGCTCCGCCGTCAGCACATGCGAGACGCTGGGGCGGATGCCCCCGAGGAGCAGCGGCGCCAACCCCGCGTCGAAGGCCTCACGGGGCGCCTCGCGCAGGAGCCGACGCGCACCCTCTGCCAGCGTGGTCTCGCTCGTCTCCCGCATCACGCCGCGCAGCCTACAACCGAATCGGCCGCGCGTCGCGGGCAGACTCGGCGCGGCGGTGGGTCAGCGGCTCAGCAGCCCGGGAGATCAGGCGCAGGGGCAAGAACATCGGCGTGGGTCAACAGTCAGCGGCTCCGCGTCGCTCGGTGCTAGCATGGTCGCATGTCGCTGGCCGCCATCCTGAGCGAGCGCGTGGGGCGCACACCGGGGCTCCAAGAGGCGCTCTCTTCGCTGCTCACGCGCAGCCGTGGGAGCGGTCGCTTACCTCGGCGAGTGACCCTCGAGGTCGCGCCCGAGATCGCCTCGGCGCTGCGTGATCTCTTCTCAGCGCGCGCCTGCGTCGAGCTGAGCGACGGGCGAGTGAGGCTCGAACTCTCGCGCTTTGCGGCGTCTCTCCCGGGAGGGGAGCCGGCGCTGCTCGACGGGCTGAGAGAGGCGCTGGGCGAGGTGGACGCGTCCGAGGCGGATCGGCTGCTGCGTCGCAGCCTGAAGACGGGGCTGCTCGAGCTGTTGGACGCCGCGAGGCATGAGCCGACGCGGTCGTGGCTGGGCGCCGTCATCGATGGGCTGAGCCACGAGCTTGGTGAGGAGCTGACGCTGGCGCAGGAGCGAGGCCTCGCCTCGGCGCTCGAGGAGCTGGGGCTGCTCGTCCGGGCCATGGACGCTCTGCTCGACAACCGAGAGCTGATGCGGGTGCAGCGCTTCTCGGCCCTCGCCCTCGGCAGCTCCAAGGCGCTGCGCTGGGGCAGCGATCGCTTCCTGCGGCTCACGAAGGCGCTCTACGACCACAGCCCCGAGACGCGTCGCCGCGTGCTGGAGCTGGGCGATCCTCACAGCGAGGCGGCCGCGCGCGCCCTGGCCCTGGAGGCCCATGGCGTCTACCGCGACGTCGCTGCGGCCTCGGCCCTCTGCTTCGGTGCCTTGACCTACCGAAAGGGTGGAGAGGTCTTCGGGGATGTTGCGCGCCACGCCGCGCGCGGCGACTGTGCCCGGCTCACGGTGGCTCAGCTCGCCGACGCGGCGCTCGAGCGTCCCCGCTTCGAGCGCGTGCGCCTAATCGAGAACCTGACCTCTTTCCTCGACTATGTGGACGCCCTGGTCGACGCTGGCGTGCGTGATGAGCTCGTCATCTGCACCGGCGGTCAGGCGAGCTGGGCCGTGGTGCGCCTGCTGCGTCTGCTGGCGCCCTTCCGCTTGGACATGGCCTGCGCCTGCGATCTCGACCGAAGCGGCGTCTTGATCTGGCGGAGCCTGATGCAACGGGGCGGCGTGCGCCTGCGCCCCTGGCATCTCGACGCCGGCACGCTCGAGCGCTGGGCGGCGCGCGGTCAGCCTCTCAGCGCGGCAGAGCGCTCGCGCCTCGAGGCCCTCGTCCGGCGCGAGGACGCATCTGCGCTTGGGCACGACCTACTCCGTGCCCTGCTCGACCACGACGTCTGGGTCGAGCAGGAGGCGTTCTCGGACGAGACGCTGCTGCTCGACGCGGGCCGCTGACCATGCGGGTTCGATCTGCTCGCGTTCGATGCGGGCGATGAACTCCTCGTCGAGATCATACTTCTCCTCCACCGACAATTGGTCGTGCACCCGCGTGTCTGCGCGCAGGCGGCACTAGTCGTCGGGTAGGGCCGCCAGGCGCTCTTGGATATCGGCGGTAAGCTCGGCGTCGTCTTCGGCCAAGGCGCCCGCTCGGGTGAGCATGCGCCGCGCCTCGTCCATCAGCCCCAGCTCGGCCAGGAGCCGGCCCGCCTCGCGGTGGCAGTGCGCCTTCAGATCGTGCCGAGAGCCGCTGGCGAGGGACGCCCAGAGGTCGGCCGCGCGATCGAGTTTTCCTCTCGCCTCTTGCAGCTCCGCCAAGGGGATCACAGCGTCGGCGGGGAAATCCAAGACCCCCCGCTGGCTGAAGAGATCCACCACCTCTTCGAGTCGGGCGATGGCCTCGGCCGGCTGCTCCGCGTCGCGCAGGGCGAGCCCGAGCTCCGTCAATACGCGCCAATCGGGCTGCTGCTCGTCCATCACCGCCGCCGCCGATCGCAGCACATCCACGGCCTCGTCGTAGAGCTGCTTCTGCCGCAAGAAATTGCCCATCAGGAAGTAGGGCCGCGGATCGCCCTCGAAGGCCTCCACCGCGTCTGCGAGCTGCGCCATGGCCGCCTCGAAGTCTCCCGCCGCGTCCTCGAGGCGCGCCAGCTCGACGTGCGCGGCCAGCCTGGCTTCGCCTCCTTCGTCGGGGTCGAGGGAGTCGAGGAAGGTCGTGAAGGCCTGCTTCGCCGCCTCGTCGTCGTCCAACATCAAGCGCACCCGGGCGAGCTCGAGCCACGCGTAGCGCGGGATCTTCGCCTCGCTGACCAGCTGCTCGAGGGCCACTTGGGCGCCCTCGAAGTCTCCCCTGTGCATCTGCACCAGAGCGTCGAAGAGCGGCTCTCCCAGGCGATCGTACTCTTCCCCTTGCTGCTCTTCCCACTGCCCGGCCAAGAGCGCGAGGATGGCGTCGTCTCCGAGCTCCTGCTCTTCCTCGACCTCACGCTGCGCGTCTTCCCGCTCCAGAGAGTCGAGCAGGCGCCGGGCCTCGGCGCGCAGCTCGGAGCTGGCCGCCACCTCGAGGGCTCCGTCGAGCTCGAGCTGCGCCAGGTCGGGTGCGTCTTGCTCGATCTGTCGCTCCGCCTCGGCGATGCGGCCCTCGGCGATGCCGTCGCGACAGGTCGTGATTCGCTGCGCGAGGGCGTCGCGATCCTGCTCTGGAGCCGAGGAGAGGGCGTTCTCGTAGGCGAGCTTGGCGGGTCCGAAGTGGCGCGCCTCGAACAGCCCGTCCGCCTTCTTCTTGCGCGCCTCGTAGCCGCCAAAGAGATTTCCAAACAGACCCATCAGTGCTTCCTCTTCTTTTCTTTGGCCTCGAGGCGGTGGCTGGCGGCGGTCTTGATCGCCCCCGTCACGCTGCGGCTTTTGGCCAAGAGCTTGAGATCGTTCGGGCGAAGATGGCTGATGAAGCGCAGGGCGACGCCCGTGGGGGTCTTGGGGTTGAAGGTCAGCGCGCGCTTGATCTCGTAGCTCCTCAGCCACTCTCGCCGGTTGCCGATGTAGCGCAGGATGTCCTCGGAGATTTCCTTGGAGTGGGCGAACGCCGAGGCTTCATTTTCCGTCAGGCTCGGCGAAGAGATGGCCGCGTGGGAGACCGTGCGGTTGGGGTCGCGGATCAAGAGCGCTCGCGCCGCGGCGTCGCCGATGGTGGCGAGGCGGATCTTCTCCGCCGCGTTCATCTCGCGGATGCGATAGGCCAGCGGCTTGAACTTCTCCTTGAGCTTCTCCTGCGCCTCGGCCTCCGCGTCGAGGTCGATGGCGTCCTCGTCGCTGTCCGCGGCCAGCGCCTCCTGGAAGATCGTGTCTCCCGGTAGCGACTCCTCCGTGGGCTCGGGGATCAGCTGCCCGCGGATGGCCTCGACGTGCGCCCGGAACGACGGGATGCCCTTGAGGTCGAGCTCGTGGCGCGCGGCGAATTCCACGATGCGGTCGGCCGTGCTCATGCGCGTGTTGCGGTTCTTGTACAGCGCCTCGATGATCGTCGGGGCCGCCAGCAGGCGCTCCTGGTTGACGGCGATGATCTCCGTCAGCCGCTCATCGGCGTGACGCGCGATCCGCACCACGGTCTCGTGCTCCGTGGCCGAGTTCTGGACCACCCGCTCGAGCACCTCGGGTCGCCGGCTGAAGTGCTCCGCGAGGGCGTGCAGCACGGGCGCGGGCAGCGGCTGCTCGGCCGCTTCCAAGAGCACAGCCTCGGGTAGCCCCTGCAGCGTTTCACCCGCGGTGTCGCCGAGCTCGCGATCCGTCGCCGCGGCGAGCTGGCAGAGCAGGGTGACGAGCTCCGCTCCGCCGAGGGGCACCAGGCCCTTCGCCGCCATCATGCGCGCCGGCTTGGGCGCGCTCTCCTGGGCGAAGCGGCGGAGCTTGGCCGGCAGCGCCTCGATGGGTAGTGGCATCCCTAGGCTGGGCATGCGTTCGTCCTATCGAACACGGGCGGGCGCGGCAAGGTCAGCGACCGTGGAACTCCGGCTCACGCTTCTCGAGCAGGGCGGCGACGCCCTCCTTGGCGTCGGCTGTGGCCAGGGTCTCGGCTTGGGGTCCCGCCTCGAGGGCGGCCGCGCGCCGCACGTCCCACTCGAGCCCGCGGTACAGGCTGCGCTTCATGCTGCGCACGGCCAGGGGCGCGGCGGCGGCGATGCGGTGCGCGAGCTCGAGCGTCACGGGCAGCACCTCGTCTGCGTCCACGGCGCGGCTGACGAGCCCGATGCGCTCGGCCTCGTCGCCGCGGATCAGCTGGCCCGTGAAGAGCATCTCGGCGGCCCGGGAAGCGCCCACCAGGCGCGGCAGCAGGTAGCTGATGCCCAGGCCCGGATGCAGGCCGAGGCGGGCGAAGTTGGCGCCGTATTTCGCGCCGCGGTTGGCGACTCGGATGTCGCAGAGGAGTGCGAGGCCGAAGCCGCCTCCCACGGCGTGACCGTTCATGGCCGCCAGCACGGGCAGCTCTACGTCGAGCACTCGCAGGAAGGGCGCGTACATGGCGTAGGAGCGCTCGTGGGGCAGCAAGCCGTCCGCCTCCACGGCGAGGGCGGACTCGAGATCCGCGCCCGCGCTGAAGCAGGAGCCGCTGCCCGTGATCACCAGGCATCGCAGCTCGGCGCAGGCGCTGGCTTCTGCGAGCACCCGCGTGAAGGCCTCGAGCAGCTCCGGGCGCATGCTGTTGCGCAGCGTGGGCTGGTTCAGGCGGATCAAGCCGACGTGGTCGTCGACCTCGAAGAGCACCGGAGAGTCGTCCATGGTCCTGGGGGTGCGTCCTGACGTGCGCTGGTGCAAGTCGAGAGCCTGCGCGACGGCGCGTCCCCGTCCGCGGAGGAATTCGGCGGGATCGCGCTCCACGTGGTGCGTCGGGTGGAGGTCGTGCCATACTCCCGGCTCGGCGCCTTCGGGGGTCAGGGCCCGCGTCAGGGCGACGGAGCTCAGGATGATTGGATTGGATATGTGGGGGATACGTAGTCGTGCCGTGAGGCCTGCCTTGGCGCTCGCCTTGGGCGTGCTGCTCGCTGTGGGACTCCTGGCTTGCGGCGACGACTCCGCGCCGGCGGAGGACTCGGGCGTGGACGCCGCGGCCGATGCCAGCGTCGACGGCGCCATGGTCGACGCCGCCGGGCGTGAGTGCGCTGCCGATCTGGACTGCCTCGACGAGGTGGCGTGCACGCGCGACCTCTGCGATCCCTTCGGACGCTGCCGGCATCTGGTCGACCCTGGCGCCTGTGACGACGGTCTGTTTTGCAACGGGGTGGAGATCTGCGATCCGGTGGACGGCTGTGGGCCCGGCGATCCCGAGACCTGCAACGACGACGACGTGTGCACCATCGACCGCTGCGACGAGGAGGCGAAGCTCTGCCGACGCTCGCCGCGCGACTTCGACGAGGATGGCGAGGCGGACTACCACTGCGAGGGCGGCACCGACTGCAACGACCGCGACCCCAACATCGGCATGAGCTTCGCCGAGATCTGCGCGGACGGAATCGACAACGACTGTGACGGCGAGGTGGACGAGGCGGACTGCGGGAGGCCCGCCCACGACATCTGCGACGACGCCCTCGACGTGAGCGCCGGCGGCAGCTTCGTGATCGATAGCGACGGCGCTCGCGGCGACTACTCCCTCACCTGTGGGGGTGAAGGTCGCAAGGACGTAGTGCTCAGCCTCACCCTCGCCGAGCCCAAGGACGTGCGCATCTCCGCGGACGGGAACGGCCTGACCTGGGTCGCTCTGCGGCGCACCTGCGAGGATCGCACCACCGAGTTCGACTGCGAGAACGGCTTCCCGGGGACCATCCGCACGCGGGCCCTGGCCGCCGGAACCTACTACGTGATCGTCGTGGACCGGGGAGGCGAGATCAACCTCGAGGTGGAGCTCTCGCCCGCGTCGCCTGCGCCGCCCAATCCGACCTGCAGCTCACCCACGGACGTGAGCGCGGGTGGCACCTTCCCCGGCAGCTTCGTCGACGTGTCGGACGACGTGATGACGAGCTGCGGCTTCAGCGGCTCTCCGGACCTGACCTACTCGTTCACCATCGACTCTGCGGACGCTCCCCGGGACGTGCTGATCTCCGCCGTCGCGACCAGCGGCGAGACCTTGGCCTTCGCCGTGGCGTCGACCTGCGGCGACGCGTCGAGCGAGCTGCGCTGCGCGCGCGGAAGCCCCGCCGGCTCGCGCTTGCATCAGCTGGGCGCCGGGACCTACAGCCTGGTGGTGGAGGGGCCATCTTTCCGAGAGGTGGACTTCAATCTCAGCGTGAGCCTCGAGGCGCCCACGCCCGTCCCCCAAGGCGACGCCTGCGCGGATCCCCTGCCCCTGACCGTCGGGACGCCCGAGCTGGGTACGCTCGGCGACAAGGAAGACGACCTCGACACCAGCTGCGGTTTCTTCTACCGCGACGCCGTCTACCGCTTCGATCTGGCCGCCCGCAGTGACGTCACGCTCGAGGTCGACGGCGCGGGCAGCTTCGTCAACGTCTCCGTGCGTCCCACCTGCGTGGACGGCGCGAGTCAGGTGCGCTGCGTCTCGGGCAACCCCGCGCGGGCGCGTCTGCGCGATCTGCCCGCCGGCACCTACTACGCGATCGTCGAGTCGTCGCGCCCCAGCGGCTTCACGCTGAAGGTCGACGCCGCGCCGCCCACGCCCTCCGTCGCCGTGACGGGCAACGACAGCTGCTCGGACGCCTACGTCGTGCCACCTGAAGGGGGGCTGTTCACGGGGGACACCTCGACCCTGATGTCCATCATCGGTGGCGCCAGCTGCGGTGCGGGCGCGGAGTCCAAGGACGCGGTCTTCTCGCTGACGCTGACCGAGTCGCGTCGCGTGGTGGCGTCTACGGACGGCTCCACTTTCGATACCGTGTTGACCGTGCACGGCGGCGGTTGCGGCGCGGGCACGGAGATCGTCTGCAACGACGACGGCGGCGAGGGCACCCAGAGCCTGGTCGATCGCGTCTTCGAGCCCGGCACCTGGTACTTCGTCGTCGACGGCTTCGGCAGCTCCAGCGCCGGCGCCTACACCTTCGAACTCTTGACCTCCGCGCCGTGAGTCCACCCATGCATCCGTCTCTTCGTAGTGTGAGTCTGCGGGACTTGGCACTCGCAGGCCTGGCCGCGCTCGTGCTCATGGGCTGCGAGACCGGAGGAGGTCGCTCGCTCCCGGACGTGAGCCTGGTGGGGGACGCTGCTGCAACTCTGGACGCGAGCCTCGAAGCGGGCGCACCTGGCTGCTCGGCCGAGGCGATGGGCGCGACCTTGGGCCAGCCCTGCGCCTCCGCCGTGGAGTGTGACGACACGTGTTTCTGCGACGGAGCCGAGTTGTGCATCGAAGGCGTGTGCACGGCGGGCGCTGTGCCCTGTACGGACGCCCTCGACTGCACCCGCGAGTCCTGCGTGGAGGAGTCGCGCGAGTGCGTGTTCGAGGCGGATGACAGCCTGTGCAGCGACGGCGACGCCTGCAACGGCGCCGAGATCTGCGACCGAGTAGTCGGCTGCCGCTCGGCCGCGCCGCTCTACTGCAACGACGAGAGCTCTTGCACGGTGGATTCCTGCGATCCCGCCGTGGGCTGCGTCTTCTCGCCGCGTGATCTGGACGGAGACGGTTTCACCGACGGCCGCTGTGGTGGAGACGACTGCGACGACGATCCGCGCTTCGGGACCGACATCTACCCTGGCGCCACGGAGATCTGCGACAACCGCCGGGACGACAACTGCGACGGTTTGCGCGACTACAACGACCCCACCTGTCGGCCCAGCAACGACGCCTGCGATTCGGCGCAGGCGCTCCCCGGAGCGGGAACCTACTCGGGCTCTACCCGCGGCCTGGCGAGCGACTTCACGCTGGGCTGCCGACCGAGCGGCCCCGACGCGGTCTTTCGCTTCAGCCTCGACGCGCCCCACGACGTGCGCGTGACGTTGGCGGGCGGTGGCAGCGGCGCGGGCGTGGCCCTGCGTGCCTTCGCGAGCTGCGCCGACGGGCCCGATCTGAAGTGTGGTCGTGGCACGCCCCCGAGGCTGCTCGATCGCAGCCTGCCCGCGGGCGACTACGTGATCATCGTTCAGACCGCGTCTTCGGGCGCCGTCTTCGATCTGAACCTCAGCATCGGCGACCCCAGCGAAGTTCCCCTGGTGGACGTGTGCAGCGGCACGACCGTCGACATCTCCGCGGGCGGTCGCTTCGACGGCCTCTTCGATGACGTGGAGGACGACTATGGCCTGAGCTGTCATTCGAGCACCACGGGCTATCGCGACGCGGCCTACCGCTTCACGCTGACCGCGCCACAGGATGTCACGCTCACGGCGTCCAGCAGCGGCGTGCGGACGCCCACCACCTACCTCTCGCTGCTGACCGATTGTGGTGACGCGAGCACGACCCTGAGCTGCGTGGCCGGCACGAGCAGCGTCCTCCGCCGCCGGGGCTTGGAAGCTGGAACCTACTTCGTGTTGCTCGAGAGCTCGGCCGGCGACGCCAACGCCTGGAGCCTCGACGCCAGCTTCACGGATCCCGCGCCGCGGAGGGCCCCGGGAGACGCTTGCGACACGGTCGAGGACATCACCTTCGGCCCCGCTACCGCTTCTCTGGACACGGCGGAATTCGATGTGGGCACCGCCTGTGGAGGCAGCTCGAGCGCCTATCGGGACGTCTTCTTCAAGTTCAGCCTCACCAGCCCTCGAAACGTGAACTTGAGCACCGACGGAGCCGGAACACACTACGTAGCGCTCGAGAGCCGCTGTGGCGCGATCGGCTCAGCTGCGCTGCCGCAGCGGCTCGTCGCCCATGGCTCAGAGCTTCCGCAGCCTGCCCGCCGGCGACTACTACGTTGTGGTCTCGACCATGCTGCGCACCGGCACGGTCAGCGCGGAGGCCAGCTTCTCGCCGCCCACGCCCGTGCCTCCGAACGATCGCTGCGCGGAGGCCATCGACGTCTCTGGTGGCTACTCCTCCACCGACACCCTCGCCGACTTCGCGGACGATGTGCGCGGCTGCTCGGGCGCGAGTCGCGCAGACGCCTTCTACACCTTCACCCTCAGCGCAGCTCGTGAGGTGCTGATCACGGCGCGCCGGCCCGATGGCGGCAGCGGCACGAGCCTCACTCTGCGTGCGGGCGACTGCAGCGCGACCGACAACTTGGTCTGCGCCACGGCCAACCCGGCGGCCATCGATCAGGTGCTCGAGGCGGGCACCTACACACTGGTGGTGGAGCAACCGCTGGGCTCCGCGGGCGATTTTGCCCTGCGCGTTCTGATGTTCTGAGTCGCCGTTTTCTTGCTTCATGACGCCGCTTCGGGCTACCCGAGTGGTATGGCATCAGGCACGGACTCGGGCGCCCCAGTAGTTCGCCCATTCCCCTTCTTTCGCGCGGGTGTGCGCACTTCCCCCGACGCGGGCACGAGGCCGATCCTCGAGCTCAAGGGCGTGTCCAAGTACTTTCAGCGCGACACGCCCACGCTTCGCGGAGTGGACCTCACGGTTCAGCGAGGCGAGTTCGTCTTCGTCACGGGAGCCAGCGGCGCGGGCAAGAGTACCTTGCTCTCGCTGATCTATCGCAAGCACACGGTGGACGACGGCCACATCTTCTTCTGTGGCAAAGACATCGCGCGCCTCACCTCACGCTCCATCCCCTTCCTGCGCCGGAACCTCGGGGTGGTGTTCCAGGATTTCAAGGTCATCAGTCACTGGACCGTGTTCGAGAACGTCGCCGTCGCGCTGGAGATCCTCGCCATGCCTCGGCGCTTGGTTCGGGCGCGGGTGGCCGAGGCGCTGGAGCGCGTGGGGCTCTCGGGACGCGGCGGCGAGACCACGGAGAACCTCTCGGGCGGCGAGCAGCAGCGCGTGGCGGTGGCGCGCGCCATCGTGACCGAGCCCGCCCTGATCTTGGCCGATGAGCCCACGGGCAATCTGGATTCCCACCTCGCCATCGACATCCTCACACTTTTCGAAGAGATCAACGAGACGGGGACCACGGTCCTCTTCGCCACTCACGACCACTCGCTGATCGCCAAGCGTGATCATCGGCTGGTCTCCATCGAGGACGGTCGGGCGGTCGAGGCGCGACGCGGCCTGTCGAGCTGGCCTGGCAGTGGTCTGCACGCCCTGGTGGGCTGAGGAGCCGAGCATGGATTGGAAGTCCGCATTCACGCGCGCCCGCCGAGGCCTTCGAGAGGAGCGACGGCTCTACTTGGTCGCGGTCTCGAGCCTCTCGGTCGCATTCCTCTGCCTCGCCGTGGCGCTGCTCTTCATGCAGAATCTCGGCGCGCTCGGGGAGCGTTGGGGCCAGTCGAATCACCTCAGCGTCTACCTCGCCGACAACGCCTCCGACACCGACGTGGCGCAGCTTCGCGTCGTGCTCGAGGCGCTGCCCGAGGTCGAGCAGGTCCAGAGCGTCAGCTCCGAGCAGGCGCGCGCCGAGTTCATCGCCCAGTCGACCATGGGCGAGGAGCTCTCGACGTTGCCGGCAGACGTCTTCCCGGCGTCGCTCGAGATCGAGGTCGCGAGCGGCACCCCCGTGCAGCGACTCGAGAGCCTCTCCCAGCGTCTGGGTAGCTTCGGATCCGTCGCGGAGGTCGAGACCTACAGCTCCTTCTTCGAACGTCTCCACTCTCTGCTGAGCGCCGGTCGCGGCCTCGCCATGGGCCTCGCGCTGCTGGTCTCTCTGTGTGTGCTGGCGGTCGTGGGTAACACCATCCGCTTGGCGGTGGCGCGACGCACGCGCGAGATCGAGGTGATGAAGCTCTGCGGTGCCACCGACTCCTTCGTGCGCAGGCCCTTCGTGCTGGAGGGCGCTTTCCAAGGCTCCATGAGCGCCTTCTTGGCGCTGCTTTTACTCAGCGCTGCGTTCTTGGTGCTGCGCGAGCGGGCCGATGACATGCTCACCGCGTTGATGGGGATGCGCCTGCTCTTCCTCTCTCCACTGGCCATGCTCGGGCTGCTCTTCGGAGGTGCCCTCGCGGGGGCCGTTGGAAGTGCCCTCTCCCTGCGTCGCTATCTGGTCGTCTGATGGCTGGACCCTCGCGCACGGGCGTCTTCTTGCTCTTCCTGCTCGGCACCTCGGGAGCATGGGCGCAGCTCCCCTTGGGGTCGGTCACCCCGGTCCCAGACCTTGGCGCCGTCGAGGCGCAGCTCGCGCAGGCCCGCGGCTCCCTCGCGTCTCTCCGAGACAGCGCACAGGCCATGCGCAGCGAAGCGGGGAGCTTGCGTGAGCGGGTGGGTGAGCTGAAGACCCGGGTGCGCCGTGACGCCCGGGCGCTGTATCGCATGCGTCGCGCCGCGCCGATCAGCCTCGACGGCGGGGTCGCGGGGATGCTCGCGCGCCTGTCCCGGGTTTCGCGGCTCGAGCGCATATTGGTGCGCGAATCTCAGGATGCGGCTCGTCTGTCCGAACGTAGCGAGAGTCTGGGCCAGCGTGCCGGCGAAACCGAGGCGAGTTTGCGCGACGCCCAAGCCCGCGTCGACGGCCTCTCGGCGCGCAAGGCGTCCCTCGAGGCGCGATCGCGCGAGCAGCTCTTCGCCGGCTCAGGCCTCGGCCGACTGCCCGTGGCGCCCGTGCCGAGCATGCCCGAGTACGGCAGCCTGCGTGTGGTCGGGGGCGGCTCCGGCTTGGGGGAGTTCGCTCAGATGCGTGGACGCTTGACCTTGCCCGTGGCGGGCGTCGCGCGTTTCGTCGACACGCAGGTCGAGGCGGGTCCGGCGCTGCGCATCGAGGCGTCCGCGTCCAGTGGGGTGCGCGCTGCGGCCCAGGGCCGGGTCGCCTTTGTGGGTCGTCAGGAGGGCATGGGCCTAGTCGTGATCCTCGAGCATCCCGGCGGGTTCTTCAGCGTCTACGCAGGGCTCGGCGCGGTGGGTCTGCGCGTGGGTGATGGCGTCGGCGCCGGAGCCTCCTTGGGGCACGCCAACGCGGGCGGTAGCTTCACCTTTCAGGTGCGCCGTGGCACGCGCGCCCTCGACCCACGAAGCTGGCTCGGGCTCTAGAACGCGCGGCGTCGAGTGGGGCGGACCTCACTCGCGAGGACCGTTTCCAGGTCATCAGGGGGTGGCGGTATCTTGCACTGCCCCGAGCGTGACCATGTAGGCGAGGAGGGACTCGAGGTCATCCGTGGAGATGCGCGATTCCGGGAAGGCGGGCATGTGGTCGCCGCCCTCGCGCACTTGCTGGCGTGCGATCGCCGCGCTCTCATGCTCGTCTCGGATGGCCGGGCCTCGCGCCTCCCCACCGTCGGGATGGCAGGTGTTGCAGTAGGTCTCGTAGACGGCCTGGCCCGCGGCCGTATCTGTGGACGCGATGGGTCCTGCGTAGGCGGCTTCGCCCCCGGAGCTGCCTTCGGCTCCACCTGAGGAGGATCCGCAGGCCATCAGACCGAGGGCCGCGCAGACCAGGGTCATGAGCTTCATCTGTCGTGTCATTCGTCGATTCCAATCTGCCCGTTGGGGTCTTGTCTCATGCGGTCGGAGTGTTAGGCGCCGGTCGGCGGATCTGAACCAGCTCGCGCTTTTGCACGTGCGTGGCCGTGTCGTCGTCGCTCAGGTCGCTGTGGCAGGCGGCCTTGCCCTCACCAGCGCCCATGGCGAAGGCGGTCTTGCCCGCGAGGCGGTGCAGCTCATCCGCGGGCAGGCGGCCTCGCTCTTCGAGGATCGCGCGTTGGGCGTCCGTCAGCCCGGGCGACTTCAACACACGCTCGCGGGCGAAACCCTCGGCCTTGCCTGCGGCGAACTCGCTGATCTCCTTGGAGATGCGCACGGAGCACCAGTCGTGTCCGCACATGGCGCAGAAGTCCGTGTCGACGTCGAGGTCCTCGTCGTGCAGGGCGCGCGCCGTGTCCGAGTCGAAGGCGAGGTCGAAGTGCTTCTTCCAGTTCAGAGCTGCCCGGGCTTGGCTCAGCTCGTCGTCCCAGTCCCGGCTGCCCGGGATGCCCAGGGCCACGTCGGCGGCGTGGGCGGCGATGCGGTAGGCGATACAGCCCTGCTTCACGTCTTCCTTCTTGGGCAGCCCGAGGTGCTCTTTGGGTGTCACGTAGCAGAGCATGGACGCGCCATGGTAGGCGGCGGCCGTCGCGCCGATGGCGCTCGTCAGGTGATCGTAGCCGGGGAAGACGTCCGTCACGAGCGGTCCCAGCACGTAGAAAGGCGCACCGTGGCAGATCGTGCGCTCGAGCTTCATGTTGTATTCGATCTGATCGAAGGGCACGTGACCGGGGCCCTCCACCATCACCTGACAGCCCTTGCGCCAGGCGCGCTCCGTCAGCTCTCCCAGGGTCTCGAGCTCCGCGAGCTGCGCCGCGTCCGTGGCGTCGGCGAGGGCGCCGGGCCTGAGCCCGTCACCGAGGGAGAAGGTCACGTCGTACTCACGCGCGATGTCGCACATGGCCTCGAAACAGCTGTACATGGGGTTCTCGGCGTCGTGGTCGAGCATCCACTTGGCCAGCAGGGAGCCGCCGCGGGAGATGATGCCGGCGACCCGCTTCGCGACCAGTAGCACGTGCGCCTTGCGCAGCCCGGCGTGCACGGTGAAGTAGTCGACGCCTTGCTCCGCCTGATGCCGCAACGTGTCGAGGATCACCTCTTCCGTGAGCTCGTCGAGGCTGCGCCCGACGATCATCGAGTAGATGGGCACGGTGCCGATGGGCACGTGGGAGGCCTTCAGGATGGCCTCGCGGGTGGCGTCGAGGTCTCCGCCGGTCGAGAGATCCATCACCGTGTCGGCGCTCCAGCGCTCGGCCCAGAGCAGCTTCTCGACCTCCTCGTCCGTTCCCGAGGAGACGGGGGAGGCGCCCATGTTGGCGTTGACCTTGGTGCGGCTCGCGCGTCCGATGGCCATCGGGTCGAGCTGATAGGCCAGGTGCTTGCGGTTGGCGGGGATGACCATGCGCCCGGCGGCGACCTCCGTCATCACCTGCTCAGGCGTGAGGTGGCCTTCACGCTCGGCGACGCGGCGCATCTGCTCGGTGACGATCCCGAGGCGCGCGTGCTCGAGCTGCGTGATGGGCGTGAAGCCCTGGGGCGCGACCCACGAGCCGTCGACCCGCGTCCAGTCCTCGGGCATGAAGTCCCAGGCCGTCTTCCCGCTCGGCGCGGGCATCCCGGGCGTGTCCGGAGACGAGAAGCTGAGCTGCCCGCCAATCTCCGGGGCGAGGGCGAAGGATCCCGGGGTCGTGCCCAGTGCCTGGGTCGAGGGATTGTGGGCGCCGTGGTGGGGGAGCTTCGCTGCCGTCATCATCTGCCTCCAATGCCGGAGCCACTGGGCCCCGCGCGAGGAAGGGCCAAACCTAAAGCCCCAGACCCGGGAGGGCAATGCAAGAGCGGTCCTTCCCCCGAAGCTTCCAGGGTCCATTGGGGAAATCGGTGATTTGGGGCGGTGGCGGCGGCGTGTGTGGGGCGGATTGGGGCGGAGCGTTGGCATTCATGGAAGCGCGGCCGCCTCGGGCTGGCGCGTGCGGCCATTTTCGCGCTGTGTGCGTGCTGTGGATGCAGCTGTGCCCCGGAAGCGGCGCTTCCGAGGCCATGGCGTGCTTCAGGCGGCCTGGATGAGGGGTGGGCGGTAGGTGCCGGGCGGGAAG
>JAADHO010000395.1 GCA_013151775.1 Deltaproteobacteria bacterium | reverse complement strand
CTTTCACCCGCAGGAACAGCGCAGCTAGACGTCGATTCGAAATCCAGGGGTAGCTGGACCTCTTCACCTTCGTCGTCGCGACGCACCATGGGCCACAGCGTATCGCCCTGTGCAAGCGAGAGGTAGGGAAGTGCTGCTGACCCGGCACAGGCGAGTCGAGTAGAGTCGCCCCGATGCAACCCCTGCCAAGCGACCCGCTCTCGCGGCCCACCACCCCGAGTTCGCTCCCGCTGGCGCAGCAGATCGCGCTCTTGCTCGTGCGCGAATCCGCCGAGCCCCTCGGCACGCAGTTCCTGAGCGAGCTGCGCTGCGTGTTCTCGCGCAAGCAGGGGCTGGCCACCACAGACATCCTCGTGATGCGTGCGCCGGCCGACCTCGACGCCTTCGAGGCAGAGATGCGCAAGCTGCTGAAGGCGCCGAAGCCTCATCCCCTCGAGCTGATCGTGGTCGGAGGCGGCGACGAGGTGGTCGCGCGCCTGAAGGGAGCGCGCCCCAGGCTCCTGCCCAAGGCCACGGGGTTAGTGCACGTGGCGGATGACCTCACGCTCTGGGCCCACTCCTCGCTGCTCGCACGAAAGCTGCTCGAGCCGGTGCACGAGAAGCTCACACATCACGCCTTCGACCTCGACGCCTGGGCGAAGCTCGAGCAAGCCACCCGCGCGGAGCGTGCGAAGGTGCGGGCGAATCAGGGGGAGCTGCACGCCTTCATCACCCAGATGAGGAAGAGGCGACCCGTCGCCACCTACGGCATCGCGGCGCTGATCGGCCTGGTCTTCGCGCTGCAAGCCTACGTCGGCTTCGACTCCCCGCCAGCGCTGCTGCGCATGGGCGCGCTCAGCCCCGCGCGCGTCGCCCAAGGCGAGTGGTGGCGGCTGATCACCTGCACCTTCCTGCACGGCGGCTTCATGCACGTGGGGATCAACGTCTACGTGCTGCTGATCTTGGGCATCTTCCTCGAGCGCATCATCGGCTCGGTGCGCTTCGTCGTGCTCTATTTCATCTCCGGGGTCGTGGGCAGCCTCGGCAGCATGTTCTTCCTGGGCGACGGCTTCAGCGTCGGGGCGTCGGGCGCCATCTGGGGCCTGCTGGGCGCACACGCCGTGCTGGCGTTTCACAAGAACACGCTCTTCCCGGCGGCCATGGTGCCGGGCGCGCGTAGGGCGGCCGTGATCAACCTCGGCATCAACGTCTTCGCCTCCTTCATGCCCCACGTCGACATGTCGGCGCACTTCTTCGGCGGCGCGGCCGGTGCGCTGCTGATGCTGAGCGGGCTGATGACGCGCGGGCTCGCGCACGTGCCCGCCGATGGCGCGAAGGCGGAGCTTCCGCCTGTGCACATCACGGCGCCCAAGGCCATGTGGCTGGCTGCGTCTCTGGGCGTGGCGTTGAGCCTCACCGCCCTCGGCGTGGGCTTCGTCCAGAGCCAGCCGCTGGCGCTGCGCTCACCCATGCCCGAGGTCATGACTCCTCTGCCCTCCGTCGGCATCGAGCTGTCGCTTCCCGCGCTGCTCGAGCTTCAGCCGACCAACGCGAGCGACCCAGACGCCGGGCCGAAGGACATGGTGTTCGGCGATCTGCTCTCCGATGCCATGGTGATAGGCGTCTTGGCGGTGGAGTACCCGGAGGCGTCGCCGGTCGACGTCGAGGCGGACGCGGCGGAGCTTCAGCGGACGCTTCAGCCGCCCGAACAGGCGACGCAGGATGGACCTCCACAGCGCTTCATGCAGGGACGAAACTTGGGGCTGAGCGTGAACTACAGCTATCCCTCGGGGCTGATCCTCGAGCTCGCCTTCCTCTATCTTCCGGATCGCCTAGTGCGCGTGCAGGCCTACCGCTGGCCGGACATGGGCGCCGCGCCCGCCGGCTCCGCCGTGCGCATCGCTAAGAGCGTGCGGCTGCTCCGCGACTGATGCGCCACGGGCGTCAGTCGGCGCTGTCTGCCTCGACGGGCTTGGGCGGGATCTCGAAGAACTCCTCGATCGTCTGTTGGTGATAGAGGCTGCCGCGCATGCCCGACACGCGCTCCACTTCACGCCCGCGCTTGAAGTAGATGATCGAAGGCGTGGACATCACGCGCAGTCGACCCGCGGCCATGGGCGCGGCCTGCGTGCTCATCTCGCACACCTTCACGCGCCCGTCGTACTGCGTCGCGAGGTCGACGAGAATCGGCTCGAATTGCTTGCAGGGCGCGCAGCCCGGTCCCCACACGTCGAGGATCACGGGCCCCGTATAGCGCATGACCTCCGCCTGAAAATTCGAGTCGTTGATGTGCGTCGGCGTCACCTTGGGTTTGGTGCCGAAGAGCTTGCTGAGAAGTCCCATGGGCCAAAGGTGACGTGAGTCTGGGGAATTTCAAGCCGCACGTGTATCAGCGGCGCGCGATGGACCTGCGCCACGAGTTGACGCTGACGCCTTCCGAGCACCGGATGCGACGCCTCTCCACGCGCATGCTACGAACCTTCCGTGCGCATCGAGTTCTTCAGCGACCTAGGCAGGATCGCGGCTGACGAGTGGGACGCGCTCGTGGGCGAGGACGATCCCTTCGTCGAGCACGCTTTCTTGCACGCTCTCGCGGAGAGCGGATCGGTGGGCGCCGGCACGGGCTGGGAGCCGCTGCATCTCACCCTCTGGGATGACGCGGGACTGGCGGCGGCGATCCCGCTCTATCTGAAGGAGCATGGCTTCGGCGAATACATCTTTGGGCGTGGGCGGACGCGAGCCATCGCGTCGACGCGCCCTACTACCCGAAGCTCGTGTCGAGCGTGCCCTTCACGCCGGCCACCGGCAGGCGCGTTCTGCGGCGCCCGGACGTGACGCTCGAGGATCTGGCGCCGCAGCTGCGTGAGGGCTTGTTGAGCGCCGCCTCGGAGACGCACGCCTCCTCCATCCACCTGCTCTTCCTGGCAGAGGAAGAGGCCGACGCCCTGGGCCAAGATCCGCGCTTCATGCGCAGGCTGAGCTTGCAGTTTCATTGGTGCGCCGAAGGCGACGCGAGCTTCGACGACTACCTCGGGCGCCTGCGCTCACCGGCTCGCAAGGCTATCCGCCGTGAGCGACGCTTGGCGCGTGCGCTGCCCTTCGATCTCGAGCTCATGCGAGGCGACGAGCTCGTCGATCAGGACTACGCCGACCTCTTCGAGCTCTATCGCGCGGGCTGCGTTCAGAAGGGCTCTTACCCCTACCTCACACAGGCCTTCTTCGAGCTCATGCCCGAGCGCATGGCGCGACGCGTCGTGGTCGCGCGCGCACGCCGCGACCGCCACACGGTGGCAGCGTCCCTCGCCTTCGAGAAGGGCGCGCACCTCTATGGGCGCTATTGGGGCAGCCACGTGGAGGCGCCCATGCTGCACTTCGAGCTCTGCTACTACCGGCTCATCGAGCACGCCATCGAGAGTGGCGTCACGCGCTTCGAGGCCGGCGCTCAGGGCGATCACAAGCTGAAACGCGGCCTGATGCCAGCAGCGATTCACAGCCTGCACCTGATCCGCCACCCCGCGCTCGAGCATGCCGTCGCGGATTTCCTGCCACGCGAAGCCGCAGGCATCCGTGCACGCATGGACGACCTGCGAGGCAGCGGGCCCTTCAAGCGCTGTTGATGCACGCTCGGCGATGGGCGTAGCGATCGGAGGTCGGAAACCTCCGCACACGATTCCACGCAACCGGCGGGCGCTCGGGCCGACAAGGGGTCATGCATCGACAGCGCATCGACGCCGTGTCGCTCTGCACGCTTGGCTCGTGGCTTCGAGGGGCCGCCCTTGCGCAGATGGATATCATCGAGCTGCTCTCCCTGCTGCGGCGAGGTCTCGGTGAACTGGACGAGCGGACCATCCCCGTCGACTGGATCGAAGAGAGGTGATGCAGATGAAGAACAGAGTCGCGTTTCCCCTGATGCTCGGCGCTCTCCTGGGCACGCTCGGCGCCACCCGAGCCGCGAGCGCGCAGGTGCACCTCGACCATCCCGCCGTAGAGGCCTGCGCAGAGCAGATCTACGCGGCCGTGCGTCCCCTCGGGCGCGAGCGCTACCGCCGCTGGGAGATCCTGCCGACCATCTACGCTGGGCTGCGCCGCGCCTCCGCCTGTCGCTTCCCGGAGGCGGTGCGGGAGGCGATGCGTTTGGACGCGCTCGAGCTGGGGCTGCGGACGCGGCGCCACCTGACGCCCGCCGAACACCAAATCTCGCGTGAGGCCTCGGAGGCCTTGGCGCCGCTCGTCGCCACGCCGCGGGCTTCGGAGTGCGACCACGGAGATCACGAAGGCCTCTACACCGAGTGCATGCCCGTGCCGATCCCGATCCGCGAGCTCAACGTCGGGACGAGGCCACGCTTCTTGATGAGCAGCCCACGGCTCTTCCTCGTGCAGATCGTCGACGCCGTGGCCGAGGCCGATCCGCGGCTGATGGCGTCGGCGCAGCTCCTGTGGATGTACGCCTCGTGGATGAACTGCGAGTGCGTCCCCTCGATCACCTTCCTGTGGATGCGCCGCGACCTACGCGAGGGACGCGTCCGGCTCGCGGCCTACCCGGACGAGCGCCTCGAGACCTCCGACGAGTCGGAGGGCGTCGCCCTCTTCCCGGATGACACGGCCCTCGGCGAGTATCACAGACCCTTCCGCCACGACTCGCACCCGGTGCATCTCTCGCCGGGAATGTGAGCGCCGGGGGTGCTATTCCGAAGCATCCGATAGCGTGGCTGCAGCCATTGTTGGATCAAACCGTTTTTTTACGGAAGGCTTTGTCAGCAGGATTATAGTGAATACACCGAGGACCGTTCCGAACGGCATCAGCATGCATTCGAAGGCTGCGACAACGAGACAGAATGTCCAATGGTTAAACTTTGCCAGCCTTCTACCGGCAACGACAATACATATTGACAAAGTCCATCCGCTAAGAATGAAGACGGATGCAATTGCTATAAACAGCCAACCGAATGCCTGGGGCGGGCCATGCCCCCGACCGTTGTCTCCCAGCGTGCCTGAGACGAGCATTATGCCGAGCACGAGATGGATGATGGGCACGCAGGACATGAGAGCCGTGATTGCACCCACCGCGTAGTGAAAAATGGCTAGCAACTCGATATGGCGTTTGTCGTCTTCCATGGTCTTGCACTCTACCATGCGCCGACTCGCACCCCTGCATCTCTCGCCGGGCATGTGAGCGCCGCGCATCTAGCAGGAGTCACACGCTGATGGAGCCCTTGCGGAAGTCCGTGCCTTCGATGTGGACGTTGAGCACGACGGGCTTGCCCGTGGCGCGGATGGCCTTGGCCTCGTCTATCTTGGCGTCGATGTCCTTGGGATCCGTCAGCAAGAGGCCCACGGCTCCGTAGCCCTCGGCGACCTTGTGGTAGTCGGTGCGCAACAGCTTCGTGCCCACGTCGTCTCCGAGCAGGTCGACCTGATCGCGTGCGATCTGGGCCCACGAACCGTCGGTGCCGATCACCGCGATGGGCGCGAGACCGTGGCGCACGCAGGTGTCGAACTCGGCGATGGAGTAGGCGCTCGAGCCGTCGCCGTAGATGATCCAGACCTCCGCGTCCTTGCGCAGCGCCGACGCGCCGACCGCGAAGCCGCCGCCCACACCGAGCGTGCCGAAGACGCCGGGATCGAGCCACGAGAGCGGCCTCCTCGGCCTCAAGATGTAGGCGCCCGTGGCGACGAAATCGCCTCCGTCCACGACGAGGACGGAGTCGTCGGCGAGCTTCTCCTCGAGTCGCAAGAAGAAGTCGATGGGGTTGACGAGCTCGCCCTTGGGCGCGCGCATACCGGCGATCTCGGCGTCTCGTGCGTCTTCTCTCTCGCGCAGAGTGGCGAACCAATCTTCCCGCGGGGCGGGCGCGCCGAGCTGACGCGCGAGGTCCATGAGGAAGTCGGCGGGCGCCATCTGCACGGCGAGGTCGGGTCGACGGTTCTTGCGCAGCTCCGAGTAGCTGAGGTTGGCGGAGATCACCTTGGTCTTCGGGCCGAAGCAGCGGCCGTACTTCATGCGGAAGTCGAAGGGAAAACCCGCGACGAGCACGAGATCCGCCTGCTTCATGGCGGCGCTGCGCTTGTGCCGAAATTGAACGTCGCTCTTGCGTCCGAGTAGGCCGCGGGCTGCGCCACCGAGGAAGGTCGGGATGCCCAGGCTGCGGATAGCGTCGGCGATGCGGCCCGCGTCACGGCAGTTCACCATGGTCTGGTTGCCGACCACGAGCGCCGGGCGCTCAGCATTCCGCAGCATCTCAGCCGCCTCGGAAACCTGCTGCTCGACGTCCGACGACATGGGCAGCCGGAGCTGGGGCTTCGGGATGTCGTAGACCGTGCGTGGGCCATGGAATTGACGCAGCACGTGACCTCGGAGATAGAGCCCGAGGGCTTTGGCACCGAGGGTCGCGCCCTTGTCGGCGCCGCTCTCCTTCATGAACATCTCGCGCACCATCTCCTCGGGGTAGAGCAGATCGAGGGGCACCTCGATGAAGACCGGCCCCGGCACGCCGGCCTGGGAGATGGCCAGGGCCTTCTCGACGATGGGTGCGAGGTTGGCGAGGGTCTTGACCGACGTGCAGTACTTCGTGATCGGCGCCATCAGCGAGAGCTGGTCGATGTCCTGAAGCGAGCCGCGCCCCTTGAGGACGGTCGCCGTGGCGCCGCCGAAGATCAGCAGCGGCGTCTGGGCCATCTGCGCGTTCTTCACCGCGGTGATGGCGTTGGTCACGCCGGGTCCTGCCGTCACAGCGGCCACGCCGGGGATGCCCGTCATGCGCGCGACGGCGTCCGCGGCGAACACCGCGTTGGCCTCACCGCGCATGTCGATGATCTCGATGCCGCGCTTCTTCGCGCCGACCAAGATGGGCGAGATGTGACCACCGCAGAGCGTGAAGAGGTGCCGAACGCCGTGGTCCCACAGGACCGCTCCGACGATGTCGCCTCCGTGCGTGATGCCATCCTGCCCGATTCCGTAACCCATCGTCTTCACTCCTGTGCACGCACATTCGACCCGGCGAAGCGCGAGGGGCACCATAGGCCCAAGAACGCTTCTTGATCCAGATGAAGCATCGGGTATGCTGATCACTTGTTCAGTTGCCCACAAGGCGCTCATGTCTGCTCTGGCCGCAAAAGGCGATCTCATCGAAGCTCTCCGTGCGCGTATCGCAGCGCGTTTCCCGGAGGCCACACCACCCACGTCGCACCCCTCTGCGGAGCCTGCTTTGCCGAGCGGAATCGCCGCGCTCGACGCGGTGCTGGCTCATGGTGGATTGCGAGCTGGCGAGGTCCTGCGCTTCGCTGGCCATGCGGGCGCGCTCAGCTTGGGCTCGAGTTGGGCCAGGGAGGCGAGCCGCCGCGGCGAACCCGTGCTCGTGATAGACGCCCGCACGGCCACGCTTCCACACGCCTGGATCGAACCTCCAGAGGCCACGGCCCCGATCTGGGTGATCTCACCCCGCGACCCCGCGGAGGCCTGGCCCGCGCTGGATGTGGGCCTGCGTTCGGGCGCCTTTGGCCTCGCCTTGCTGATCGATCCCTGCTCCGCGCCACGCGGCGCCGGACCTCGCCTCATGAAGTTGCTGCGCCAACACCACGGTCGGCTGCTGCTGCTGGGGGAACCTCGCCTACCTCGGGCGCGCACGCTGGAAGTCTGGAGCCTGGACTCGCGCTGGGACGAGTCGCCCCTCGGCGCCACACCCGCACGGCGACGCCTCGCTGCACGCGAAGGCGCGGGCCCCGTCGCGGAGATCTGGCGTGAGGACACGCTCACCGATCGCCTGCGCCCTGCTCCCCGAGTGGCCGATCGCCGCGCTGCACAGCACTCCTCCAAACAGCACTCCTCCAAACAGTGTCCTCCCCGGGAGCCACACACCTGAGGCCCGCGGCGTCCACCGGGGCCACGGCTCGGCCGCGCGTCTGCTCTATTGCGACGCCCGCTGCCGCGAACGGGGCCTGCGCCCTGGGCAGACCCTCAGCAGCGCCCGCGCACGGCTCCCACAGTTCCGCAGCGTGCCCCATGACGCCGTGCGTCTCGCGCAGGCCGGTCGACGCCTGGTCGGGGAGCTGCTCGAGGTCTCGCCTCGCGTCGAGGTCGACTCCACTCCAGCATCGAGCCCAGCGGGCACGCATTGGGTTCCCATGCGCCTCTGGATCGACGTCGGGCGACACTGGGAGCAGGTGTCCGCCCACGCGCAGAGGCTCGGCCATCTCCTCCACTCCCACGCTCCCTACACCCTCGGGGTCGGTCCCACGGCGAGCGTCGCCTACGCCGCAGCCCTCGCATCCGTCTCCCAGAGGCCACGCATCGTCTCCCCCGAGGAGGCCCACGACTTTCTCGATGCATCACCCCTCAGGGTGCTCGAGTTCGACGCGGAGAGCCTCGCCACTCTCGCCGACCTGGGTCTGAGATACGTCGGCGACCTACACGCCTTCGAGCCCGCAGCGCTCGTCAGCCGGCTTGGACCGAACGCGCGCGACGCCCTCGACCGCGCGCGCGGAGACGACGCTCGCGGTCCTCGCACACCACGCTCAGGCGACGAGCTCGTGCTGCGTGTCGCCCTCGACGACGAGGTCCAAGAGACACAGGCGCTGCTCTTCTTGCTCGCTCCGGCGCTCGAACGCTTGGCCACCAGCCTTCGCGCCCGAGACCGCGGCGTGACGCGCCTCGCGCTCTTGCTCGAAGGCGAGCGCGAGGCCTGCTCCCACGCTCTGAACCTGCAGCTCGCCTCCCCATCGGCAGAGGCGGGCGTGCTGCTCGAGCTCTTGCGCACACGCCTCGACGCCCTTCGACTTCACGCTCCCATCCTCGCCTTCACCCTCTCTTGCCCGGGCATCGCCCCGCTGACTCCCAACACCCCTTCGCTCTTCGAGCGAGCTACCGAACGCGATCCCGGCGCCCGCGAGGTCGTCCTCGAGAGGCTGCGCGAACGCCACGGAGAGAGCGCCGTTCACCGCGCCTCGCGCCAGGAGGATCCACGCCTCCTCGCCCGCGCTCACTGGGTGCTCGAAGGCGAATGCGTGCGCGGTGAGGCCTTGCCCTGGAGACGTCTCGAGCCGCCCGTGGCGCTGCGCGATGGAGCCGTCGTGATCTCGGGTGAGCGGCGCAGGCTGCTCCGCGTAGGGCGCTGTGAACGCGTGGCCGGACCCTTCTGGGAGGCGGGGCACGCCCGCGCAGAGCTCTTCGCCTGGGCCGAACTCGAGGGTCCCCTCGTGGCGCTTCTACGTGGCGACGTGAACGACGCCTGCGACGACCGTTGGGTGGTGGTGGCGTGGCTCGATTGACGCACGGCGCCGAAGACACGAGCTACGTCGAGCTGCACACCCACAGCGCCTTCTCTTTCTTCGACGGCTCGGCGACCCCCGAAGCCCTCGTGAGACGCGCGAGCGAGTTGGGGCTGAGCAGCGTGGCGTTGACGGATCGGGACGACCTCGGCGGCGTCGTGCGCTTCGCGAGCAGCTGTGAAGACGCTGGGGTCGTGCCGATCGTCGGCGCCGAGGTCAGCCTCGATGGGCACGGCTGCGTGGTGCTGCTCGCGCAGGACGCGTGCGGTTACCGCAACCTCTCTGGCCTGATCACCCGTGGGCGCATGCAGTCCGAGCGCGGCCTGCCTTCGGTGGGGCTGCACGCCTTGGACGCTCACCACGGCGGCCTCGTCTGCCTCTCCGGTGGACGCGAAGGGCGCCTCGAATGGCTGCGCGATCGGCGAGGTGCGCGCGCCAGCTTCGAGCTCGCAGGGCAGCTCGCGGAGATCTTCGAGGGCGCCTTCTACCTCGAGCTGAACGACCACGGCCTGAACGAAGACGTGCGCCGCGCGCAAGACACGCTCGCCCTCGCGCGACGGCTGGACTTGCCGTGGCTCGTCACAGGCGACGTGCGCTACGCGCGGGCCGACGACAAGGCGATACACGACGCGCTGATCTGCATCGCGCAGCAGACGAGCCTGCCCGAGGCGGGCGACCGACTCTTTCCCAGCGCGGGGCGTAGGCTGCGCTCCGCGCGGGAGATGCGACAGCTCTTCCGCCACGCCCCCGAAGGCGTGACGCGCACCCTCGAGGTCGCCGAGCGCTGTCGTTTTCGCCTGCTCGAGGATCTGCGCCCCGGGCTCCCACGCTTTCCCCTGCCGCGAGGTGTGAAGGATGGCGACGCGCTGCTGCGCGCGCTGGTCGAGGAGGGCCTACGTCGTCGCTACCCGAAGACGACCACTCGCCACCGCGCACAGGTGGAGCACGAGCTCACCACCATCCGACACCTCGAGCTCGCCGGCTATTTTCTGATCGTCCACGACATCGTGCGCTTCGCGCGCAGCGTGGACGTGCTCGTACAAGGTCGAGGCAGCGCCGCCAACTCCGTCGTCTGCTACTGCCTCGGCATCACCTCGGTCGATCCCATCGGCCTCGATCTGCTCTTCGAGCGCTTCCTCTCCGAAGGCCGCAGCGAACCTCCCGACATCGACCTCGACATCGCCCATCAGCGCCGCGAAGAGGTCCTGCAGTACGTCTACGATCGCTACGGACGCGACCACGCGGCCATGGTCGCAGAGACGATCACCTACCGCGCCAAGAGCGCCGTGCGCGACGCCGCGCGTGTGGTGGGGCTGCCCCTAGATGTCGCGAACCGCCTGGCCAAGGAGGTGGGGCATCGCGTCGCCACGGACGCCCGAAGCCCCGGGGCCAAGAGCGCCGCCGACCGGCTCATGCGCACAGGCCTCGCTCGCGTTGGGCTCGACGCCCGAGCCCCCCGGGTGGCGGCCATGCTGCGCATCGTGCGTGGGCTCGAGGGACTGCCGCGGCATCGCTCGATTCACGTCGGCGGCTTCGTGCTCACATCCGAACACCTCGGGAGCGTGGTACCCATCGAGCCCGCCTCCATGCCTGGGCGCTCGGTGATTCAATGGGACAAGGACGATCTCGCGCCCGTCGGGTTGGTTAAGATCGACCTGCTCGGCTTGGGCATGTTGACCCTGTTGCAGAAGGCCTTCGCGCGCGCAAAGCAGACGCGAGGGCTGACGCTCGCGCTTCACACGCTGCCCGCGGACGACCCCGAGACCTACGCCATGATCCGCGCCGCAGACACGGTGGGCTGTTTTCAGATCGAGAGCCGCGCGCAGATGAGCGCCTTGCCGCGCAACGCCCCGACGCGATTCTACGATCTCGTGGTGCAGGTGGCGCTGATCCGGCCAGGGCCGATCCAAGGCGAGATGGTGCATCCCTACCTCGAGCGCCGACGTGGAAGAGAGGCCGTGAGCTATCTACACCCGGTGCTCGAGCCGGCGCTGAAACGCACCCTCGGCGTGCCCCTCTTTCAGGAGCAGGGCATGCGCGTGGCGGTGGTGGCCGCGGGCTTCTCGCCGTCCCAGGCGGATGGACTTCGACGCGCCATGGGCATGCGCCGCTCGAGCGATCGCATGGAGAGCCTGGCGCGTGAACTCGAGCAGGGCATGCAGGCGCGCGGCATCGAGGCGAGCGTAGCCAAGCGCATCGTGAAGCAGCTCGCCGCCTTCTCGAGCTACGGCTTCCCCGAGAGCCACGCCGCCTCCTTCGCGCTCTTGGTCTACGCCTCGGCCTACCTCAAGCGCCACTTCGCGCCGGAGTTCTACGCCGCCTTGCTCGACGCGCAGCCCATGGGGTTCTACTCGGTCGGCTCGATCGTCGCAGACGCCAAACGTCATCAGGTCGAAGTGCGTCCGCCCGACGTCGCCCTCGGAGACTGGGAGAGCCGCCTCGAGCCCATCGCGGACGGCGCCCACCCCCACGCCTTGCGCCTCGGCCTCGGCCTGATCACGAGCTTGGGCGCGCGGGCACGCGAGCGCATCGAGGCGGCGTGCGCGCAGGGCGCCTTCGTCAGCATCGAGGATTTCGCCCGCAGGAGCGAGCTACCACGCCACCTGCTCACGGCTCTGGCGCGTGCGGGCGCCCTCGACTCGCTCTTGCCCCAAGACGCTCCACGGGATCGTCGCCGCGCCCTGTGGGAGGTGCTGCGCGTGGCGCGCACGCCGGCGGGGCCCTTCGACCAGCGGCGCCCCGACGCGCCT
>JAADHO010000187.1 GCA_013151775.1 Deltaproteobacteria bacterium | reverse complement strand
GGTGGTCAGGGCCGGGCGCGCCGCGGCGTCTCCGGAGCTGGAGAGCAGCAGCGCCCCGAGGTGTCCGCAGGCACCCGGGTCCGAGCTGGCGTCGCAGGCTCGCCGGCAGGCCTCGACGGCGGCCGCGGGGTTGGCGCCCTCGATGCGTGACTGCTCGTGGAGCGTGGCGAAGAGCACGCAGGCGTCCGCGTCGCCCGCCTGGCAGCCCGCCTCGAGCAGCGGCGCTGCGCCGTTGGGGTCGGTCTCCACTCGCTCGAAGGCCTGGCGTCCGCAGCTGAAGGCGTCGCCCAACTCGCAGCCGCGTTGGTAGAGCGTCGTCGGTCGATCCGGCGCCTCGGCCTCGAGCTCGGGGTGCACCGTGAGCAAGGCCCCGAGACGTCCGCAGCTAGCGCCGTCGCCGATCTCACAGCCGCGCTCGTAGGCGGCCTTGGCGGGCGCGAGGCGTGGTCGTCGAGCTCGCTCGGCGTCGACGCCAACGGCCGTGCAGGCCGGCGCCACGCCTCTGCGGCAGGCGCGCCGCAGTCGCAGCAGAACACCACGCTGGCCGCGCACATCTGCCACGCCGAGCACGAAGTCACGTCCGAGCTGCGCGTCGCCCTGTACGGCGCACTGAGCCGCGTCGCCCGTGCAGGTCGCCTGGGCATAGGCGCCGACCGCGCCGAAGCCGGTCAGCGCCAGAGCGCAACAGACTCCGGTGATCAGCGCGGCGCTGCCGCCTCGAATTCTCCACGCTCCATGACACAAGCACGAGATCATGCGTTCGTCCCAACGCATGCTCTCATGCCGGGCGACCAGTGACCACCACCATCTGCGCGAACGTCACGGGATGCTTCACGACAGCCCCCCGTTACACCAGACGCGCGGCGAACTCGCGTCCATGTTGAGCGCGCTCTTTGGCTTCGGCGGCGTGGTCCACCTCGACCACGGCCTCGTCGGGCGTGACGCGGAAGAGGGGCTGACCTTTCTTCACGATCTGTCCGTCCGTGTCGATCAGCAGCTCGTCGACGGTGCCGGCGAAGGGCGCCTTCACCTTGTTGAACATCTTCATCACCTCGATCACGTAGAGCGGCTGACCCGCCTCGAAGTGCTCGCCCGCCTGAATCAGCTCTGGCCGCTCGGGGGCCTCTCGAGCGTAGTACATGCCTCCGCTGACCGAGACGATCTCGTTCGCGGACGTGGGAGGTGGCGGCGACAGGGCGCGGCGCGCTCGCTCGACGAGCGCCTCGTCGAAGAGACGCTCGGGCAACTTGAACGAGAGGTCGTCCTCGAGGCTCAGCTCGAAGAAGTCCACCTCGCGAGCGAGCAAGGGCAGCAGGCCGAGTAGCTCCAGACCGCGTTGGTGGCCCGCGTCGGCTTCGCGCACTTGGCGCCAGAGGGCCTCGTCGAAGCCGGCGGGAGGGTGCTCGGAGTCGAGCCGTCCGCGCAGCTCGCTCCACTCGCCGGCGCTCTTCTCGTCGAGGCGTGACTCGAGGCGGGCATAGAAGCCGAGGGCGCGTTCCAAGAGCTCGTGATCCTGTGGCCAGATCACGAAGGCGGCCGGTTGGTCGTCGCGTCGTTCCATGTTCAAGAGGTGGTAGCTGCGCTCCAACACCCGCACGGGGTTCTCGAGCCAGCGCACGCCGTCGGCGTCGACTTCGAAGCTTTGGCGGAAGATGGAGAGCCAGGCCGCGGCGAGGTGAGGCTGGGATAGGAGCAGTTCCAGCGGCCTGGTCACCAGCGTTTGCTTGGCCGCGATCACGCCTCGGGTCGCGCTCGCCGCCTCGGCTGCGTCCGCCGCGCGCGCCACGAGCCTGTCCCCGAGCGCATGGAAGGCGGCCTGTACATCGACGGCCTGCGCGCTCTCGGCGAGCAGCCCGACCTGGGTCAGCCAGCCTCTGACGAAGCGCGTGGTCGGCTTGGCCCACACATGCTGGCTGCGTAGGAAGCTGACCAGGCCGTAGTGAAATGCCAGGTTGGTCGCGAGGTCCTCGCCGCGCAGCTTGGTGCGCCGCAGGATCTCACTCAGGCGCTCGAAGCTCTGCTCGCGCGTGTCGCCCGTGGTGAGCAGCAGCGCGATGTTGCTGTCGTAGGCGCCCGCGAGGCGATAGTGGCTGAAGAGGCCGGTGTCGGGGTTGCGGCGCGAGATGCCTTGATCGTCGCGGATCTCGCTGTCGATGCGCGAGGTCCAGCTGCGGATGCGGCCACCGGCGTGGGGCTCGAGCGCGTCGTTGGTCGCGTTCAGGCGCGCCTCGATGGCGGCTCCCTCGCGACGCACACGCGTGGGCTTGGGCAGGTGCGCTCCGTGGAAGGCGACGCGCACCATGGCCTCGACCAAGGAGTCGACGACCAGCGCGTCGTCCGCGTCGTCTGGGTTCTCGAAGCGCAGGGCGTAGCAGAGCTCGCTGACGCGATGCTCCACCTGAATGCGCGTGTTCACCTCCATGAAATAGTGATCCACGCCATCGATGATGCACTCGAAGGTGGAGGCGGAGTCGAGGCCCACGGCGGCGCCGAAGCGCACGGCCTCGGCTTCCATCTTCGCCAGCGTCGCGCGATCCTGCGCGATGGCGTCGGCGACCTTCGAGTCGCCCGCCTCGCGCGCCGTCGTCTCCGCTGCGCGCAGCTCCTCCTCGGTGATCGACAGCTCGAGCAGCTTCTGCTCGTGCATCTGCAGGGAGCAGTCGCGACCGCCGAGGGAGACGCACCACTCGCCGTTGCCGAGCAGCTGCACCTCGTGATGTCGCGTCTGCTCCACGTTCAGCTCGACCAGCAGGTTCTTGTCGTCGCCCACGCCCGTGGCTTTGACCTCGGAGAGCACCTCGTGGACTTTCTCCGCCGCCTCGGTCGCGCTCTCGACGATGCGCTGCCCCTTGCCGCCGCCGCCGCCGATGGCCTTGAGTCGAAAGCGCTTCCCCGGGCGCTCGCGCGTCAACTCGTCCACCACGCGGCCGGCCTCGCGGGCGAGGTCGTCGATGCTGAAGAGGTCTTGGCCCGAGGCGCAGGCGTCCGCGAGCAGCGCGTCGGCTTTGTCTTCCACGGAGTCACCCCGTAGGGTGAGTCCATGGGCACTGGCGAGCTCGGCGAGTGCGTCTTCAGTCGAGTGGGCGCGCAGCAGCGTGCGGCGCGTCAGGTCGTCCACGCCGGGCGTGACGGAGACGCCATTGGCCAGAGCCGTGCGCTTGGCCTCGTCCTTCTTGCCCGCCGCGCGCTGCACGCTCGAGCCGGGTCCGATGAAGATCAGCCCGGCCTGCTCGATGGCGGCGGCGAGCTCGGCCTCCTCGGCCATGAAACCGTAGCCGGCGAAGATAGCCTCGTAGCCGTGGCGCTTGGCGATTGCGAGGATCTGGGTCACGCGCTCGCGTCGCTCCTCGCCCGTGGCGCCGCCATAGTCCGGCACGTGGTGGACGCGCTCTGGGGAGAGCTGCCTCAGCTCGGGCGCGAGGGCGCCGGGGTAGACGATGGAGTCCTTCTCGGAGAGCAGGATGCCGACGGGATCCATGCCCAGCTCGGCGAAGACGTCGAGGGCCTCTTTGCGGATGGGGCCGCGGCAGATGATCAGGACGCCTCGGCCGGCGCAGTCGAAGGAGCGCACGAAGTCCGACGCCGTCTCGGGGCAGCGGCGGTCGCGCGTGACCAAGGCATGGGGCGCTTCGACGTGGGTGGGGCGCGTGCCGTTCATCAGAAGAACTCCCGCTGCACGCTCGCCATCGGGCTCGGCTCGTAGCGGCGCATGAAGAGGTCGATCCATTTGCCCAAGGCGCCGCGCAACTCAGTGGGCATGACGATGCGCGAGATGGAGCCGAGGCTCAGGGCCTCCCGGGGGTTCATCAGCTCACGCTCGTAGCGCTGGTTGAAGCGGGCCTCTTGCTGCTTCATCCACGCCTGCACTTCGCTCTCGGCCTGCTCCGCCGCTTCGCCCTCGTCCATGCCCGTCTTCACATGCGCCTGCTTCAGCTCCGCGACCCGTCCGGGCATCTCCGCACGCAGGGCGCGCAGCTCCTTCTTGTAGACGAATTCCTTGCCCGCGTTGCCCATCACGGCGACTCGCGTCGTCGGCAAGGCGAGCACGAGATCGGCGCCCGTGTTGTAGTTGTTGAAGGAGGCGTAGGCGCCGCCGAAGGCGTTGCGCAGCAGCACGAGGATGCGCGGCGTGCGCAGATCCACGATGGCGTCGAGCATGGCGCGCCCGGCTTGCACGATGCCCGCCGTCTCTTGCTCGCGACCGGGCAGGAAGCCGGTGGTGTCCTCCATGAACACGACGGGGATGTTGTAGAGGTTGCAGAAGCGGATGAAGCGCGCGTTCTTGTAGGCGGCGTGGATGTCGATCTGACCCGAGGCGACGGCGCTGTTGTTGGCGACGAAGCCGACCACGTGGCCGCCGATGCGCCCGAAGGCGGTGATGGTGTTGCGCGCGCGCGTGGGCTGCAGCTCGAAGTAGTCGCCGTGATCGCAGAGCTGTTGGATCACGATGCTCACGTCGATGGGTGTGTTCATGCCCGTCGGGGAGTCGAGGGCGGAGCGCAGCAGCGTGTCGATCTCGCCCGTGGGCCGCGCGATGGGATCGCTGGTGGGCTGGTAGGGCGCGAGGCTGCGGTTGTTATCCGGGATGTAGCTCAAGAGCCGCGTGGCCGTGCGCAGGGCCGAGACCTCGTCGACCACCGCCAAGTCGACCACGCCCGAGGCGCTGTGCACCTTGGGCCCGCCGAGGTCGTCCGCCGTGACGTCCTCGCCGAGCACGGAGCGCACGACGCCCGGGCCCGTCAGCCCGAAGAAGGTGTCGTGGGGCTGGATCATGAAGCTGCCCTGGCGCGGCAGGTAGGAGCCGCCGCCGGCGTTGAAGCCGAACATGCACATGATGCTGGGCACGACGCCGCTGATCTTTCGCAGGGCCGTGAAGGCGTCGGCGTAGCCGTCGAGGCCGCCCACGCCCGCGGGCACGAAGGCGCCGGCCGAGTCGTTCATGCCGATCAGCGGGATGCCCTGCTTGGCGGCGAGCCGGAAGAGGCGCGCGAGCTTCTCTCCGTTGGTGGCGTCCATGGAGCCTGCGCGGACCGTGAAGTCGTGGCCGTAGCAGGCGACGTCGCGACCGCCGATGCGCAGGATGGCCGTGACCAAGGAGGCGCCGTCGAGGTTCGGTCCCCAGTTGGTGAAGAGGTACTCGGGCTCCTCCCGCGTGAGCGCACGGATGCGCTCGAAGACGGTCATGCGCCCCTTCTGATGCTGGCGCTCGATGGCGGCGTGGGTCGCGGCGGAGAAGCAGCGCTGGTTCAGCTCTCGCGCCTGGTGCAGGGCGTCCTCGTAGATGCCCGCAGCGGGCGGCAAGGTGGCGCCAGCGTCGGGCTCGGCGAGGGGATCGTTCATGCGCGGGATCAGCGCGTCGTGGGAGGGCGTCGGCATGGCGGCCGAGGATGGCAGGAGCAGGGCCGCGGATCCAGCAGAGCCCCCTTTCGCGGAATCGCCCTACCTTCAGGAGTGAGCGGCGAGCATCCTAGAACCAGCCCAGGGCGTGGCCCACGGCCGCGAGGGTGAGCGCGAACACGACGGCGGCGAGCGGCCATCTTCGGCGGCGCTCAGGGCGCGTCTGGGGGTTGCGCGCGGGCAGCACGGCCGTCTCCGCGGGGACGCGGCGCTTCGGGCCATCCAGCGCCGCCACCGGGACCGAGACTCCGGACGGCTCGTCTGCGCCATACACCACCGAGGTGCGGAAGGGCTGGCTCATGTCGAGGTTCTCGAGCGAGGCCGAGCTCGTGTCGGACCACGGATCCTCGAACACCGGCGCCTCGACCTCGGCCTGCTCAGGTGCCTGGGTCGCCAACGTGGGCCTCTGCTCGAAGTCGGGATCTTCCTCGGGCAGGTCGTCGAGGGAGAGTTCCGCGGAGACGGGCGGCGCAGCGACCAGCGTCGCCGGCGCGTCCTCTTCGAGGGGTCCGGGCGTGGCGCTCGAGTCGGTGGGCAGCTGTAGGGCTCCCGCGGCGGCGTGCCGCGCCTCGATCATCTCGGCCATCAGCGCGTGCGCGTCCCTCGGACGTTGGTTCACGTCCTTGGCCAGGCAGCGCTCCGCGAGCTGTGCCAGTGGGGCCGGGGCGTCCGGGCGCAGCTCCCGGGCGGGCTTCGGCTGCTCGGTGCAGATCTTCACCAGGATGTCCGCGACGGTCTCGCCGTCGAAGGGCAGCTCGCCCGTGAGCACCTCGTAGAGCATCACGCCGAAAGACCAGACGTCGGAGGTGGGCTCGGCCTCGCGCGCGCTGCGGGCCTGCTCCGGGCTCATGTAGTAGACGGTGCCCATGGGCACGCCCGTCTCCGTGAGCCGGCTGGCGCCCATCTGCCGGGCGATGCCGAAGTCGAGCAGCTTCACCAGCTCGCGACCGTCTCGCGCCTCGACCACGAAGACGTTGTCCGGCTTGAGGTCCCGGTGCACGAAGCCCTTGGCGTGGGCCGCGGCGAGCGGCTCGAGCATCTGCTCGAGTAACATCAGCTTCTGGCCCAGGGGCCGCGTCTCGTCTCCCAAGAGCTCTTCGAAGCTCTGGCCTTCGAGCAATTCCATCACCAGAAACAGGCTGCCGTCGTCCTCCGTGCCACCGTCGAGCACCTCGGCGATGCCGGGATGATCGATGGCCGCCGGAGCGCGGGCCTCGCGCAAGAAGCGCTCGCTGGCGCCTGGCATCTTCGTGATCTTCTTGTCGACCAGCTTGACGGCGCAGCGCTTGTGCGTCGTCGTGTGTCGCGCCTCGTGCACCGTCCCCATGCCGCCCTCGCCGATCACGCGAAGCAGCTCGTAACGTCCGCCAATGACTCGACCCACGGCGCCACCGTATCAAGCCTGGGCGTCACGAGGAAGCGGTGCGTCGGGAGCTGGACTTCACCGCGTGGGAGGGGCATCGCCCTGTCCTGGACGGTCGTGGTAGCATTCCCCCGTGCTGCGCAACACAGCGTTCTTCTTGTGTTTCGTGCTGGCCTTCGTGGTCAGCATGGGATGGTCGCAGCCGTCTCGAGCGGCCGCTCAGTCAGCACCGAGTCAGAGCGAGATGGCCATGGCCCGGCAGCTCTTTCAAGAGGGCGTCGCGCACGCCCGGGCCGAGGAGTGGGAGCCAGCGCGCGCGAGCTTCGAGCGCTCCTACGCCATCGCGGCCGTGCCCGTGACCTTGCTGAACCTCGCCAGCGCGCAGGCGCAGGTCGGGCAGCTGGTGGCGGGCCTCGAGAGCTACCGGAATTTTCTCTCCTCGGCCGGAGACTCGCGCCGCGCCGCACGCTATCGGACGCAGGCCGAGCAGGCGGTCGCCGAACTCGAGCCGCGTATCGCGCATCTGACCCTGCGCGTCGAGGGCTTGCAAGCCGGAGACGAGCTGACGGTGGGCGGGAGCGCTCTGAGCCGGGCGGCGCTCGGGGGAGACTTGCCCGTGGATCCAGGCGACATCGATGTGCAGGTGCTGCGCGCGGGCGATACGGTCGCGAGCGAGAGCGTTCATCTCGCCGAGGGCGAGGCGCGCGTCCTGACTCTGATCGCGCATCGGGCCGTCCCTAGCCCGACGCGGGCGGCGCAGGCGTCTGTGGGTGAGCAGGCGAACGAGCCGGGCGTCGCGATTCTGCCGAGCGAAGGTGAGGAGGCGGACGATTCTTCCGTCCTCAGTTCTCCGTGGCTCTGGACCGGGGTGGGGGTCGCGGTCGTCGGCGCCGTGCTGGCCGGCGTGCTGGTGGCGGGCTCAGGTGGAGCGTCGCCGTATCAGGGCAACATCGGCTCTGGAGGTCTGAGATTTCGATGAATCGACTTTTGGTCCTGGCGTATCTCGTCCTGCTGGTCCCGGCCCTGCCCGCGTGCAGTTCGGACCTGACGCAGCTCGTGGTCGTCGTCGACACGGACATGGCCATCCCAGACGACATCGACATGGTGCGCGTGGACGTGCGCGGTCCGTCGGGGGAGAGCGCCTCGGAGCAGCAGGACCTCGGCGCGGGCGCGAGCCTGCCCTTGACCCTCGGCGTGCGTCCGGCGAGCAGCGCCTTGGGTCCCATCCGCGTCTCGGCCGTCGGGCTGCGCAACGGTCTGGAGGTCGTGCGCCAGACGGCGATCGTCAGCTTGGTTCGAGGCGAGACGCGGATGCTGCGGCTGATGCTGAGCGCCGACTGTGCCGGTGCCGCCTGCTCCGGCGGTCGGACCTGCGTACGAGGAGCGTGTAGCGACCAACCGACGCAGACCGAGCCGTGGTCGGGCGAACCGCCGCCGCGTGACGCTGGAGCAGGCGCTGATTCCAGCGCTGGCCTCGACTCGGGTCTCGACGCGAGCCTGGACTCGGGGCTCGACGCCGGAGACTGCATCGACCTGGGGTGCGACGACGGCAACGAGTGCACGGACGACCTGTGCACGTCCCGTGGCTGCGAGCACGCGCCGAACGCCAGCCCCTGTGATGACGGCGTCTTCTGCAATGGTTTCGATGTCTGCGCAGACGGCGCGTGTCAGCCGGGCGCCGATGATCCATGCCCGCCGCCCACGACCTGCGACGAGGCCTCGAGGGTTTGCCTCGGCTGTCGGTCCGACTCCGACTGTGGTGACGCCAACCCATGCACGAATGATCTCTGCGTGGACGGCAGCTGCATGTATCCAGACAACACGAATGCCTGTGACGACGGGGACCCCTGCTCGGTGGGTGACGCATGCGCGGGCGGCTCTTGCCAGCCTGGCCCACGGCTGGAGTGCAACGACGGCAACCGCTACACCGTGGACTCCTGCGTCGGCGGGAGCTGTGTGAACACCTGCGCGACCTGCACGAGCGAAGGCAGCTGCGCGGCAGGCACGGCGTCGACCGCCTGTGGCACGGGCGGTGGTGTGTGTAGGAACTGCAACGACGGGAACGAGTGCACGATAGACAGCTGCGGTGGAGCCGCTTGCTCGAACCTGAACAGAGTTGCCGGAGCGCCCTGCGTCGGCGGCGTGTGCCTGGCGGGCGACTGCGTCGAGTGTCGGCGAGACGCGGACTGCGCGGATCCGAGGGCCGCTCGCTGCGACACCACAATTCACAGGTGCAAGCCATGCTCGACGGGCGCGGAGTGCGCCCATCTGGGCAGTCGCCGGATCTGCGATCGCAGCGGATCGTTGGTCTCAGGCCGTTGCATCACGTCATGTCTGGCGGGCTGCCTCGATTTCTCGAGCCTCGCGTGCTTACCAGGCACCTCGGACATCTCCTGCGGCACGAACGGTATCCGGTGTGTCGACTGCACAAGTTCGGGCGATACGTGTGCATCGGGCCGCTGCGCCCCGTTCTGAGCCAGGGATCGCGAGGCTCAGAAGCCGAAGTCGTCGGCCAAGGGTACGGCCATCGTGTGGGAGCGCATGGTCGATCTCGATGGGCTCATGTTCGATGCGCGCATACTCGACATGCGTGAGGCGTGGTGCAT
>JAADHO010000135.1 GCA_013151775.1 Deltaproteobacteria bacterium | reverse complement strand
GGGCCCGCTGGGCATCCGCCTGCTGGGTTTCGCGCTCGTGTACCGCCCGGGCCGCGGGAATCAGCCGAGCCAGCGCCGCCACGGACTCGACGCCGGGCTCCTCGAGCAGGGCCTTGGCCAGCCCTCGACGCCGCTTGTCGAGGGCGCGCACGAGCACGCGCTCCCGCGCCTTCACCTCCGCCAGGCGGACACGCAGACCTCTACGCCTACTCCACACGCTGGCCGCGTAGGGCACGCTCGCCAGCAGCGAGTCGGGGGGCAGACCGTAACCCGCCTCTTGACGCAAGCGCGCGGCGATCACCGCCGGAGAAGGCTTCGGTTCCGGCTTCGCCGCGGGCGTGGGCGCGACGACCTGCGGGTCGAGTGCCGGCAGCTCCGCGCCGTCCATGGGGTCGAAGGGATCGAGGGGATCGTCCTCCACCGGCGGCGCGCCGGCGATAGGCGCGTGGCAGCTCGCGCATGTGGCATGCCCTGGCATCAGCCACGTGCCGCAGTTCGCGCATCGACCATCCACCAGGCGAGGATATCAGATGAGGCGCCCTAGCGCGGAACGCCGCTCGCGTCGGGCGCGAGCTCGCTGAGTTCGATGCCCAAGGCCCCGGCGACCTCGAAGACGCGCTCGTCGCGGTAGAACTCACCGAAGACGATGCGCCGAATGCCCGAGTTGGCGATGGTGCGAAAGCAGGGCCAGCAGGGCGAAGCGGTGACGAAGAGCGTGCCGCCATCGATCGCCGTGCCGTGGCGCGCGGCCTGCACGATGGCGTTGATCTCGGCGTGGATCGTGCGCACGCAGTGGCCGTCTTCCATCATGTGCCCCACCTCGTCGCAGTGGGGCAGCCCGCGCACGGAGCCGTTGTAGCCCGTGGCGAGGATGGTCTTGTCGCGAACGATCACGCAGCCGACGTGCTTGCGGTCGCAGGTGGCGCGCGCGGAGACCTCCCGCGCGATGTTCATGAAGTAAGCGTCCCAGGAGACTCGCATCAGGGGAAGGGCAGCCCGGAGTCCGCGCCGCCTCCGCCGCCTCCTCCGCCGCTACCCAAGGGGGGCGCGCAGACGGAGGGCCCACCACCGAAGGGGGCGCTCTGACAGGTGTAGGTCTCCGCCGTGCGGCAGTCGGCGTCGCTCGAGCAGGTCTTTCCGCAGAAGGCTGCGCCGAAGCCGCCGAAGCCGCCACCGAAGCAGGCCGAGCCCGTGGGGCAACCGTCCGGCGCACCGCCGAAGCTCGGCGTGCAGGTCTGGGTGCAGTAGCCGCCGGGGAATTCCGCGCTGAACCCACCGGCCCCGCCGAGGGTGGTCTTGCAGGTCGGCGCGGTCAGCATGTCGCAGTCGGAGTCCGCCGCGCAGGCCGCGCCCACGCTGCCCGGGATGGTCGGCATGGGACCACCGTCCAGTGGCGGCGTGGTGCCAGAATCGACGGGCGTGGTCGTGCCCGAGTCGACCGGTGTGCCGGCGTCGACCAGCCCACCGCTGTCGTAAGGCGTGAGCCCAGCGTCGGTCCCACCACCGCCAGCGTCGGTGCTGGTTGCGGCGTCCGTCCCGCCATCGGCCCCGGGGACGGCGTGGGAGCTTCCTCCGCAGGCGCCGAGGGCGACGGCGAGCAAGAGCGAACCAGAGACGTAAAACCCACGCAGCGATGAACGCATCAGGACCTCCAGGTTCCAGCGACCGCGCACATTAGCATGGGCGGAGACGCGACCACAACGGGGGTAACGCGACGCGAGCCGGGGCGCGGGTGGCGGCTGCCGTAGGCCTCAGCGTGGAGCTAGCTGCGTGCTGTCGCTCAGCCGTCGCATGCTCTCTTCCAAGGCGGCGACTACGTCGGCCTGCTGGGTCACGGGGACTCCGCGCAGGATCAGCAGGGCCCGGCCGATGCGGATCACACGCTCCCCGTCCCGTTCCTCGACCGACGAGGCGCCCTGGGCCCGCCGCGCGGCGCTCTCCGCCTGCTCCGCTTCCTGCTGGTCATCCCAGGTCGAGAGCCAGACCACGGCGAATCGGTCTGCGTTGCGGTACACCCGCAGCCGATCGCCTCCCCAGCCGGCGGCTGCGTCCTCGTCGACTCCGGTCTCCGTGCCTCGACCGAGGTAGACGCCCATCTCGAGCTCTCCCAGGGTGTCGTCGAGCAGCGGCTGAAATCCGTCCGCCTCGAGCGCCGGCAGGTTCGGCAGCGCGACGGCCTCGGGCTCCTCTTGGTCCAGGTACTTCTGCGGATGCATCACCTGCTCCATGGAGACCGGAGGGCGAGCGTAGGCGCGGTCGATGGCCGCGAAGCCGCCGCGCGCGTGCAGGGCCGCGCAGAAGCCCAAGCCCTGAAGATACGGGGCCAGGAGCGAGACCTGCACGATGCGGGGCGCCTCCAAGAGCCGCCGCCCGCTCGGGGCTCCCAGCTGTCTCAAGGCCAGCATGCGCTGGGGGTCCTGGGTCAACTCTCCCAGGCTCTGGCCTGCGCGCCCCAAGAGCCAGCCGATCATCGCCAAGGTGGCGTCCCCCTCGACGAGGGAGTGGAAGGCGTCCTCTTCGTCCGTGTCCCGGTCCGCGTCCATGGCCTCAGCGAGTCCGAGGCGCTGATCCTGCAGGGCGTGTACGATCTCGTGGACCAAGGCCACGCGCCCCTGCATCAGCTCCGGCGAAAGACCGATCCGGCTCAGGCTGCGGGCGGCGTCGTCGCGGATCACTAGATCGTGGCGCTCTGGATCGTAGAAGCCCACGACCTGCTCGGCCAAGAGCTCCTTCAGTAGAGTTCGCAGGTCGAGGCCGGGCGGCAGGAGCCCTAGAGCCGTGTACTCCTGCCGGGCCTGCTCCACGTCGTCCGCGTCGAGCTGTCCCGCCAGGCGTGAGGCGATCTGTTGCGCCCCCGCCACGCGAACGGCGATGGCTCGGCTCGGCTCGAGCTGGCGCGTGGCAGCGGCCTCGCGAACCAGCCGCTGCACGGCCGCGCGCTCCACCCGGTTGGGAGCCCGTCCGATGGGGTCTTCGGGCGCGTCTGGCTCCGCGCGGACCTCGGGCGCCTCCGCCCGCGTGGGCGGTCGCGGTGCGGTCGAGGTCGCCTGACTCGCCCCGCAGCCCGCACCCCAGAGCGAGAGGCTGATGAGGAGCGCCGATGGCAATCGTGTGCGTGGGCTCAAGGCTCGACCTCTAGCACGGCGACGGTGATCAGGGGCGTGCGCCCGACGGCCTTGCGAAAGAAACGCCGCAGCGCTCGCCGCGCCCGGTCCTTCAGATCGTCGAGGTCGCTCGAGTCAGCTCGCGCCAGCTCCCGGGTCACGCTCTGCCCCGCGTCGGCGAGCAGCGTCTCCGCCTCGGGCCCTTCGCGCAAGAAGCCTCGCTGCTCGACCCGCGCGAGCCCTAGGGGGCGCAGGTCCAGGTCCACGGCCACGGCCAGCATCGCCGATCCGAGCTCGAGCATCAGCCCGCGGGCGCGACGCATCTCCGCGTCGAGCTCTTCGCCCCAGCGACGGTAGACGCGGCCCACGGAGATGGCCGGGAGCCGCTCGAAGCCCCGCTCGGAGAGCTCGAAGCCCTGACCATTCTCCACCACTAGCGTGTCCCGCACGCCCAGGCTCTCGGCCAGGCGCGCGTGTCGGCTGAGGTGATGAAAGCTGCCGTGGACGGGCACGAAGAAGCGCGGGCGCAGGAGCCGAATCAGCTCGGCCTGCTCCTCCCGCGCCGCGTGTCCGCTGCAGTGCAGGCGTGGATCCTCCTGGCGCGTGATCACCTGCACGCCTCGGCGCTCGAGGCGGTCGAGCACGTCGTAGACGCTGAGTTCGCAGCCGGGGATCACGCGGGCGCTGACGATCACCGTGTCGCCCGCCTCGAGCTCCAGGCTGCGGTGGTCACCGCGAGCCAGCCGCGGCAGGGCGGCGGGGCCTTCGCCTTGGGTGCCCGTGGCGCCCACCAACAGCTGATCCCGTGGCAGCTTGCGCGCCTCACGCTCTGGGATCTGGACCGCGGCCAAGCCCTCCAGCAGCCCCAGCTCCGAGGCCAGGCGTCCGTGCATCTGGAGAGAACGACCCAGCAGGCAGAGCTTGCGACCCGTGGCCTCGGCTGCTCCCACCAACGCCTGGAGCCGATGCACGTTGGAGCCGAAGAGGGCGACGATGGCGCGCCCCTCCACCCTCGCGATCGTCTCGGCGAGATGCCGGGCGACTGCCGCCTCGCCCTGGGTGTGTCCTTCTCGATCGATATTCGTCGAGTCGCTCATCAAGAGCAGCACGCCCTGCTCGCCCAGCGCTCGAAAGCGCGCGTGGTCGAAGGCCTCGCCGTCCGTGGGTCGGTCGTCGATCTTGAAGTCTCCGCTGTGGACGATCACGCCCGCGTCGGTGCGCAGGACGAGGGCGGTGGCGTCGGGGATCGAGTGGGCCACGCGCACGGGCTCCAGCTCGAAGGCGCCCAGCCGGACGCGTTCGCCGGGTGTGATGGGCCGGAGATCCGCGGACTCGAGCAGGCCCCGCTCCGCCAGGCGCTCGCGAGCCACGGCCAGGGCGTAGGGCGGCCCAAACACCGGCGCCGGGCAGCGCTCGAGCAGGTAGGGGAGGGCGCCCACGTGGTCCTCGTGGCCATGGGTGAGGAGGATCGCGTCGAGCGCGTCAGGGCCGTGGCCCAGGGAGGAGAAATCGGCGTGGGCGACGTCTGCGCCTGCCCCGTCCTTGGGGAAAGTGACGCCGCAGTCGATCAAGATCCGGGTTTCGCGGGCCTCGATCAGCATACAGTTCATGCCGACCTCGCCGAGGCCACCGAGGGGCGTCACCCGAATTGCGTCGCTCACTGGCGCATCTTGCCCCAATTCCGAGGCGACGCCCGACGAATCGTGAGCTCGCGGGCGCGTTGACCCTCCACTCGGCGGCGTGCTACCCCCGCGCACGCGACGGGACCGCGGCGACTACCGCCACGGCAGCCCCCGCGAGCGAGTTCACCATGCATCGATGGATCGACCACCTCTGCTTCCTGCTTCTGCTCTCGCTGACCGCGCTTGGTCCGGCAGGTCTCATCCCCTCAGCGCGTGCCCAGGTTCCTGACGGCACGGAGGATGGCGCCGGCGCCGCGGACACCGAAGAGACCGCGGGCGACGCCATCGAGGAGCAGGACGTCGAGGAGACCGATGAGGAGGACGACGTGGCGGCCGAGGAGGACGCCGACGACGCCGAGCCGAGGCTCAGGGCGCCCACACTCGAGCCGATCGATCTAGGTGACGCGGGCGACGCGGCCGGTGACGGCGGCTGGGCCGAAGACGGCGAGGAGGCGGGCGACGCGGAGCCGTCCGGGGACGCGGGTCACGCGGAGCACGCGGACGACGCGGGACACGACGCGGCCATGCTCGACGAGGGCGGCCCGCCTTCGAGCGACCCCACCGAGCCCGATTGGACCTCGCCCCAGACCGTCTTCACCATGCACGGCTACCTGCGCATGCGCGCCGAGCTTCAGGACACCTTCTTCCTCGGGCGCGACGGCCTGCCCTTCTCCATCTTCCAGCCCATCGACCGCGGCGCCCTGCCTGCCGGTGGCTGCCGCGGCGCCGCCACGGTCACGCCAGACGCGACCAACGCCTGCAGCGGGGGCAGCGACCGCCTGCGCTTCGTCAACATGCGCATGCGCCTCGCGCCCACCTTGGCTCTGAGCGACGACGTCAAGGTTCACATGATGATCGACGTCTTCGACAACATGGTGCTGGGCTCTACGCCTGACAGTCAGGTGTATTTGCCTCCCGGCGCGCCCGGGAACTTCACCAACGACACCGCCGGTGGCCAGCAATGGTATCGCCCCCTGCGCACACCCGGTGTGCCCCTCGATAGCTTCACCGCCACATCGAATCCGCCCCAGGCCTACCGGAACAGCCTGCAGGACTCGATCTACGTGCGGCGCGCCTGGGCGGAGGTCACGAACCGCGGGCTCGGTCAGCTGCGCTTCGGTCGCATGGGCTCCCAGTGGGGGCTCGGCGTCTTGGCCAACAGCGGCGACGGCATCGACTCGGACTTCTCCTCGGACGTCGACCGGGTGATGGCCATGACCCGCCTCGCGGGTTTCTACTTGGTCCTGATCCGCGACTTCGCGGGTGAGGGCTACATCATCCGGGATCCAGCGGACGTCACGGCCCTGCCCTTTGACGCCACCCAGAAAGACGACATCCGCCAGTGGGTCTTGGCGGTCGCCCACCGTGAAGATCCCGAGACGCAGCGCACCATGCTCCAACGTGGCGACTGGGTGTTGAACGGCGGCGTCTACTTCGTGATGCGCAAGCAGTTCTTGTCGACCGCGGGCATCACGGACCCCTTCGCTACCCAGTCGAGCGCCTCGGGAGGGCTCGTGCGTCGAGGCACACAGGCCTACATCCCCGATCTCTGGGGCCAGTTTCTGTGGGGCGATCTGCGCCTCGAGGCCGAGGCCGTGTACATCGCGGGCCAGATCAAGAACGTCGACAACACCACCTTCAGCCTCGGCAACTACAAAGTGCGCCAGTTCGGTTTCGCCTTCGAGGGGGAGTACCGGCTGCTCGACGACCACCTCGGGCTGTCGTTCTACGGTGGCTACGCCAGCGGTGACGCCGACGTGGACGGCCTCAGCGCGCGCGCGGGCCTGCTCGCGCAGCAGACGGACAATCGCACCATCTCCGCCTTCAACTTCCACCCCAACTATCGCATCGACCTGATCCTCTGGCGCTCGATAATGGGGCGCATCTCGGGCGCCTACTACTTCCGGCCGGGTATCAGCTACGACATCATCCGAAACTCCTTTGGGCAGCTGCTCGGCGGGCGCGTCGACGTGGTCTACAGCCGCGCCTCGAGCGAGGTGCAGACCTACGGCTCGGATCCGAACCTAGGCGTCGAGATCGACGCCAGCCTCTACTACCGCAGCGAGGATGGCCCCGGACCGACGGACGGCTTCTACGCCCAACTTCAATACGGTCTGCTCTTCCCCATGGCGGGCCTGGGATACCCCAGCTACAGCGTGGATCCCCGCGCCACTCAGAACCCCGCGATCGCGGGCGGCAACCCCAGCCTGAACAAAGCCCAGACCCTGCGCTTGATCCTCGGCGTTCAATACTGAGCCGAGGGCGCTCGCCGCGCGCAACCGAGCGCGGCTCGGGCCGATGAAGGCAGTATGAAGGAAAAGCGTGTGAAGACGGTGTTCGCCTGCGGCCAGTGCGGCGCCACGACCCCGCGCTGGATGGGGCGCTGCAGCGGTTGCGGCGCCTGGAACACGCTGGTGGAGGAGCGTGCCGCCAAGCCGCCTCGGGGGCGGGCGGGCAGCCGCGGACGCGCCGTTCGCCCGGTAGCCCTCGGGGACGTGGGCGGAGAGCGAGACGTGCGCATCTCCACGGGGATGGGGGAATTCGATCGCGTCTTGGGCGGTGGTCTGGTGGAGGGCAGCGTGGTGCTGCTCGGAGGGGAACCCGGGATCGGCAAGTCCACGCTGCTCTTGAGCGCCCTGTCGAACCTGACCGCAGCCGGACACGCCTGCCTCTATGTCAGCGCCGAGGAGAGCGCCGCGCAGGTCGCGCTGCGGGCCCGTCGCCTGGGCGGCGAGGGCATGGCGGCCTTGAGGATCCTGCCCACCACCGAGCTCGACGACCTGGAGGTCGCCCTCGATGCCTCCGCTCGCAGCGTGGTGGTCGTCGACTCGATTCAGACTCTGCGTTCATCGGCGCTGAGCTCCGCGCCGGGCAGCGTCGGGCAGATTCGCGAGGTCGCCGGTCGCCTGGTCGATCGGGCGAAGCGCGACCTCTCGAGCCTGATCCTGGTCGGACATGTAACCAAGGATGGCTCGCTGGCGGGACCGAAGGTGCTCGAGCATCTGGTGGACACTGTGCTCTCCTTCGAGGCCGACGCGAGCCAGGCCTATCGCCTGCTCAGGGCCGACAAGAACCGCTTCGGACCGAGCTTCGAGGTGGGGGTCTTCGAGATGGCTGGGGACGGTCTGCACGAGGTGGAGGATCCCAGCGCGCTCTTCTTGGCGGAGCGCCCCAAGGACGCCTCGGGGTCGGTCGTGTTGCCCTCGGCGGAGGGCAGCCGCGCGCTCCTGGTCGAGCTGCAGGCGCTAGTCGCCCCGGCACTCTATGGCGCCGCGCGGCGCTTGGCCTCGGGACTCGACGGACAGCGCCTGGCCATCCTGCTGGCGGTGCTCGACCGCAAGGCCGGCGTGCATGTGCTCGATCAGGACGTCTTCGCGTCTGTGGCCGGTGGCGCCCGCGTGGTCGAGCGTGCGGCGGATTTGGCCCTGGCCGTGGCCATCGTGTCGAGCTTTCACGATCGCCCCCTAGCTCAAGGCGTGGCGGTCTTCGGAGAGGTCGGCCTGGCCGGCGAGGTGCGCGCCGTGCCCCGCGCCGAGGCGCGCGTCCGAGAGGCCGCCAAGCTGGGTTTCGAGCGTGTGATCCTGCCGCGAGCGAATATGGAGCGCTCGAGTCTGGGGTCGATCCAGGGTATCGAACTCGACGCTGTGAGTTCAGTGGAGGAGGCGCTGGAGCGTATCTAGCGTGACTCCGTCAGACGCTGGAGCAGTGGGATCACGGCGTGAATTCCGCTGCGCATGCGCACGCGCAGACATTGGTCCCTGGGGATGCGTTTGGGGCCGAGCACGCTGGGCTGGCTACTGTCCGCGTCCATCAGCAACCAGGGCCGGTCGGGTCCGACGTTGTCCGGGTGATAAGGCTGATCGAGCAGTACATGGCCCAGCTCATGGCTCTGGGTCCAGGCGGCGCGTCCTCGCGCGACGCCACCTCGGTCGAGGATCACGGCGTCGATGATCGTGCCGCCGTCGGCCTCGATGAAGGACTCGCCCTGGCGGCTGCCGCGCGAGAAGCGCGGGACGATCACCAGCTCGAGGGTCCTGGGGTCGTCGTCCTGGATCGCGTGCATCAGGCTGCGCTCCTCGAGCGTGCCGACCAGCGCGTTCATGTTGTCGAACTCCCGCAGCCCGTCGCTGAGGTCCACCTCTCCGATGCGCAGGCGCTGGCGCGCATCGGTGCTCAAGGCGGCGTCTCCATCGCGGCTGAGGCTCGCGAGTGAGCCGTCCGCTCTGCGCACCAGCACGTCCGCGCTGCCCGCCGCGCCGGGCTCGCTGCGCCGGTTCTGCAGCACCCTCGGCGCGTAGCCCAGAGTTCGCAGCGCCTGCGCTACGCGCGAGGCCGTGTCGACCGGCGCGTCCCCCGCATGGGTCGCGACGGCGGGCAGGGAGCGGCCGTCCACGCGCAGGTGGATTTCGCCTCCGCCGGCCGCGGGCAGCCCGTCCCCGTCCGCGATGGCCAAGAGATAGGGCGGCGGAGGATCCACCACCGCCACGTCCGCGTCCGCGGCCGCTCCGAAGCCGATGAAGCATTGGAGCCAGATCTCGTTGGCGATGGAGACCTGCTCTCGGCCGATGCGCAGCGCCTCCGCCTC
>JAADHO010000252.1 GCA_013151775.1 Deltaproteobacteria bacterium | reverse complement strand
CGTCGGCTCCGGGCGCTCGGGCCGCAGCGAGGAGGCCGCCTGATAGCGCAGCCGCGCACGCGCCGCGTCGTCCTGCTGCTCCGCGAGCCGCGCCGAGAGCATCAGCAGGGAGTAGTCCGCGGTCGCTCCCGCCAACTCCTGCTCGAGCTCTTGGGCGAAGCGGTCGAGGCCCCCATCACGCTCGCGGAGTAGGCTGAGCAGACGCGAGAAGGCCATCTCCTCGGACGGTCGAGCGCTCAAGATCGCGCGATAGCGCCGAATCAGCAGCTGCCGTCGCGCGCCGACGTCGCGGACCCGCGGAGTGTGAGGTCGAGCGCCATGGCCGGCCCGTGGGCGCGGACGTTCGCGGGTCAGGCCCCAACCTTGGGCCTGCGCCCCCGTCGCGGAAGAGGCGAGGAAGAGCAGGACCAGAGCGGGCGCGAGCAGGCGTCTCACAGGGGCATGATAGCGCCTGCCGCGAGTCGCCGCAGGCGGAGCCCCACGCGACGCCGAAGCGGCCCCCTCGCGATCAGCGCCTTCGCCTGCGCAAGAGCACGAGCCCGAGGAGCGCGAGCCCCGCGAGGGAGGACGCCCCGGCGCCAGCCGGAGGAGCCGCGATCCGGCAGCCGCAACCACCCCCGCCTCCGATGTCGCCGCCATCGACGCCCGCGTCCGCGGCCGGAGGCGATGGGCACTCCAAGGGCGCCGCGGCCGTGAGCGCTCGACCCCCACTCGTGAGCGGGGCGTCGTAGTTGCCCGTGCCGTGGCTGTCGTGCCGGTACTCGGGCCAGGGCGTGCTGCCGTCCGCCGGGCCGTCCGTGTCGAAGAGGTAGAGGTAGCCGGCGCGCGTCGTCACCGCCATCTCGAGTAGACCGTCGCCGTCCACGTCACCCACCGCGGGCGCCGCCGTCACCCAGCCGCCGACGAACTTCGGCCAGCCCTCGGCCTCCCGCCCGCAGCCGTCGATGGCGTGCACGTAGTAGCCGCCGGTGCCCACCGTCATCTCGGGGTAGCCGTCACCGTTCACGTCCGCGGAGGTCGGGTTCACGAAGAACATGTAGTCCTCCACCCGCTGCGGGAAGCCAGGCAAGGCGGAGCCGCGGCCGTTCATGGGGTCGGGCGTCGTGTGCCACACGCCCAGCTGGTGGGTGAAGGGCTCGTTCTTGTACCCGCCGGCCAAGTTGGCCGCCAGGCTGAGCCCCGCTCCGCCGGTTGTGAAGTCGGGCTGGCCGTCCTGATCGAGGTCGGTGAAGGAGCCCGAGGTGAAGGTGTTGAGCAGAGGCCTGTCGAGACGTCCATTGACGTTCGAGAGCCGCCCGTGGTTGTTGCTGTCGATCACCAGGATGCGCGCCTCCTGCTCACCGGGACCGCGCGGGGGCTGAATGCCTGGGACAATCAGGATGGTCGAGGCGTTGCCCGTGATGGCGAGCTCGGGGATTCCGTCACCCGTCACGTCGGCCATGGCCACGGCCGAGGAGGTGCCTTCGCCGACCAGCGGCAGCAGGCTCATGGAGGTGATCTTCACAGGCCAATTGTCGTGCTCCGGACCGCCCGGGTGGAGCATGCCGTCGCCGTGCAAGAGGTGGATGGCGCCCGTGTTGGGATCGTCCCCCTCCTCGTTGGAGCCCACGGCGATGTCGAGCAGGCCGTCGCCGTTCACGTCTCCGATGGCGGGCGAGGTCATGATGCGTCCGCTCGCCGCGTCCGCGTCGTTGACCCAGAGCACGGGCGCCGTGAGCTCCACGGGCCAGCCGGGCTGTGCGCTGCCGTCGGCGCGATAGACGTAGATCTTACCGTCGAAGGCGGGCTGCACGATCTCCAAGCTGCCATCGCCGTCGAGATCGGCCAACGCGGGAGAGGCGAAGGCGCCGCGCTCGATCTTGTGGTCTGGCGTGGCGGGGCCACCCCTCAGAGTGTCGCTCGAGAGCACCTCGGGCATGGCCGCCGGGAACCCCGGGCGCATGCTGCCGTCGGGTTCCACCACATACACGTCGCCCTCCATGCTCGTGGCGACGATCTCGAGCGTGCCGTCCCCGTCCAGATCCCCGATCGCTGGCGTCCCCAAGACCGACGACGCCAAGTCCTCGGCGGGCACGTCGCCGGAGGCGTAGGCGGGCGCGCCGAGCAGGTTGTCCGTCGCCGCCGGATCGAAGCCTCGGAGATGCCCGAGCTGAACCGGGAAGCCCGGCGCCTCGCTGGCGTCCTCGTTGATCACGTGCAGGAAACCATCGGCGTCCGCGTAGACGATCTCGCGCTTGCCGTCGCCGTCGATATCCGCCATGCGCGGCGAGCCCTCGCCCGACGCGGCGGGGAACAGGTCCGACGCCGAACGCGTCCCGAGGGCCAGCGGAAAGCCCGGCTTGAGCGAGGGGTCGCGCACGATGGCGAAGACGCGGCGCTGCTCGCCCTTCACGTCACCGATCGGATCGGGGTAGTGCGCCGTGACGCGCACCCGCACGGTGACGGTGAAGCGGTTCTCGATCTCCCCGGCGTTGTCGACGCGGATGCCGGAGATATCCCAGCTGGCGAGCTCGCCCTCGATGGCGGCGCTGACCTCGGTGCCCGAGGCGATGCTCTGGTAGTCCGCGTCGTCGGGTTCGATGCCCGCGGCCCACTCGATGTCGTAGTCGAAGTTCGTGGCGCGGCGGGCGGCGATGCGTCCACGCAAGGAAACGCTCGGAGTGCGCTCGGGATAGAGCACGCGGAACCAATCCGGGTTGGTCAGGTCGACCTCTGGCGGAATCCGGCCCTCCCAGGCCGCCAAGGTGGAGCGGTAGGCGTTGATGCGTCCGTAGCCGAAGCGCTGATCCCAGCCCGGTCGACTCGGATAGAGTTCGGGATCGAAGTCGGGGGAGTCGGGGCGGCTCTCGGGCAGGTCGATGTCCTCCGCGGTCATCAGCAAGAGCTGTCGCGTCTCCTCGGCGCTGAGCGGCGGATCGAGGGGACCGCCGGGGCGATCGGATGCCATGGCAGCGGAGATCACCAACGCGCTGATGCCGGCGCCGACCGCCGTGGCCTCGGAGGAGCAGCCCGTTCCGGCGGCGCTGAGCACCAGCTGTCCACCGTAGTTCGAGCAGTTGTTGTAGGCCAGGAAGCTGTCCGCCTGCTGAGGTTGACTGCCTGCGTATTGGATGGCGTGGATGTAGACGTCGTGGTTCGCCGTGCCGGGCAGGTTGTGGTGACGGCTGTTCTCATCTGCGGCCGAGGCGATCACCAGCGTGTCGTTGGCGTAGGCGTAGTCGATGGCCCGGCGCATGTAGGTCGAGTGGTTCAGGCTGCCGAGGGCCTCCTGCACGACCTGCGCGCCGGAGTCGGTGGCGAAGATGACGGCCTGGGAGAAGTCCTGCACGTCGGCCACGAAGGAGTCCGCCGCGCGCACCATGATCACGGCGCAGCCCGGACAGAAGCCGGCGCGACCCACGCCGTTGTTGGCCTCAGCGACGCTCCAGCGCGCCTCCCCCGTGCCATGCCCGAAGCGCACGTCGTCCGAGGGGTCGTTGTCGTCCATGAAGAAGTCCCAGCCGGAGATGTCGTCGGTGTAGCCGTTGTCGTCGTCGTCCGTTCCGTCGGAGCAGAGGACGATCAGATCCCCCGGCTCGGCCACGCCGTTCTGGTTTCCCGCGTCGTCGAGAGAGGCCTCGATCGCCGCCACCTCCGCCGGGGTGTGACCCTCGAAGTAGTCACGCATGCTCAGCGATCCGTCGCCGTTGGTGTCGATGGGATCGCCCGTGAATCCGGCCGGAGGCTGGGGCAGGCAGCGCGGGTCGAGGCCAGGGACCTCGAGCTCGGCGCGGTTGATGTAGTACTGATTCGAGAGGTCGCCCTCGTCCCACTTGATGCCGCTGTCGATCACCGCGATCAGCACGCGACGGTCCCCGGTGGTGAGCGTCCACGCCATGTCGGTCCACGCCCCCGAGCCGATCCCTGCCTCGGCGGGGCGGAAGCCCTCGCGCGCCTGTGCCTCGGGCGGAATCCACGACCAGAGGTTCCACTGACCGCCCGTGGAGTTGCTGAAGCAGCGACTCGTACCCGGGATGCAGGTGCTGCCCGTGCCCGAGATGTCGTAGCCGTAGCTCGGATCGTCCGGCCAGTTGGCGGGATTGTTCATATCCGCGGGGGTCGCCGCGCGATTCGGCCAGGCCGGGTTTTGGGCGTGCGCCGCGCCTTGCCCCAGGAACAGAACGAGTGAGGCGGCGACGAGGAGCCGGGAACAGAACGAAGAAGCGTGGGCGAGCACCGAGCGCATGAAGGCTCCTGTCGGAGTTGAAGACGCGGCCATGCTAGCGCATTCGGCCTTACAATGACTGCACGCGGCCGGGGATCCGCCAGCGCAGAGGCCGCTCGCTCACATGGCCGGCAGAGGGTGGCAGAAGCTGTCGCTTCCGCACTCGAGGCCGCTGGGGCAGAAGCCACCAGGGCCCAGGCAGGGCGTCGGCTTGTGGCAGAAGCTCTGGAAGCAGTCGATGCCCGGCGCGCAGTCCGTGGAGCTGGTGCAGGCGGTCTCGCAGACGCCGGCCACGATACCCACGCCGAGGCCCCGACACTCTGTGTGATCCAAGGAGGCGCCGATGGGCGCGCACTTCTCCGTCGCGTCGCAACCTCGACCGTCCGCCGCGGCCCGATACTCGAAGCAGGAGCCGATGGGCGGCAAGCAGACGCCCGAGGGATCGCAGCTCAGCCCTTGTGGACAGGGCGTCGTCACGTCGCAGGAGGGGACGCAGACGCGCTCGACGGCGGCCGGGGCCTCGCGGGTGAGGCAGGTACCCCCGCCTGCGCAATCGGAGCTGGTGTTGCACGGACCGCAGGTGGCCGTGAGGGTCGCGCTGTCGAAGTCGCTGCATTGGCCACGCGCCACCTCGCACACCTTGGTGCGCGGATCGCACGCGGTGTCCGCAGCGGCGAGGCTGAGGCCACAGGGTTGACAGATGCCCAGCAGGGGATTGCAGACTGGGGTGGCGCCCTCACAGGACACGCCCTCGCAGGGATCGGGAGGCCCGGTGTCGGGAGCGCCCGCGTCCACTCGTGGCCGAGTGCGCGGCACACACGCTCCGCCGGGATCACATTGCTCGGCGGTGGCGCAGTCGGAGTCTGTGCGGCAGCCCTCGTAGCAGCGATGGTCGAGACAGACCTGGCCCGCGGGACAGCCCGGCAGAGGAGCGCTCGCGTCGCGTTCGGGAGCCTGGGAGGCGTCGGCGGCGCCGGCCTCCGAGGCGTCAGGCGCTCCCGCGTCCACCACGGCGGCGTCGACGGGCGCAGGAGGTGTGCCCTCGGCCGAGCATTGAAGCCCCGAGTCCGGCGCAGAGACCGGAAAGGTAGGCGCTGGATCGGAGCAAGCCGGCAGCGCCCCGAGAGCGAAAGAGAGGACAAAGGCGAGACGAGTCATGGGATGCAACACGCGGGTAGCTTACCACGAGCCGAGGGGAAGCGATTAGTCCGAGCCGCAGAGCGCTCGGGGAGCACCCGAGGCGAGGAAATATCGGCTCGAATTCTGCGGGCCAGGTACTACTGTCCCCGCATGATGCGACTCCACGTCGGCACGAGCCTCGAGCGACCACCCCACAAGGGCTACACGAATCATCTGCGCTTCGCCGAGCTCACGCCGCGCTCCCCTCGGCCACGACCGGCGACACTGGCGCGCTGGGCGCGCGATCTGCCCGAGGGCTTCTCCACCTCCTTGGTGCTGCCCCTCGACGTGTGTGCGGGCGACAAGGGCTGGCTCGCCTTGGGCGATGACGAGGACGCCACCTTCGCCTGGATCGAGGCCGCCACCCTGGCGCTGAAGCCCAGCGCAGTGATCGTCACGACGGGCCGCGAGCTGACCACTGGCAAGCGGGATCGCGACCGCCTGACGCACTACTTCGGTCGCCTGAAGACTCCGGGCGCCGCGCGCGTGTGGGCCCCCGCGGGCTTGTGGGAGGGCGCCACCCTGTATCGCATGGCGGAGCGCCTCGAGGTGATGGCCTCGGTGGATCCGCTGAGCGCGGCTCCGCCGCCGGCCCGCGCCCTCTACGCCCAAGTGCGCGGCCTGGGCGAGCGCAGCCGGCTGGGCGAGGGTCTGCTGCTGGATCTACTCGACCGCATGGACGCCACGGGCGCCGAAGAGGCTTGGGTGAGCTTCTCTGCCAAGGGAGCCCATCGGCAGGCCCGACGGCTGCTCGAGCTAGCGGAGATCGAGGGGCTGATTCCCGCGAAGGTCGACGCCGAGGAGATCCTGGACGAGACGTGACGAGCGAGCAGATCCGCATCTCGCTGAAGGTCCAACGGGTGGATCGACCGAGGCCGGAGCTGCTGGCGCTCTCACTCTACGGCGCGGGACGGCGGCTAGTGCTGCTGGTCCACATGGGCCCGGAGCGTGTGGACCTCGGGGTCGTGGACGAGCGACCGCGTGGCGCCCCCGCCGACGGGCATGTGCGACAGCTTCGCAAGCGACTGGTGGGCGCGCGGCTGCGCTCCTTACGGCGGATCGAAGGCGGTCTCAGCCTGGGCTTCGAGCGCGGCCCCGAGTCGACCTTCCTCGAAGCCCGATCGGGCGCGCCAGACTCCAGGAATCTGCGCCCCCTCGAGCATGAGCCCGCGGACGTCGGCCCGGAGCTCTGCCCGGCCGTCGCCCTCTTGGAGCCAGCGATGCTCACCCAAGGGCGCGCCATGCTCGACGCCATCGAAGGAGACGCTCTGGAGCGCCAGAGGCGCAGCGCCGAGAGAGCTCTAGGGCGCGCCGTGAAGAAGCTGCGACGACGCGAACAGGCCATCGGGCGCGATCTCGAGCGGATCGACAAAGCTCCCGCCCTGCGGGCAGACGCGCAGCTCATCCTGGCGAACCTTCACCGCCTCAGCCGTGGGGACGAGCAGGTGACGGCCATGGACTGGACGCTGGACCCCCCGCGCGAGCGCAGCCTGAAGTTGGACGCCCGGCTGCTGCCGAAGGAACAGGCCGAGCGACTCTTTCATCGTGCGCGCAGGTTGGGCCGCGGCCGCAGCATCGCCGAGACACGCCTGCGCGAGGCGCGCATCGAACGGACCCGACTCGAAGCCGGCCTGCTCGAGCTGCGCGGCGCTGGGGACGAGCAGGCGATCGGGCAGCTGATACGTCACCTCGGGCTACCCGCCCAGCGCCCAGCCGAGGCTCGAGGCGAGGAGCCCGCACGCCTGCCCTACCGGCGCTACCTGGCCAGCGGCGGGCGCAGCATATTGGTGGGCCGCGGCGCACGCGACAACGACGCGCTCACCCTGCACCACGCCAGGCCCTGGGATCTGTGGCTGCACGCCCGCGACGTCGAAGGCGCCCACGTGATCGTCCCCTGTGAGCGAGGAGAAGCGTGCCCGAGCGAGCTGCTGATCGACGCCGCGAGCTTGGCCGCTCACCACAGCCGCGCCCGAGGCCAAGCCTTGGTCGATGTGCAGTACGTGGCCCGGCGGCACGTGAGAAAACCGCGGGGCTTTCCCGCGGGCGCGGTGCGCGTCGAGCGAGAGAAGGTCGTGCGACTTCGAGTCGACGCCGAGCGCCTGAGGCGACTGCTGAAGAGCCGGAGCGACGCCTGAGGAGACGGCTCCCCAAACACATGACGCCCCGACACAAGCTGCGCCGAGGCGTCATGCCGGACCCCCCCGAGGAGGAGGAACCGTCGACACGAGAGGTCATTCTCGAGGCCTGGCCTGCTGTCCGAAGACGCATCCCGACCTCGGGTGCCGCGATCCGTGACGCTCTACCAAAGGGCCGAGCGCCCCGCTCGAAGAATAGGCACGACCACCGCTCGAACGACGCTCGAGGCGACGCCCACGCGGGGGGGGCCCGTGGAGCTACTTCTTCTTGGCGGCCTTGCGCTTCGGCGCCTTCTTGGCGGCCTTGCGCGGGGCCTTCTTGGTCACCTTCTTCGCGGCCTTCTTCTTGGCCGGCTTGCGGGTCACCTTCTTGGCGGCCTTCTTCTTGGCCGGCTTGCGGGTCACCTTCTTGGTCACCTTCTTGGCAGCCTTCTTGACGACCTTCTTCTTGGCCGGCTTGCGGGTCACCTTCGTGGCAGCCTTCTTCTTGGCCGGCTTCTTCTTCGCGGGAGTCTTTTTAGTAGCCATGATGGACCTCCTCCTATGGGGTCTCGGAATGCTGGTACCGTATTGTCACGTCACGCCACGTGTCAAGCGGATCAGCATATAATTTATACCTAACTTTGCGATATTTGAGCAAACACTGCGCATAAAGTATCGCAACAGCATGAAATTACAGCAAAAACCAGTGATTTGACCAAACTCGCGAAACTCTTGAGGAAATACGATCGAGCGATCGCGGGACCATTGACACCCTCGGGAGCGGCGCCTAGCTTCGAGCGGTCCCAGGGCCGAGCGCCCGAGGAGGTCCGAAATGTCCCAGCCAGTCTCAACGCATCGAACGGGTTCCCTGTTGGCAGCCCTGCTGCTCCTGAGCTCCACTGCCCTCGCCTGCGGTCCGTCGCAGGAGGAGTACGACGCCGCCCTCGCCCACGGCCAAGACCTCGAGTCTCAGCTGCACGATGCGCAGGCCGCTCGTGAACAGCTCGAGGGTCGCTTCAACGCCTTGCAGTCGCAGAACGAGGAGATGGCCAACCGCCTGCGCGCCCTCGGCGAGAACGTCGAACAGCTCGAAGGCGAGCGCACCAATCTCCAATCCTCGCTGACGGATACGCAGCGGGCCCTCGAAGAGTTGCGGGAACGCGAGCGCCAGGCCCAGGCTCGACTCAGCACCTTTCAGAACCTGATCGAGCGCTTCCGCTCCATGATCGAGAGCGGCCGCCTGCGCGTGCGCGTGGTGCGAAACCGCATGGTGGTCGAGCTGCCCGAGGGCGTGCTCTTCGACTCGGGCAGGGCGGAGCTGAAGGAAGCCGGCCAGGCCACGCTGAGTGAGGTCGCAGGTATCCTCGGACAGATCGAGGGCCGCGAATTCCAGATCGCGGGTCACACGGACAACGTCCCCATTCGCACGCGACGCTTCCGCAATAACTGGGTGCTCTCCTCCGCGCGCGCGGTGACGGTGACGCGCTACCTGGTCGACCAAGGCATCCCCGCCAGCCGGCTCTCGGCAGCGGGCTACGCCGACACCCAGCCGGTCGCCACCAACGATACGGCCGAGGGACGCGCACAAAACCGCCGCATCGAGATCGTGCTCGTGCCCAACCTGGACGAGCTGCCCGACCTCTCGTCGCTGCAGGGTCTCACCGAGTAGATGACCGGCCGCCATCGCGCAGCGGGTTCGGCGCAGTGCGCGCCTCGACCGCGATGATCCTCGCCCTCACGGCCAAGCTGATCGTCGTGCCGGAGCTGGCTTGGCCTCGCCTGGTCGCGGCGGTGGACGCGCAGGAGCGCCTGCCACCCGCCCTGGGTCACGCCTGCGCCCTGGCGGCCGCCTCGTCTGTGGCGACTCTGATCGGCGCGAGC
>JAADHO010000075.1 GCA_013151775.1 Deltaproteobacteria bacterium | reverse complement strand
GAGGTCCAAACCGGCGCCGCCGCCACCGGGCCCGCCAGCGAGCGCATCGCTCTTTACGTCTTCCCCGGCGACTACGAGCGCCGCGGTCTCACCCACGGCGCAGGCTTCGCCGCCGGCACCTACGTCGCGCCCGGCGGAGCCCTCAGCGAGAGCCAGTACCTCGTCGGTGGCGCACGAGTCGTCTGGAAGCCAGGAGACCCCGCCCTCGGACTCGACCGCGACCACCGCATCACCTTCAACACGAGCGACCTGCTCGGCACCACCACCGCCGTCATCGACCTCGTCACGGGTGAGCTCACCGAGTGCTCGACCTATTACCCCGGGGGCGCACGCGAGACGTATCTGACGACCACTGACGCGGAGCTGCAGCCGGAGCCCATGGGCTTCACCAGCAAGGAGGGCGACGAAGAGGTCGGCCTCGTGTACTTCGGGGAGCGGTATTTGATCCCGAGGATCGCCCGGTGGGCGAGTCCGGATCCAGCGGCAATTCATGGGCTGGGTGGGGGAGAGGCGATAAACTCGTATCACTATGTGGCCGGGAACTTGCTGCAGGCGCGGGATCCGGAGGGACTCGTTCTTGCAATCGCAATATACGACACCGGCCGAGGCCGTCGTATGCCGCTACCCAGCACGCCTAATCTACCGGCAACTGCTGATTCACCCACGATTAGAACATCAGGAGTTACGGATGAGCAGGCCGACGCTAGAATCGCGGAAATGCGAGGAAGTATCTCAAACTATTACAATGCGCGCATTTCCAGCGTGCAATCCGACACATCTCGTCCTGCGGAGGACAGGATGCGTGTTGTCCGTTTGCTCCAACAGAAGTCAATATCAGAACAGCAAAACCTGTTCTGGCACCGCGATGAGAACGGGCAAGCAGTTGTTGAAATATCCATTCCCAGCAACGGTGGCGAGTCATGGATATTAAGAAGTGTTAGAACTCTTGTCCGTGATCGGGGCCGCACGCACACGGTTGGCGTTCCCGGTTCCTACAACTATGAAACCAACTTCGCACGAGGGTGTAGTTCACGAATCGGTGGAGTCTGCGCGCGCGGTGTTACATATCACGATTCCGATGGAACACAGCATGTGCTAGTTAGCCCATCGCGGATGGTTCCGTCTACTACCGTGCATGAGTTGTCCGCCCATGCAGCCTGCAATATCAACGGAGGAGGAGCGCAGTGTCTTCATCTTGCTCAATCACATGGAGGGCCAGGGTATCAGGATCCAGACGGGCTGATCGGTCCAGACGTGCATAGCACGGCTGATCGTGGTGCAGATGCTCTGGACTCAGCACGAGGTGCTCCGCGTCATGATAACGCTGTGCCTGGGAACTGGTCCCCTGAACCAGACTTGGAGTTTCTGCCGAGGGAAGGCATTGCTCGTTGAGAACCCTCTGCATAGTCATATGCATGACGTTTGCATGTTCCATTTCATGTGTAGAACCAATGCACCGCAACGTCGCCGCAAGCAATCGCGTTGAGAATCCAGCAGATGAGCAATCTCATCGCTCGCATAGGCGCGAGCTAATATTGTCAAGCATCGACGCGGTCGAGCGCGTGGTTAACATGAATAAGAGGCGGGTGCTCGAATCTGTTCCATGCGATTGGAGTCCCGTAACCATCGGTTTGATGGAAGCGTGGTCGTGCCGCAGTAGAGGTGTGGCATTTGGGCCGTTGGTTGAGGGCGTGGAGGTCGCGTTCTGCGACGACCTGTTGTGCTATGCTCAAGTTTATGTTCCCTCGCGTGAGCCCGCGTTTGACCATGTGTTTGATTCTCTAGTGCAACGCTATACCCGTAGGTACGGCGATGCGGTAGATGTTCGATCAGCGTATGAAATACGTCTAGGTCGAGGTTCGTGTGGTGTTGGCCGGGGTCACTATCGCTGGAGTACCCCACTCAGCCAGGTTGTGGAGGTAGTACAATTCTGTTCGAGTACCGATGTCTATGTGATGGTTAGGTTTGCTTCGGGCGCTGGTGTTTTGAAGTGTCTTCGCCAAGACGTGGTGTCGCCGGACTGTTCCACGAGTGGTTCGAAGCAGAAGTTGAATGATGAGCGGAGGTTGGCGTCGGTGGAGGGCGTGGTGTCCCAATATTCATCCGGGGTATTTGAGGTAGATCACGGGGCGGTCGCGGCCAAACTTGGTTACGGAATGTGAAGAAGAGGTCCTATGGCAGCCGGAACTCAGCGAGACAGCCTTGATTCTCGAAGGCTACGAAGCCTCGGCGCAGAGCGGTGCGCTCGGGGCGAGCGGCGACCACGTTCGCGGGCTCGGGCCGTACTCGGCTACGCGGCGCGTCCTTCGTAGAAGCTGAGCAGTCCGCCGAGGCGCGTTCTTCGTACGACGCGACCGTTGGTGTTGCCGGACGCGCGCGACTCGATGAGAGCGTTCATGCTCGCCGCGCGCGTTCAGCTCCTCAATGACCGCCTGGCTCGAGCAGCTACGCTTCTAGTTCAACGGCGCTACACCACCAGCATCCGACGTGCCGCATGATCCGTGCGGCATCCAGACTCCTTCGCCGGGCGGCTGGCTTCTGGTTGCGGAAGAAGAGTGACCGTGTAGCTTTCACGCCATGTGGCCGTTTGGAAGAAGAAAGCAACAAGCCGAGTTTGCGCGGCAGGCGACGCTCCGGCTGAAGAGGCTCTTCCCGCTAGCGTCGGTCGAAGTCAGCGACGACGGGCTCCATGCTCTCGCGCTTCCAAGAGAAGTTGACTTCGCGATCCATGATTGGTTCCGAGAATGGCGGTCCGCGGGTGCGCATCGCGCCGAGGTCCTCGATACCATGGAAGATGCTCTGGCTCTGTCGGTTGGGTTCGCGAACGTAGGTGGGCCAACCGCGGATGAGCGTGAAGTTCTTCGCGGCGGAGCGGACACGATGGACGACGTCCTCAGGAAGATGGCGGAGCTGGACCCGGAGGGCATGGGCGAGTTGGAGCAGATCGCCGCAGGTCTGACCGGCCCTCACACGCCCGACAACTGAGGCCGGGCGGTTTGGCGTAGACCAGCAAGGGTGACCGCGTCCTCGTCCTCGCCCGTGGGCTGACAGGACAGCGAGCTCGGGGTCCGCCTTGGCACCGCTGCTCTCGAGCGTCCATCGCATCAATCCCTTGCCCTCGATCCGGCGTCTTTGATAAGCCTCCGGCCTCGGATCACCTGAACGAGAGTGCAGCACCCGGCGTAGACGGGAGGCACGGGAGATGAGAGCGGCTTGGCCAAGAAGAAAAAGGGCGGCAAGAAGCAGACGAGCTTGCGCATGGAGGACATCTCCGACGCCTCGCTCGCGGAGGAGGCGCAGCGGCGCTACCTGAACTACGCCCTCAGCGTCATCACGGCGCGCGCGCTGCCCGATGTGCGCGACGGCCTCAAGCCCGTGCAGCGGCGCATCCTCTACGGCATGTGGAACGAGCTGCGCCTGCGTCACGACGTGAGGCCCGTGAAGTGCGCGCGTATCGTGGGCGACGTGATGGGCAAGTTCCATCCCCATGGGGACACGGCCATCTACGACGCCCTCGCGCGCATGGCGCAAGACTTCACGCTGCGTGCGCCCTTGGTCGACGGGCGCGGCAACTTCGGCTCGCCCGACGGAGATTCCCCCGCGGCCATGCGCTACACGGAGGCGCGCCTCAGGGCGCTGTCGGAGGAGCTCCTGCGCGAGCTTGGGCAGCAGACGGTCGCCTTTCGTCCCAACTACGATGGCACCCGCTTCGAGCCCGTGGTGCTGCCCGCGCGTTTCCCGAACCTCTTGGTCAACGGCAGCCAGGGCATCGCCGTGGGCATGGCCACCTCGATCCCGCCCCACAACCTCGGTGAGGTCGTCTCCGCCTGCGTCGCGCTGATCGACGATCCCGAGCTCACGCTCAAGCAGCTGCTCGGCCACATCAAGGGACCCGACTTTCCCACCGGCGGCCTCTTGGTCGCGAGCAAGGCCGAGCTCGCCGCCGTCTACGAGGCGGGGCAGGGCTCCTTCAAGCTGCGCTGCGAGTGGAAGCTCGAGGCGGCGCGCGGGCGCGGCGGCCCGTCGATCATCGTCACGGCGATCCCCTACGCCATCGAGCGCCGCAACGTCGTCGCCAAGGTCGCCGACGTGATCATCCAGAAGAAGCTGCCGCCGCTGCTCGACGTGCGCGACGAGAGCGATGAGAACTGCCGCATCGTGCTCGAGCTGAAGAAAGGCGCCGACCCGGATCTGGTGATGGCCTACCTGCACAAGCACACGCCGCTGGCCACCAACGTGCAGGTCAACCTCACCTGCCTCGTGCCCACCTCGCAGCCCGACGTGGCCGCGCCGCAGCGCACGGATCTGCGGCGTATGCTGCGCTACTTCCTCGACTTCCGCTTCGAGGTCGTCACCAAGCGCCTCGAGTTCGACCTGAGCAAGCTGCGCGAGCGCATCCACGTGCTCGAGGGCTTCGCCACCGTCTTCGACGCCCTCGACGAGACCATCCGCATCATCCGTCGCTCGGACGGGCGCGAGGACGCCCACGGGAAGCTGGTCAAGCGCTTCTCGCTCAGCGACGAGCAGGTACAAGCGATCCTCGAACTGCGCCTGTATCGGCTGGCCAAGCTGCAGATCCTGCTGATCCGCGAAGAGCTCGAGGACAAGCGCACGCAGGCGAAGCGCATCGAGAAGCTGCTCTCGAGTCCCAAGGCGCGCTGGCAGCTGGTGCGCGGCGAGCTGGTGGAGCTGAAGGATCAGAATGTCGACATGCGCCGCACCAAGGTGCGCGCGTCGGTGGTGGAACCCGAGTTCGACGCGGAAGACTTCATCACGCTCGAGGACGCCATGGTCGTGCTCACGCAGCAGGGCTGGGTGAAGCGTCAACAGCGCGTGCGCGACGTCAGCACCACCCGTGTGCGTGAGGGCGACAGCGTGCTCGAGGTCGTGGCGGGCTCGACCCGCAGCGTGGTGGCGTTCTTCAGCAACCTCGGCTCCTGCTACGTCTGTCGCGTGGTCGACGTGCAGCAGACCACGGGCTACGGGCAGCCGGCGCAGAGCCTCTTCAAGATGAAGGATGGCGAGCGCATGGTGGCGATGCTCGGCTTCGACCCGCGCTTCCTCGAGGTGCCCGAGCCGACCGAGGGCGCGGAGGTGCCCGAGGAGCCGTGGGCTCTGGCCGTGACCAAGAAGGGCATGGGCCTGCGCTTCAGCCTGCGCACACATCGCGAGCCTTCGACCAAGAGCGGACGCAAGTACGCGCGCCTGAAGAAGGGAGACGAGGTGCTGCACGTCGCCTGGATCGAGCCCGACGAGCACGTCGCCGTGGCCACGCGCGCGGGCAGGGCGCTGATCTGCTCGGCGGACGAGGTGTCGCTGCTCTCGGGCGCGGGCCAAGGCGTGATGGTGATCAAGCTCGGCAAGGACGACGAGGTGGTGGGCGCCAAGGCCCTCTACGGCACGGACGACGCGCTGGTCGTGCAGCGCGAGGGGGGTAGCGAGTACCGCGTGAGCACGCGAAAGTACGAGGTCGTGTCGCGAGCAGGAAAGGGCTTCTTGCTCTTCAAGCGCGGCCGCGTGGGCGGCGTCGTGTTGCAAGAGCCGACGCTCCCCGGCTTCCCTGCACCCGAAGACGAAGGGGAGGGCGGCCGATGACCGAATACAACGCCGACGCCATCGAGGTGCTCGAAGGGCTCGAGCCGGTGCGCAAGCGACCCGCCATGTACATCGGCGGCACGGACGTGCGCGGCTATCACCACCTCTTGTGGGAGATCGTCGACAACTCCGTGGACGAGGCCATCAACGGTCACGCCTCTCGCATCACGGTGGAGCTCGACGCCGACAAGCGCGGCGCGACGGTCGAGGACAACGGCCGCGGCATCCCCATCGACAAGCACAAGAAGCACAAGAAGCCGGCCCTGGAGTTGATCCTCACGACGCTGCACGCGGGCGGAAAATTCGAGGGCGAGAGCTATCAGGTCTCGGGCGGGCTGCACGGCGTCGGAGCGAGCGTCGTCAACGCCCTCTCGAGCGAGCTCGTGGCCACGGTGTATCGGGACAGCCGCGAGCACACCCAGAGCTTCAGCCGCGGCGTGGCGACCAGCAAGCTCGCGAAGGGCGGGCGCACGAGCAAGCGCGGCACGCGCATCCACTTTCGGCCCGACACGCAGATCTTCGGCAAGACGCTGGCCTTCGATCCGGCGCGCGTGCGCGAGCGCCTCGAGGCCAAGAGCTACCTGCACAAGGGCCTGAAGATCGTCTGGAAATTCGGCGGCGAGCGCGAGGAGTTCGAGCATCCGGATGGAGTCGCCGAGTTCCTCGAGGCGCTGATCGACAAGCGCGGCAAGCCCTCGATTCACGACCAGGCCTTCGTCCTCGATCGCGCCGACGATCCGCGTCTCGAGCTCGCCTTGCGTTGGACCGAGTCCCCGGACGAGCAGATCAAGAGCTACGCCAACGGGATCCCCACGGGCTCGGGCGGCACCCACGAGAGCGCGCTCAAGCAGGCGCTCGCGAAGGCCATCCGCGCCTACGTCACGGCCCACAAGCTCGCGCCCAAGGGCGTGAAGCTCACGGCCGACGACATCCGCGAAGGCGTCGTGGCCATCCTCAGCGTCTACGTGCGCGAGCCTCAGTTTCAGGGGCAGACCAAGGACAGGCTGAACAACCCGGAGATCACGGCGCCCATCGAGAGCGCGATCCGCACCGCCCTCGAGCAGTGGCTGCACGATCACAAGAGCACGGCGGAGGCGATCGTCTCGCGGGCGATCCTGTCTGCGCGTGCGCGGGAGGCGAGCCGCGCCGCGGGTCAGCAGGTGATGCGCAAGAGCGCCATCAGCCGGCGGCTGAATCTGCCCGGCAAGCTCGCGGACTGCTCCAGCACCGATCCCGAGGAGTGCGAGCTCTTTCTGGTCGAGGGCGACAGCGCCGGTGGCAACGCCAAGCAGGGCCGCGACCGGCGCACGCAGGCCATCCTCCCGCTGCGCGGCAAGGTGCTGAACGCCGAGCGCGCGAGCCTGGCGCAGGTGATGGCCAACAAGGAGCTGAGCAACATCGTGCAGGCGCTGGGCTGCGGCATCGGCAAGAGCTTCGACATCGAGAAGCTGCGCTACGGTCGGCTCTTCCTCTTGATGGACGCCGACAGCGACGGGCATCACATCGCCACCCTGCTCTTGACCTTCTTCTATCGCCATCTGCCCGCCTTGATCCGCGGCGGTCACATCTTCCTGGCGCAGCCGCCCCTCTATCGCATCGACGCGGCCAAGCAGACCTATTGGGCCCTCGACGACGCCGAGCGCGACAAGGTCTTGGCGTCTCTGCCGGGCAACGTGAAGCCGCAGATCAGCCGCTTCAAGGGCCTGGGCGAGATGACCGCGGAGGAGCTGAAGGGCACCACCCTCGATCGCACTCGCCGGCGCGTTCTGCGGGTGCGCGTGGACGGTGAGCTCGAGACGGATCGCCTGCTCCACGAGCTGATGGGCAAGGACCCCCAGGGCCGCTACGAGATGATCATGGAGCTCGCGCCCCGCGTAGACGCGGACGATCTGGACTTGTGAGGGCTCCCCGGCGCGATTCTGCTATCCTGCGGCCTGCTGAGGGATGGGTCTCGAGGGGGTCTTCCAAATGTCGCTTTTCTTCAAGTTCATGCGCAGACGGCCGTTCCGCCCGGGGGTGAGGCGACCCCTTCAGACGGCCGCGCTTGCGCTGCTCGTGGCGCTCGCTTGGTCCATGCCCGTCGGCGTGACTCGAGCCGAGGAGCCCTGGCTCTTGCATCTGGACGCCAACCTGGCGGTGCCCATGGGCCAACCCCAGAGCGATCTCTTCGGGCCTGGGCTCGGCGCCGCCGCCAGCCTGGAGCGCTCGCTCGTGCCATGGGTGTCGGTCGGGGCGCGCGTGCGCGGGCTCTTCCTCTTCGATGGACCGGCGCCCATGCAGACGGGCCGAGCCGATCCGGGCATGGGCACTCTGGCGACGCTCTCCGGCGTGGTGCGGCTCCGGCCCCTGGCGAGCGGCGGAGATCCACGCAGGGGCACGGGCCTGTGGCTCGACCTCGCCGGCGGCGGTGGCTTCACGGGCTCGAGCCTGCGCAGCAGCTTCGAGATCGGGGCCGGCTACGGCTTTGCTTGGGGCGACTACGACATCGGCCCCAGCGTGCGCTACGTGCAGGTCATCGAGCCCAACTCGGGCGGACTCGACGATCGCGACGCGCGCCTGCTGCTGGTGGGCTTGCGCGTTACGCTCTTCGACGCGCGCCCCGAGGCCGCGCCGCCGCCTCCGCCCACACCTGGCGATCGCGACTTCGATCGCATCCTCGATCCGGACGACGCCTGCCCAGACGAGCCCGAGGACTACGACGGCTTCGAGGACGTGGACGGCTGCCCCGACCCGGACAACGATCAGGATGGCATCCTCGACCCGGACGACGAGTGCCCGGACGAGGCCGAGGACGTGGACGGCTTCGAGGACGAAGACGGCTGCCCGGATCCGGACAACGATCAGGACAGCTTCCTCGATCCGGACGACGAGTGTCCCGACGAGGCCGAGGTGATCAACGGCGTGGACGACGACGACGGCTGCCCCGACGAGGGGCTGATCGAGATGGTCGACGATCGCATCATCCTCGAGGAGCGCGTGCTCTTCGACTTCGAGCGGGCGCGCGTGAAGCACGAGGCGTCGCCCATGCTGCTCGCCATCGTGAACCTGATCGCTCAGCATCCCGAGTGGTCGCGTCTGCGGGTCGAGGGACACGCCGACATCCGCGGGGTCGAGACCTACAACCAGCGGCTCAGCGAGCGCCGCGCACGCAACGTGATGCGCGCCCTCGTGCGCCTTGGCGTCGATCGGGACATCATCAGCTCCGTGGGCTATGGCTCGACACATCCGCGCGACCTCCACCGGACGGAGCTCGCCCATCAGCGAAACCGACGCGTGGAGTTCGTCGTGCTCGAGCGCCACCCGGCGCCGGGGCAGGCGAGCGCCGAGCTGACGTCAGATGAGCCGGCCGCGGGCCCCGAGGCCTCGCCGGCCGATGGTGAGTCGCCCACGGAGGCTGTGGCGGCGCAGACGCCAGACGAGTCGGACTCGGAGGCGGCGCCGGCTGCGAACGCGGATCCGGCCGACGGCGGGTCGTCTGCGGAGTCTGCGCCGGGTGGGGAGTCGGAGACGCCGACCGAGTCTGCGCCAGAGTCGGCGGTGACGCCGTGAGCGCCCGAACCCCCTCACCTCAGCGGCCTGCTTGGTGGCGCCGCGCAGCGCTCTGGGCCGTGGCCCTCGGCGGTCTGATGTTGGCCGGTTGCGGCAGCCCACTGACGGGCTCGAGCTGTGCGTCGGGCTTCACGCGCTGCGCGGATCAATGCGTGGATCTATCCGCGGATCCGGCCCACTGCGGGAGCTGCGAATCGCGCTGCACCGGTGGCGATGTGTGCGGCGGGGGTAGCTGCGTGCCGGCGGACGC
>JAADHO010000111.1 GCA_013151775.1 Deltaproteobacteria bacterium | reverse complement strand
GGGGCGGGCCGAGGGAGCGCGCCGGCCGCCGATCAGGGCGGTCGTGGCTCTGGACCCACCCTGCCAGCTGCCGCCAACGCGCCCGTCGCCAACGCGCCCGCCGCCAACGCGCCCGCGCCCGTCGTGGCCGCTCTACCCGCGGGCGTCGACTTCATGCACCCGCCACAGCAGGATCTGCGCGCACCCGATCGCTTCGCGGTGGAGCTCGACACCACCAAGGGCCCGATCGTGATCGACGTCACCCGCGCCTGGGCGCCACGCGGCGCGGATCGCTTCTACACCCTGGTGCGCTTGGGCTACTTCCGGCAGGTGGCGTTCTTCCGCGTCGTTCAAGGCTTCATGGCTCAGCTCGGGATCCACGGAGACCCCGCGGTCAATCGCGTCTGGCAGAACCGGCGCATCCCCGACGATCGCGTGACGCAGCACAACACGCGGGGCATGGTCAGCTTCGCCACCTCGGGGCCGGACAGCCGGGTGAACCAGTTTTTCATCAACTTCACCGACAACTCACGCCTCGACGGCATGGGCTTCGCGCCCTTCGGTCGCGTGCGCGACATGCGGCCGGTGGACGCCCTCTACGCGGGCTATGGCGAAGGCGCTCCCTCAGGCCGTGGGCCGAGCCAGGGCCGCATCACCAGCGAGGGCAACCCCTACCTGCTGCGTGACTTCCCCGAGCTCGACTACCTGCGCGACGCCCGCGTGCTGCCCGATCCGCTCTGAGCGGCTCGTCAGCCCCAACGCGTCAGCGCAGTTGTAGGGCCCGAGGCCTGTCCGGCCCGGACGCTTCGGATCTACGGATAGGCCCCTAGCCCAAGGCGTCGGCGAAGGGCATGCGCACGGGACGCAGGCTGTCGAGCTGCACGCACGCGAGGCGCGTCTTGGCCGTCGCCAAGAGCTCGCCTCGGCAGTGGATGGCGTACTCGAACACGAGGGTGGCGCCGAGCTTGCGCATCAGCGTGGCGCGAATCTGCAGCACGTCGTCGAAGCGCGCGGGTCGCCGATAGCTGAGCTCGGCGTTGGCGACCACCAGCGTCACGCGATGCCTGCGCTCGAGCTCTCCGAAGTCGAGACCTCGCGCACGCAACCACTCCACCCGCGCCTGCTCGAGCCAGCGCAGGTAGACGGCGTGATGCACGACGCCGCCCTGGTCCGTGTCTCCATAGCCCGCGCGGACCTGATAGACGTGGCTGCGCGAAGCCTCCAGTGCTTCGGCGGAGGACTCGCCAGAGTCGGGCAACTAGGCGGCCTGACCGAGCTTCTCGCGCACCTTGTCGTAGACGCGCTGAAGGTTGGTGAGCTCGGACAGCTCGTCCTCGGGGATGTTGAGCTTGTAGGTGCGCTCCACGTCCGCGACGATCTCGATCGCCATCATCGAGTCGATGCCCAGCTCCTCGAAGGGCTGCTCGTCGGGCACCTCGTCCAGCTCGGCCACCTCGCAGATGATCTCCCGGAGCTTCTTCTTCAGATCGTCGGCCATCACATCACCTTCCTGGAGCCTGCGGGGAAACTCCCCCGCTTGATACATGCGTCTCGCCTAGAGCGCTTCCACGAGCGCGGGTTGTGAAAAGGGGTCTTCCTTGGGCGCGATTCCAGGCGAGGTCGACGAGGCAATTAGGTGGGCCCATGACCCCGTGTCAAGTCGCCAACTGCCCGAGAAAACAGGCCGTTCGGCCAGGGCCATGGCTTGCGTGCGTCGACCTCAGCGCGCTATAGACCCGCGGCTATGACGCGCGTCTTTGTCACAGGAATGGGGGTGGTGAGTCCGGTCGCCGTTGGGGTCGACGCCTTCGACGCCGCGCTCGCCGCGGGGGAGGATGGCGCGGCGGAGATCACGCGCTTTGATCACGAGGTCTTCGATCGACACATCGCCTGCGAGGTGAAGGACTTCGTGCCGCGTGATCACCTCACGGCGGCAGAGGTCAGGCGCACGGGTCGCTGCGCTCAGATGGCGCTCTCCGGGATGCGTCAAGCCTTGAGCCACGCGCGGATCGGGCCTGGCGAGATCGCCGGTCCGCGGACCAGCGTCGTGATCGGCACCACCATGGGTGAGGCCAACGTGCTCGGCGAGCTGGAGGCCGCGTGGATACACGAGGGCGATCACGTGATCCACCCCGCGCGTCTGCCTCGCTATGGCACCACGCTCTTGCCCATTCACCTGGCCCGAGCCATCGGCGCTCGCGGCCTGGTGCAGACGCTGCCCTCCGCCTGCGCCGCGGGCAACTACGCCATCGGCTTCGCGGCCGAGTTGATCCGCGCGGGACGCGCCGACGTGGTGATCACGGGCGCGAGCGAGGTGCTCGAGAAGTTGCAGTTCGCGGGCTTCGCGCGCCTCGGCGCCATGAGCCCCGACTTCGTGCGCCCCTTCGACGTGGCTCGCAGGGGGCTCTTGGTTGGCGAAGGCGCGGGCATCTTCGTGCTCGAGAGCGAGGCCCACGCGCTGGCGCGCGACGCGAACCTGCTCGCGGAGGTGGGCGGCTTGGCCTGCGACGCCCATCACATCACACGGCCTCACCCCGAGGGCGTGGGCAGCTTGCAGGCCATGCGCCGGGCCATCGAGACGAGTCGGCTGCGGCCCGAGCAGGTCGACCTCGTGAACGCCCACGGCACGGCGACCCAAGCCAACGACGCCGTCGAGGCCATGGTCCTCGGTCAGCTCTTTCAGGCGAAAAGGCCCGCCGTGACCAGCATCAAGAGCATGCTCGGTCACTGCATGGGCGCGGCGAGCGCCATCGAGGCCGTCAGCTGCGTGCTCTCGATTCTGAACGACTCCGCGCCTCCCACGACCCATCACGAGAACCCCGACCCCGGCTGCGACGTGGACCTGGTCGTCGGTGGACCCCGTGCCATGCGCTGCGACGTGGTGCTCAACAACGCCCTCGCCTTTGGCGGCTACGACGCGGCCGTGGTGTTCGCCAAGCCGGGCATCCTCGAGGACGTCTCCGGTCCGGTATGCGCTTCGGCGGTCGAGGCATGAGAGCACGCGCCATCACCGGCTGGGGCGTCGTCTCCCCTCTCGGCGTGGGACACACGGCCTTCACCGAGGCGCTCTCCCATCCAGACTCCGCTCGAGAGGCGGCCTTCCGAGGTCCGACGGAGGTCTTGGCCGAGGTGGCGCCCGGGGCGCGTTTGGCCGAGGTCTGGGATTGGGATCCCAAGAAATGGCTCGGCCCCAAGGGACATCGCACCTTCGATCGCCTGACGAAGTTTTTGATCGTCGCCGCCGGGCAGGCGCTGGCCCACGCGGGGATCAAGCGGGATCGAGAGTTCGTCGCCCTCGCTCCCGATCGCGTGGGCATCTGCTCGGCCACGGCCTACGGCTCCCTCGACGCCATCACGGAGCTGAACCGGGTCGCCGAGCTGGAAGATCCCCGCTACATCAACCCCACGCGTTTTCCCAACACGGTGATCAACGCCGCCGCAGGCTACGTCAGCATCTGGGAAGACCTGCGAGCGCCGAACACGACGATCGTAGACGGCAATTGCGGCGCCCTCGACGCTGTGTTGACTGCGGACCTGCACCTCTGCCGTGGGCGCGCCGACGCCTTCTTGGTGGGCGGAGGCGAGGTGCTGACGGAGCCCCTCTACCTCGCCATGCGCAAGCTCGGTGTGGTCGCCGAAGACGCCGAGGCTCCGGGCCTACACCTCGGTGAGGGCGCCGCCTATGTGGTGGTGGAGACCCTCGAGGGAGCCCTCGCCCGTGGCGCTCGCGTGCACGCGGAGCTGGTCGGTTTCGGCACCTCCTTCGACGCCCCCGCGTCCGAGGCGCTGCTCGTGCACGCCTCCGCGAGAGCCGTGGAGGACGCGATCCGTCTGGCCCTCGAGGACGCAGATGTCGACGCCGACGAGGTCGATCTCGTGTGCGCTTCCCGCTCCGGCTTCGGCGTCTTCGACGACGCGGAGGAGACAGCCCTCGCGTCCGTGTTCGGAGCGTCCACGGCCTGCGTCGCTCCCAAGCGTGTCGTGGGCGAGACCTTCGGCGCGAGCGGCGCCATGAACCTCGTGGCCCTGATGGCATTCTTCGACGGAGCCCCCGTCGCGCCTCTCTTCCGAGGCGAGGCTCCGAAGCGGATCAGACACGCGCTCGTGTTGACCGCGGGCTTCTATGGCAACGTCAGCGCCGTCGTGCTGCGGCGGCGAGATTGATCCCGGCTGACCGGGCGACGAGGACTCATGAGTTGGATCGACGAAAAGGCCTACGCCGAGCTTGCGCGCGTTCGTGAGGCCCGGGAGAAGCAGGTCTACCCCTACTTCAAGCCCTTTGAGAGTGGCGGTCTGCACAGCTCCATCGGCGGTCGGCCGGTGGTCAACTTCAGCTCCAACGACTACCTCGGTCTGACCACGCATCCGAAGGTGAAGGAGGCGAGCAAGGCGGCCGTGGATCTCTTCAGCTGCGGTCTGAGCAGCAGCCGCGTGCAGGCGACGACCACGGCCCACGTCGAGCTCGAAGAGCGTCTCGCGGAGTGGTTCGGCTTCGAGGCCTGCGTGCTCTTCACGACCGGCTACCAAGCCATGGTCGGCACCATCATGAGCTTGGCCGACAAGGACACCACCCTGATCCTCGACAACCTCAGCCACGCCTGCATCCTCGACGGCACCTTCCTGGCTGCGGGCACGCCCATGCGGCAGCCCGAGGTGCGCTTCTTCAACCACAACTCCGCCCGCTCCCTGCGCCGCTGCCTGCGCACCAAGCAGCGCAAAAACGCCCTGGTGCTCTTCGAGGGCATCTACTCCCTCGACGGGGACGAGGCGCCGATCACGGAGCTGGTGGAGGCGGCCGAGGAGTTTGGCGCGCCGATGATCTGCGACGACGCCCACGGCACGGGCACTCTTGGCAAGGGCGGACGCGGCATCCTCGAGAAGTACGATCTCGGCGGCCGCGTGCCCGTCGTCGTCAGCACCTTCTCCAAGACCTTCGGCGGCATCGGCGGCATCCTGCTCGGTAGCAGCGACGTGGTGGAGCACGTGAAGCACTACGCGCGCAGCTTCCTCTTCAGCGCGTCGTTGCCCGTGCCCGTGGTGGCAGCCGCGGCGACCATCCTGACCATGCTCGAAGAGGAGGGCGAGGCGCTGGTGCAGGAGCTGCATGAGAAGTCCGACTACATGCGCGGTCGCCTGCTCGAGATTGGCTTCGACCTGGGCAAGAGCAACAGCCACATCATGCCCGTGATGTGCCGCGACGAGCGCAAGGCGCTGTTCATGCACATCGCCCTGCTCGAGGGCGGCGTGATGATGGTACCCATCACCTACCCCGGCGTGAAGAAGGGCGAGGAGCGCCTGCGTCTGAACGTCACGCGCGGTCACACGCGCGAGGACATGGACAAGGCCCTCGACCTCTTGTCGAGCTACGGTGAGGCCTTCTTCGTCTTGGGCGACGTCGAGCTCGAGCCTCTGGAAGAATGAGCGTGGACGCCCTGCCGACGCTGCTCTCCGTGATGACGCCCTTCCCCTACACGGCGCCCGCGGACGTCAGCATGTCCGAGGCGTCCACACGCTTCGAGGAGCACGCCATTCGGCATCTACCCTTGGTGCGCGGAGAGCGCATCGTGGGGCTCTTGAGGCGAGACGTGCTCGAGGTGGCTCTCGAGCACGCGGGAGCGGGTCATCCGGCCTTGGCTGTCTCGCGACAGAACCCCTTGGTGGTGGATCAGGGCGCGCGCCTCGAGGACGTGCTGGCGCGTCTGGCGGAGGACGCAGGTGACGCGGCGCTGGTCGTGCGTCACGGGAAGCTCGTGGGCATCGTCACCTCTACCGACATCTGCCAAGGCTTCGCCGAGCTGCTCGGCCTGCGCGACGACGACGATCCCGACGTCGCGTAGGACGCGTGAGATCGCACAGGTGGGGGAGGCCATGTCGACCCGCGAGTGGTAGCGTCCCTCGAATCACATCGAGGAATCGGGGGCTATCATGCGGAAGATCCAACTCGCACTCGTACTCGCGCTCGCAGTGGGCTGCGGCGGAGAGCCAACCGAGGAAGCGCAGCCGCAGAGCACGAGCGGCGGAGAAGACGTGGTGGCCACGCCCGAGATGGCGCCGCCGATCGATCAGGCCGAACCTGAGCCGGAGCCCGAGGGCCCGGCGCAGCTCAGCGTCACGGTGAAGGTGGGCTTCGACGAGACGCCTCTGCCTGTGCGCGTGCTGAACGCGGACGGCGACGAGGTGGCGGCGTCAGGCTCCGCCGAGGCAGCCTTCACCTTGCCGGCCGGTGAGTACACCGTGGTGGTTGCCGTGACGGATCCACAGATGCTCGCGGACACTCCGGAGAAGCGAGAGTCGGTCTCGCTCGCGCCGGCCGAAGAGCGGCACCTCCTGGTCCAGTTTCCACGAGCACGCGTGCGTCTGCGCGTGCGACGCAACCACCGCGAGCTGCGCCGCGCCCGTGTGGAGCTGCGCCACGCCGGCTCCGACGAGACCGTCGTCGACTACCGCACCAGCAACGACTACCTGCCGATCAGCGCCGGGCGCTACAGCGCCATCGTCCACGCGGCGAACCAGGAGATCACCGTCAACGACATGATCTTCATGGAGGGCTCGAGCCGCGACATGCCCATCGACATCAACTGAGCGGGCGCGAGCGTACTGAGAGAGCATGAGGGCGCAGGCAGGCGTACGGACCTGCGGCTACGCGACAGCCCACTCGAGCCGGCTGCTCGGAGCACACATACCCATAATGGGTATTGACATGCCCAATATGGGTATTATTGTGTGATGATGTCCTTGGAGTCAGCACCCCCAGCATTCGATCCGAGCGTGAAGCCTCCGTGCTCCATGGCTGACGCGCTGTTCACCTCGACGCAGCGGCGGGTCCTCGGGCTACTCTTCGGTCAACCCGAGCGGAGCTTCTACGCAACGGAGGTCATTGGCCGCGTGCGTGCCGGGTCTGGAGCGGTGCAGCGGGAGCTACGCAAGCTGGCCGAGAGCGGTCTGGTGACCGTATCCCGCAAGGGTAACCAGAAACACTATCAGGCGAATGCTGACTCTCCGATCTACCCTGAGCTTCGCGCCCTGGTACGCAAGACCGTGGGCTTGGCCGATCCCCTTCGAACCGCCCTCGAGCCTTTGCAGGAGCGCATCCTCTTGGCCTTCGTGTATGGCTCCGTCGCCAAGGGGAGCCAGACTGCTCAAAGTGACATCGATCTCCTGCTCGTCTCCGACGCGCTGACCTTGGAGACGCTCTATGCGGCGTTGGCGCCGGCGGAGAAGGTCCTCGGTCGCGCCGTTCACCCCACTCTCTACACTTCCGCTGAGTATGAACATCGTCTGCGGACGGCCAACCCGTTCTTGGAGCGCGTGCTCGCCGGTGACACCATTCCCCTCCTCGGAACGCTCGCTCCATGACCGCGTTGGAGAATCTCGTTCGTATCGGCAAACTGAAGAACGAGCCGCCCTCGGCTGCTGAATTCGACGGGCTCGTGCGTTCGGGCCGTGTGCGACTCCATGATGCCGAGAATGCCTCGCTCAATCTGGAGAGCCGCTTCGATCTCGCCTACAACGCAGCTCACGCGCTGGCGCTCGCGGCGTTGCGATGGCACGGCTACCGTTCCGGGAATCGCTACCTCGTGTTTCAGTGCCTCACGCATACCGTCGGGCTCTCGTCTCCGGAGTGGCGGGTGCTGGATGCGGCGCACCGCAAGCGAAACCTAGCGGAATACGAGGGGGTTGTAGACATCGACGAAGCGTTGGTGTCGGCGGTCGTCAGGGTGACGCGTCGCGTGGCCGAGCTCGTCGCGGAGCTCGGAGCGCTGGGCGACTGAGGCTCAGCCGCGGATCGCGCGCCAGCGGAGCCAGTGGTCTGCGAGCACCAGGGCGACCATGGCCTCGGCGATGGGCACGAAGCGGGGCAGCAGGCAGGGGTCGTGGCGACCCTTCACCGTGAGGGTCGTGGCTTCACCCTCTCGGGTGATCGTGCGCTGCTCCTGCGGGATGCTGCTCGTGGGCTTCACGGCCGCGCGCAGCACGATGGGCATGCCCGTGGAGATGCCGCCGAGGATCCCGCCGTGGTGGTTGCCCTCGGTGCGTACGACGCCGCCGTCCGAGACGAAGGCGTCGTTGTTTTCGCTGCCTCGCAGCTCGGCCACGCCGAAGCCCGCGCCATACTCCACGCCACGCACGGCGGGCAATCCCATCAGCGCGCACGCTAGGTCGGCCTCGAGCTTGTGAAACACGGGCTCGCCGAGCCCCGCAGGCACGTTTCGGGCGACCACCTCGGCCACGCCACCGATGGAGTCCTTGGCTTTGCGCACCTCGTCGATGCACGCGATCATGCGGGCCGCCGCCGCGGCGTCGGGGCAGCGCACGAGGTTGGGCTCGCCGGAGGGTAGGGTCTCGACGCTGGCGAGGGTCGGCGGCTCGCTGATTTCGGCCTTCACGTCGCCCACCTGCACCACGTAGCCGAGCACCTCGCCGCCGAAGGCCGTGGCGATCAGCTTCTTGGCGATGGCGCCCGCGGCCACACGCGCGACCGTCTCTCGCGCGCTGGCGCGCCCGCCGCCGCGATGGTCCCGTCGACCGTAGCGCGCGTCGTAGCCGAAGTCGGCGTGCCCCGGGCGGTAGCGCTCGCGCAGCGCCTCGTAGTCTCGGCTCTTGGCGTCCTGGTTCTTGATCAAGATCGCGATGGGCGTGCCCGTGGTCTCGCCCTCGAAGACGCCGCTGAGGATCTCGGGCGTGTCTGGCTCTTTGCGTTGGGTCGTCAGCCGACTCTGACCCGGACGTCGGCGCGCCAAGTCGCGCTCGAGATCCGCCGCGCTCAGCGGCAGCCCGGGCGGGCAGCCGTCGACGATCACCACGTTTGCGGCGCCGTGGCTCTCACCGGCCGTGGTGACGCGAAAGAGCTGACCGAAGGAATTACCCGCCATGCTCAGTCGCGACTCGACCAGATGCGGTGGCCGACGAAGAAGGGTCCCATGTGCTGAATATACTCGGAGGTCTGACGTGTTCCGCGCATGGTCTGCACCACGTGGCTGAGTGGGTGCAGCTCAGCGCCCACCAAGCCGATCACGAACTCGTTGTCGTTCTCGTCGAGCCCATGGCAGGCCAGCCGGATGTCGTGCGCCAGATCCTTCTCACCATAGGCGCGGCCGATGGTGGCGTGCTCGCGCAGGATGCCCGCCTGCTCTTTCTTGGTCAGCTTCTCGAAGGCGCCCGTGCGCCTGAGCGGGTACCACACGGCCCAGGGCCACTCGGCCTTCGTGGCCGTGTCCGCCGGGCGCTCGATGATCCACTGGGCGAGGTCGCGCTCGTAGCCGCCGCTGTAGCTGCGCCCGAACATCGTCAGCTCCGGTCGCGGGATGAGCTGCGCCGGGAGGCCCTGGTCGAAGTGTGGCCTCAGCTTGCGCACGAAGTCGCCCGGGTCCTCGCTCATGCTCACGAGCGCGAGCCCCCGTGGCGCGTTGACGTCGGCGTAGATCACCGAGTCGAGCCCGCTCGCCGCCAGGGCCAGGGAGAGCGCCTCCACGCTGGCGGCGACGCTGCCCTCGGGCGGCACATGGTAGGCGAGCAGCTGCATGAAGAGTCGACGGTCCATCGACTGGGGTTCTCCGCCGATCACCGCGCCGTGCTCGCACACGTCGATCTCCGGCAGCTTGGGCCCCGCGTGTCCACCCGCTGCCGGCCTGCCCGCTCCATGCCCGTGCTTCTCTTCGCTCATCCGCGCCTCCGTTTCACCCTGCCACATGGCTCAGGGCGATGGGCACAGATAACGAGAAAGGCGCCGAGAGGCCAGCGCCATGAGGCGGGGGTGTGGCGACCTGCGTGTCAGCGCCTCCGAGGCCTGCTCGCCTCGGGCCGGGGGCGGCTGAGGCGCTCGGCGCGTTCGCTGGCTCGAGCGTTGGGGTGGTAGCCCGACCAGGGGTCGAGCACCTCGGACATGACACGCGGTCCCGGCTCGTGTGCCCTCGGCGCCGTCTGGAGTGGAGAGTCCGCGAAGGGGTCGAGCACCTCGCTCGGCAGCTCCAGGCGTGCGGCCCGTGCGGCCTCCACGGAGGTCGGCGGCCACGGGTCGAGCACCTCTCGGCACAGGGCGTAGCGGCGCCCCGGCGTGGACATGGCGGCGTCTACCAGCTGCCGCGCCGTCTGTGCGAGCCAGCCACCAGACCTGCCTGCGCGGCGTGGTCGTCGGACGCTGACGTAGCTCGCCACTCCGCCTCTGGGACGAAGCTCGATGCGTCCTCGTCCCCGGGCGTCGAGCACCACCGAGAGCACGGCCGCGGCCTCTGGAGCGCCCTCGTCGAGCAGCGACAGACACGGCCGCCCGAGGCGAACGCCGAGTACGCGTCGCACGCCTCTGGGGTCGAGCAGACCGCGCGGGGCCTCGACGACCACCACCAGAGCGTTGGAAGCCGGTGTCGGCGCTGCGGGGCTGGCCGCGGCGACGGAGGGCACGGCCGCGGCGAGCACGCAGAGGAGAAACGGGAGCCTGTCCATGTGTACAGCTTGGGCCCTGTGAACCCCCGAGGTCAAAGCCGGCTCTCTGTGTCCGGACATGCCCCTTCCCTCTGAGCGGCCGGGGAGTACAGTCCCCTCGACGGTCACGTGGACTCGGAGGAATCATGAAGCACAGCCTGCCCCTCGCTCTCTTTGCTCTCGCCCTGGTGGGCTGCCCACCCGGCACCGCGCTGCCCGGCGGTCCAGGAGTTCCCGGCGCAGGCACGACCTCCGGCGGAGCCAACGGCCAGCTGAGCAGCGAGTGCCAGACCGACTTCGGCGCGACCCAGGCCGCGGCCAAGATAGAGGCCTTCCTCGGTGCGACGGCGAAGTTCACGCGCGCCGCGAGCGACCTCGACGGCTCCTTGAAGGACAACTGTGTCTCCATGGGGCGGGCTCTCGGCCTGTCTGGCGGCCAGCTCTCGGGCACGACCCGGGCGGTCTGTGACGCAGTGTCGACCAAGCTCCGTGACGAGCTGCGCGCGATCCGCGCCGAGGCCTCGTTGCGCGTGGACATCGTCGCCCAGCCGCCACGCTGCGAGATCTCCGTGGACGCCTACGCCGGCTGCGCAGCGCGCTGCGACGTGGACGTGGATCCGGGAGAGATCAACATCGAGTGCGAAGGTGGCGAGCTCGTCGGCAGCTGCAGCGGCGAGTGCACGGGCTCGTGTCAGGTGGAGGCCTCCGCGGGCTGCGCCGGTAGCTGTGAGGGCACCTGCTCCGCGGGCTGCACCGGCGTCTGCCAGGGCAGCTGTGAGGGCACCTGCTCGTCGACCGGTCCGGACGGTCAGTGCAATGGCAGCTGTGACGGCACCTGCCATGGCAGCTGCTCGGCCGGTTGTGAAGGAAGCTGTGAGGGCAGCTGTTGGGTCGACGCCCAGGCGAGCTGTCAGGGCGAGTGCCGCGGCGGCTGCAGCGTCGACTACACGGAGCCCCGCTGCACGGGCACGCTGCGTCCCGCCCACGTCTCGGCTGAGTGTCAGGCCTCCTGCGAGGCGAGCCTGAACGCCGAGGCGAGCTGCGAGCCGGGTCACGTCGAGGTGGTCGTTACCGGTGACGTCTCCGAGGATCTCACGCCACGCCTCGAGCGGGTGCGCGCCGCCCTGAGCGCTGGCTATGGGCAGCTGCTCGTCACGGGCGAGAGGCTGCGTCGCCTGCGCCGCAGCGGACGCGCCATGGTGAACGCCGCGGGACAGCTCCGTGGCACGGGGCAGGCGCTCGGGCTGAACGCCATCGCCTGCATCACGGAGGCGGTCTCCATCGTGCCCGACGCCTTGGCCAAGGTCAGTGTCAGCGTCGAGATCGAGGTCAACATCAGCGCCTCCGTCAGCGCCGGCTGAGCGCTCAGCCGCTCGCCAGCGGCAGGGTGAGCCGAAACACGCTGCCGCGCTCGTCGCTGTGCGCGAGCTGCAGGTCGCCCCCGAGCAGCGTCGCCTTCTCACGTGAGAGCGCTAGCCCCACCCCGCTGCCCGCGGCGCGCGTGGTGAAGAAGGGCGCAAAAATGCGCTCGCGGAGATCAGCCGGTACACCCGGGCCGTGGTCGTGGACATCGAGGACGCCGAAGCCTCCCTCTTCTGAGACCTCGAGCACGATCTCGCCCGTGCACTCCGCCTCGACCATGGCGTGGAGCGCGTTGAGGCAGAGGTTGAGCAGGATCTGCCCCACGTTCACGCTCGGGCATGCCACCCGCGGGTCGCCCTTGGCCTCCGCGCGAACGTTCAAGTGCTCCGGTGCCCGAGCCTCGATCAGACGCGCCGTCGCTTGAGCGATCTCCAGTAAAGGGGTTCCGCCCTCGAGGCAGCGCGAGCCGCCGAGGGTCGCCATGTCGGACACGATGGCTCCGATGCGTCGCGTCGCCTCCAGGCAATCCTCCAGCGCCGCTTGAAGTTGCGGCTGCTTGCCGCGGGACATGTCGATGGCGACTTGGAGGCTCGGGAGCATGCAGCTCAGGGGGTTGTTCAGCTCGTGGGCGATGGCGCCGAAGGTGGTCGTCATGGCGTCACGGTTGGCTCGGGCTACGCGCGTCAGCGCTTGATGCGAGGCCTCGCGCAGGTCCGCCACGATCGCCAGGGTCCCGCCATTGGCCAAGGGCTGTAGATCCACATGGATGGGGAACTCGTGACCGTCGTGCCCGTAGCCCGTGAGCGAGATGTCTCCCATGTTCCGCGCGCTCGGTGTGTGAGCGAAGTCGCACCGGTGGAGCACGTGCGCGTTCCGGCGGCCCTCGGGCATCAGCCTCTCGACGGGCTCTCCCAAGAGCTCGTTGCGTTCGAACCCGAACATGCTCGCGAGCTGCTCGTTCAGCTGAACCATCGTGCCCTGCGCGTCCACGACCACCAAGCCGTAGGGCAAGAGATCGCCGAGGTCGCCGCCGCCGAGTCCTTCCCCTGACTTCATCATCGCCCTCCTTTGTCCTCCGCCCCGGCGCTGTCCTGACAGCGGCGCATCAGCTCGACCCGTGAGTGCACGCCGAGCTTGCGATAGATGCTCTTGAGGTGGTTGCGCACCGTGTGGGCGCTGATGCCGCAGCCCTCCGCGATGCTCTCCACCCTCATGCCCTCGAGGGCGTGGGAGAGGATGTCCCCCTCCCGGGGGGAGAGCCCGTAGCGCTCGGCGAGGTTGCGGCACTTCATGCTCTCGTGGCTGCAGGCGAAGAGCAGCAGTCGGTGGGGTTCGTGGTGACCCGCGACGATGCCGTACACATGCATGTCGAGGTTGGCGTTGCCGATGGAGACGCCCACGGGTCCGCCCTCGGCGCTCGACGCGGGCAGGTCGATCAGCGCGTCGAGGCGATGACCCGTCAAGCTCTCGCCCCTGAGCCCGCAGAGGGCCACGAATTGGGAATTGGCGTAGACCACGACGCCACCCTCGTCGGTGACGACCAGGCCCGCGTCCACCCGTTCTCCCAACACTCCGAACTCCGCATCCTGCATCCGTGCATCCTGCCCGCCCCCAAACTGACGAGACCCCGTCACTCTCCGATACCCAACTCACTGCGCAGCCACCCATCCGGGCGCCTCCGGGGCATCAGTGTACGGGCGCCAGCCAGAGGCGAGAATGGCCACAATGGGTCATTTTTTCGCTCTGGCGGCAAAGATGACGCGCCGCGGCAGGCTGCACTCGCAGCCGCGGGCGTCGGGCCGAAGAGCCCAGTGTGAAGCCCGCTCTGGCTCTCGAGCGCGCGGCTCGTGAGCTGTACGCGCTTCTGGTCGAGGGCGCGCGAGACATGCGTGACGACTCGGGCTTTCACAACCGGACAACATGCGCGTCCTCCGGTTGATTCCAAGCCTGCCACGCAGGCGTTTTCAGATCAGAGCTAGAAGAAGCGCCAGGCGATCACCCCGACCACGGCGGCCAGGAGCAGGAAGGTCCAGACGTGGTCGAGGGCGCCGCGCTTCCTGGGCGCCGAGACGCCCACCGCGCGCTTGAAGCCTCCGACCATGGAGGACAGGGCGCCGCTCGACTCGTACTGCTCCGCCTGCGATGCGGAGCCGTGGTGCTTCTTCGGTCGCTTCTTCTGGGCGCCGCTCTTCTTCTGTCGCTTCTGCCGCTTGCTTGTCATTTAGACCTCGATCACGACTTTGCCGAAATGTTCACCGCTGGCCAAGTGGGAGAAGGCCGCGGGGGCATCGTCGAAGGGAAAGACTCGGTCCACGACGGGCCGCAACCCGCTGGACTCGATCGCACGGTTCATCGCCTCGAAGCCATCTCGGTGGCCCACGAGCACGCCCTGCATACACACCTGCTTCATTACCGCGGGCAGGATGTTCAGCTTCTCCTGAGTTCCCGCCAGCACGCCGATCAGCGCGATCATTCCGCCCGGGCGCACCGCCTTCAGGCTCTGGGCGAGGGTGCCGGCGCCGCCGACCTCCACCACGAGATCCACGCCTCGGCCTCCCGTGAGCTCCCGGACGCGGCGTCCCCAGGCGGGCTCCTCGCGGTAGTTCAGCACCTGCTCGGCGCCCAACGCTCGCAGCCGCTCGGCTTTGTCCTTGGAGCTCGTCGTGGCGATCACCCTCGCTCCGGCGACCCGCGCGAAGGCCAAGGCGAAGACCGACACGCCGCCCGAGCCGAGCACCAACACGCTCTGGCCGGCACGCAAGCCGCCCAGGGTGAAGAGCGCGCTGAAGGCCGTGAGCCCAGCGCAGGGCAAGGTCGCTGCCTCCACGTCCGTGAGCTGCGCCGGGACCCGCACGACGCCCTCGGCGTCGATCACCATCTCCTCGCGCAGGCAGCCATCGAGGTTGGAGCCCAGCGTCCGACGCAGGCGCTCGAGGCTCGGCTCGCCCGCGATCCATCCCTGGGCGAAGCAGCCGGCGACGCGTTCGCCGACCGCGACGCGGGTCACGTCGCCGCCGACCTCCACCACCTCGCCGACGCCATCCGAGAGCGGGACGTAGGGCAGGCGCTGGCGCGGGTCGTAGTGGCCACGGGCTACCAAGAGATCGCGGTAGTTCAGCGCGGCGGCGCGCAGCTTGACGCGCACCTGTCCGGGACCGAGACGTTCGCTCTGGCGATCCACGAGCGTGAGGTGCTCGAGGCCGAAGGCGTCTCTCAGCTCCCAGGCTCTCATGCCCCGATCCTCACGCGTCGAGCTTGGATGTGTATTCGAGGCGCTCGTTCGCCAGGAAGTTGGGGACACCATCGACGATGGCGTAGGCGTAGAGACCTGTGACGGGGAGGTAGGCTCCGTCGAGGCGCTCGGGCAACTCGCCACCGTCGCGTCGCCGCAGCTCGCCCGCCTCGTGTCGCCGCCGCAGCTCGAGCAGCTGGCTCTCGCTCGCGAGGCTCAACGCAGCGTGGGTCTCGGGGTCTACGAAGGCAGGTGAGTCGCTCATGCGCCGGAGACTAGCGCCGTCTGCGCTTCCGTCCACCCACTGCGAAGCCCAGTGAAAGTCCAGCCGAGTGAGCGTTCGATAGCCTGCAGCCCAGTGTCGCGGTCATGCGTCCACTTTCGTGCTTCGACAATGTGGGTGGTCCTACGGTTCAGGACGCTGGAAGCCACGTGAGACAACTCACGTGATACGTTGCGGCCGTAGAAAATTGCGCGCCTACTGAATCGCGCCATGCTGGCGACCGGATGCGCCTTCGCGGTGACCGGGTGAGGAGGAACGAATGAATTATCGGGGCTTGCATAGTTGCGCCATCATTCTGGCGCTTGGCGGAATTCTGGGACTTCAGGCTTGTGGGGGAGGCGGCCGGAGCGACGGAGGGATGGATGGGGACGTGGACGGGGGAGCAGACGCGATGGTCGCCATGGCGGGCGTCAGCGTCACCCCGACCACCGGCTTGCGCACGTCGGAGAGTGGAGAGCAAGCCACGTTCACCATCGTGCTCGACGCGCAGCCGACCGCGGACGTCGCGATCACCCTCAGCTCGAGCGATGAAGGCGAAGGCACGGTCTCGCCTCTCAGCGTGACGTTCACGACGGACAACTGGAGCGCTCCGCAGATCGTCACCATCACCGGGGTCGACGATGACATCGCGGATGGCGATCAGAGCTACAGCGTCGTCACCTCCGACGTGATGAGCGACGACACAGATTACAGCGGCATGGTCGTCGACGATGTGGAGGTCACCAATACCGATGACGAGACCGCGGGCATCACCGTGGATCCGACGAGCGGCCTGACGACCACGGAGATGGGTGGCAGCGCTGATTTCACCGTCGTTTTGAACACCGCACCCACGGCCGACGTGACCATCCCGCTCAGCTCGAGCGACGAGAGTGAAGGCACCGTCAGCCCCGACTCCCTCACCTTTACCATGGACAACTGGAGCGCACCCCAGACCGTCACGGTCACCGGCGTGGACGATGACACGGTCGATGGCGATCAGGTCTACAACGCGCTGACCGGCGCGGCCACGAGCGCGGACGCCGCGTATGACGGGCTGGACGCCGACGACGTGGAGCTCACGAACACCGATGACGAGACCGCGGGCATCACCGTGGATCCTCTCACGGGCTCGACGACCACCGAAGCTGGCGGCAGCGCCGACATCACGGTCGTGCTCAACAGCGCGCCCTCGGCCGACGTGACGATCCCCGTCTCGTCGAGCGACGAGAGTGAAGGCACAGTCAGCCCCGATTCCCTCACGTTCACGATGGACAACTGGAACGCGCCGCAGACCGTCACCGTGACCGGTGTGGACGACGCGGTCGCGGATGGCTCGCAGGTCTATCAGGTCGTGTTCGGTGCGGCGACGTCGACCGACACCGGCTACGACGCCGTCGACCCCGACGACGCCGAGGTCACCAACACGGACGACGACAGCGCCGGCATCACCGTGGCTCCCGTGGACGGACTCTCCGTGAGCGAAGCGGGCACTACGGACACGTTCACGGTGGTGCTCAACAGTCGACCCACGGCGGACGTCAGCATTGGCATCAGCAGCAGTGACGACACGGAGGGCACGGCGCTGCCCGCGTCTTTGACCTTCACGTTCGACAACTGGAACGCTCCCCAGACCGTCACGGTGACGGGCGTGGATGACGCGGTGCAGGACGGGAACCAAGTCTTCCGCATCCAGACCGCAGCGGCCACGTCGACCGACACCGGCTACGACACCGTGGACGCCGCGGACGTCGAGGTGACCAACACGGACAACGACAGCGCGGGCGTGACGGTGACGCCGACGTCGGGTCTGGTCACGACGGAGGCGGGCGGAACGGACACGTTTACGGTGGTGCTCAACACCCGCCCAACGATGGACGTGACGTTTGCCATCAGCTCGGACGACACCTCCGAGGGCACCGTCGCTCCCGCGTCTCTGAGCTTCACGGTCGACAACTGGAACGCGCCCCAGACCGTGACTGTCACCGGCGTCGATGACTCGGTGCAGGACGGCAATCAGGTCTACAACGCCCTCGTGGGTGCGGCGGCCAGCACGGACGCCAACTACACGGGCATGAACCCGCCCGACGTCGCCGTGAGCAACACGGACAACGACAGCGCGGGCGTGACGGTGACGCCGACGTCGGGTCTGGTTACGACCGAGGCGGGCGGTACGGACACGTTCACAGTGGTGCTCAACAGCCGCCCAACGATGGACGTGGTCTTCGCCATCAGCTCGGACGACACCAGCGAAGGCACGGTTGGCCCGGCCTCGCTCACGTTCACGTCTGCCAACTGGAACGCGGCCCAGACCGTGACGGTGACCGGCGTCGATGACGCCGTGCAGGATGGCAACCAGCTCTACCAGGCGCTGGTGGGTGCGGCGACCAGCACGGACGGCAACTACACGGGCATGGACCCGCCCGACGTCGCCGTGAGCAACACGGACAACGACAGCGCCGGCATCACGGTGACGCCGACCAGTGGTCTCGTCACCACGGAGGCAGGCGGCACGGACAGCTTCACGGTGGTGCTGAACTCCCAGCCCACGGCGCCTGTGACGATCCCCGTGGCGAGCTCGGACACGGGCGAGGGCACGGTCTCCACGGCCACACTCACCTTCACGGTCGCTAACTGGAACGCGCCCCAGGCCGTCACGGTCACGGGCGTCTCCGACGGGATCTTCGACGGCGACCAGCCCTACACGATCGCGCTCGCTCCCGCGACCTCGACGGACGCGGGTTATGACACGATGGATCCGACCGACGTCGGCGCCACGAACATGGACCAAGACCCTGGCGTGAGCGTCACGCCCACCGCGGGCCTCATCACCACGGAGGCGGGTGGCACGGCCAGCTTCGACGTCGTGCTGAACGTCGCTCCGACCGCGAACGTGGACATCGCCTTCGCGAGCTCCAACACCGCAGAGGGCAGCATCAGTCCCGCCGCTCTGACCTTCACGACGGCCAACTGGAACGCCGCTCAGACCATCACGGTCACTGGCGTCGATGACTTCTTCGCGGATGGCGACCAGTCCTACAGCATCACCAACACGGGCACGAGCAGCATGCAGCCGGCCTACGACTCGCTGCCCGCCGACAGCGTCTCCGTCATCAACCAGGATGACGAGACCGCGGGCATCCAGCTCAGCGCGCCTCGACCTCGGGAGACCACGGAGGCGGGCGGCAGCTACGTGTTCAAGCTTCGGCTCCGCTCGGAGCCCACGGCGAACGTCACCGTGCCCCTCGCGAGCAGCGATACCGGCGAAGGCACGATCAGCCCCTCGAGCCTGACGTTCACGTCCGGTGCCTCGGGGAACTGGGGCGCCTACCAATCGGTGACGGTGACCGGTGTCGATGACCTCATCGCCGACGGGAACCAGCCCTACACAGTGCAGATCTTGGCTGCGACGAGTGGGGACGGCTCCTACAATGGGTTGGACCGTGGAGACGTTGGGATGACCAACATCGACAACGAGACGGCGGGCTTCGAGGTGCTACCGCTCTCCATCACCACGCGTGAAGATGGGACGACAGATTCGTTCCAGGTTCGTCTGCGTTCTGAGCCCACCGCCAGCGTGACCATTTCGGTCGCGACGGACGACGCGGGTGAGGGCGTCGCGGACGTGGCGAGCTTGACGTTCAGCACGCTGAACTGGAACTCCTTCCAGACCGTCACGGTGACCGGTGTCGACGACGTGATCGCCGATGGAGACCAGACCTATCACATCGTCTTGGGAGCCGCGACGAGCAGCGATTCGACCTATGCCGGGATCGATCCGGCGGATGTCACGGCCACCAACGTCGACGACGACAGCCCGGGCATCACCGTGGTGCCCACGTCGGGCCTGACGACGAGCGAGGTGGGCGGAAGCGCGCACTTCGACGTCTTCCTCGACTCCCAGCCGACGGCGAACGTGACCATCGCCGTCTCGAGCAACGACACCACGGAGGGCACGGTAGACCTTGCGTCCCTGACGTTCACGGCCGCCAACTGGAACGCACCTCAGCGGGTGACGGTAACCGGTGTCGACGACTTCGTCGCGGACGGAAACGTTGGCTACACGCTGGTCACGGCCCCCGCCGTGAGCGCGGACTCCGGCTACAATGGGCGGAACGCGCCCGATGTCTCGGCGACGAACACCGATGACGAGACGGCGGGTGTGACCGTGACTCCCCTCACCGGGCTGAGCGTCACTGAAGCGGGCGGCACGGACACCTTCACCATCGTGCTGACCTCGCAACCCACGGCAGACGTGACGATCGGGCTGTCGAGCGCCGACTCGACCGAGGGCAGCGTCTCTCCCGCGTCCGTGACCTTCACCTCTGCCAACTGGAATGGACCTCAGACGGTCACCGTCACCGGAGTGGACGACGCCCTCGCGGACGGAGATCAGACCTTCACCGTGACCACCGCAGCCGCCTCGAGCTCCGACGCCAACTACAGCGGCTTCGCTGTCGACGATGTGGTGGCCACTTGTGTCGACGATGAGACGGCTGGCGTGACGGTGACGGTGCCGAATCCGGGCAATCCCCTGAACACGACGGAGACTGGCTCCACCGACACCTTCACCATCAAGCTCAACAGTGAGCCGTTCAGTTCCGTCACCATCAACCTCTCGAGCGACGATGTGAGCGAGGGAACGGTCTCGCCAGCCAGCGTGACGTTCACGGCGGCCGACTGGAACGTGAACCAAACCATCACCGTGACCGGCGTCGACGACTTTGTCGCCGACGGCAACCAGCCCTATTCCATCGTCACGAGCGCAGCTGTGAGTGCGGACGCGGGCTACAGCGGGTTGGCCGTCGCGGATGTGCCGGCTCTGAACACCGACAACGAGGTCCCCGGTATCGAGGTCATCTCGAACACCGGGCTTCTGACCAACGAGTCGGGGAGCGTCACCGGAGCGTTCCGCGTGCGCTTGCTTTCGCAACCCACCGCACCCGTCACCGTGCCCTTCTCCAGCGCAGACCCAGATGAGGCGGATACGATCGTCGCGTCGATCGTCTTCAACGCCACGAACTGGAACATCTATCAGAGCGTGACCGTCACCGGCATCGACGACTTCATCGCTGACGGAAACCAGCCCTTCACGATCGACGTCGGACCTTCGACCAGCAGCGACTCCAACTACGTGGGCTTGATGGGTAGCTCGGCTACCGGCGTCAATCTGGACGACGAGACGCCCGGCATCACGGTGACTCCGCGCCGGGACTTGGTGACCTCCGAGAGTGGCACGATGGACGCCTTCGACGTGGTGCTGAACTCTCAGCCCACCTCGAACGTCGTCATCACGTTCACATGGGACACCAGCGAGGGCAGCCTCAGCGCATCGTCGCTGACCTTCACGTCCTCCAACTGGTCCAACAGCCAAACGGTGACCGTGACCGGCGTCCCCGACTCGATCGTCGACGGATCGCAGGCCTACGACGTGGTCGGTGATCCCTCCGGCAGTGCCGATGCGTTGTACGCAGCGATCACGCCGTTCTCGGTCCGCGTCATCAATATCGACATCAACTGATCGATCGACGTACGCGTCGACGGTCGTCCTTCGGGGCGGCCGTCGGCCGTTAAGGGCTAGCGCTTCGGAGCGCTCGGCGCAGGGACTCGAGCCGGCGCGCGGCCAGCTCATAGAAGGGCGTCTCCGGAGCCACGCCTCCCAGGTAGCGGCGCAGAGCCGAGGCGGCTTGGCGCAAGAGACGGGCGCGTTGGGTACGGGCCCTCGCGTCCTCTGCCCGGGCGCGCAGCGCCAAGGCCTCGTAGTAGTGCAGCTCCGCGGCCGGCTCGAAGAACACGCCGCTCGAGCGCAGCACGTCCGTGCTTCCCCCTCCGGCGGCCATCGCTCGACGCACCATGGCGAGGGCCTTCCGCGGCTCGTCCCGTCGGTCCAAGCAGACCGCCAAGCCGAAGCGGGAGAGGGCCAAGCCTCGCCCCGGACGCGCCAGCCGGATGGCCACGCGGTACTGCTCCTCGGCTCGCTCGAGATCGCCCGAGAGCATGTACACCTCGGCTAGGTTGGCGTGCATGCTCGGCGCCCCCTCCCCGACGCGTCGGGCCTCGAGGGAGCGCTCGTACTCGCGCGCCGCCCGCGGAAAATCCTGCGCGTGGGCCGCGAGCACGCCCAGCTCGAAGGCGACGCGTCGCGCCTCGTAGTCTGGGAAGCGCGCTCGCAATTCGAGCAGCAGCGCCCGCGCCTCGTCGGCTTGGGTCAGCTCCTCTCCGCCGCCCGCCGTGGGCCACCTCAGGGACGCCTTGCTCCGGCCCAATTCGAAGAGCGCCTCGGGATCGTTCGGCGCCAGCTCACGCGCCAGGCGAAAGCGGCGGATGGCGCTCAGCAGCCTCGCGTTGTGAGACGCACGTCGCTCTCTGCCCGCCAGCGCCAAGAGCGCTCGACCTTGGCGCAGGAGCTCCCGAGAGCGTCGAAAGCCCGGGGTGCGCAGCTCGCGCCAGAAGCCCGAGTGCACCGCATGCTGCGCGCGGGCCGCTGTGGGCGCGACGGCGGCTGCACAGATCAGCGCCCCGAGGATCACCCCATGCATCGGGAGCCGGGGAGGTCGGTGGCGCGACATGTGTCGAGCATAGCGCAGGCCGTCGCGGGATTGCTCAGGGAGCGTCGATCGTGCGCAGCCGCGCCTCGTCCACCTCTTCGTAGGTCAACACCTGCTCGCCGACGTGATCGGCCGCGAAGCGGCGTGCGGCCTGCTCGCCCTCCACGGGCACTAGATCCGCGCCCATGGGTCCAGAGAGGTTCGAGCCCAGGACGAAGCGCAGGGAGGTGCCAGGGCGTCGCTCTTGGGAATAGTACTCCGTGAACCACGGCAGGCTCGCGCCGCGGCCGTCGTCCCCGCGCATGTAGCGGAACAGACATTTGGGTGAGTCGAAGAGCTGCTCCTCCCCGGAGGCGCCCGTCACGCCTGCGGTCCAGCGTGAGGTCGGGTCGATCGGCATCCCGCACTGCACGCAGCGCGCTCGCGTGGGCGTCTGCGAGCATGCCGCACACCAGAGCGTCAGGCTCAGCAGGGTGACGAAGTGGATGTGTAGAGACCTCATGGGGATCAACCTCCGAAGAGCGAGGCGCCGCCCGAGATCCACGCATAGTGAGCCACGGGAAAGACGCAGAGTAGAAATGTAATCACAAAGGCCAGGGCGGCCAGCCGGGCGATCCGGGCCTCGTGAGTGGCCAACAGCTCGTCGTCCGAGACCAGGCGTCGTTGGGACTCGAGCACGACCAGGCCGAGTCCCAGGGAGCCGCCTAGGAAGAGCGATGCGAACAGGGGCCAGCCGATACCCCAGGCGTCAGCGTGAAGCAGGCAGAAGGGGCAGAGGTGGCGCGGGTTCTCGTACACGTGGGGCGCGACGTAGGCCACGATGGCGGGCAGGCTGAGCGCGACGCTGAGGGCGGAGAGCGCGGCCGCGAGCAGGGCGCGAGGGCGGCCTGCTCGGCGGGCGAGCGCGACCAGGGCGAGCACGCTGAGCGCCAGGGTCGCGAGGGCGAGGTAGTAGAGCGTCACGCGACCGCCCATGGGCGCAGCGCCGAGCGTCTGCACGCCAGCTCGGTCGATGCTGGTTGAGCAGCAGGTCGCGACCACGCCTAGATCGAGGTCGAAGGCCCAGGAGAGGGTCGCCCAGAGGTCGAGCAGGATCAGCGGTCCCACGATGAAGAGCGCCATGAACTTTCGCCGCGTGAGCCTTGGATCGGGCAACGCCAGATCGAGACGGTGCAGCACCAGCCAGAGCACACAGCCGAGGGACGCGAGGGCGCTGGTGCCGAGGGGAAGGAAGCCCAGGTCGTTGGCCGAGAACACACCGTAGGCGCACATGGCGCCCCGAATGGCCCCGCTGAGGTGGTCCGCGGCGAGGACCGTCAGGGCGAGGTTGAAGACGCTCAATCCCAGGGCCGCCTGGACCACGGTGGCCACCAGCTCCGCACGTCGTTCGAGCAGCAGCTGCCCCTCGCTGGTCTCTTGCGGCCGGAATTCACGCAACACGCGCCAGGCGACGAAGAGGGCCATCAGCGTCAGAGCCCCGACCGAGATCCCCGAGAGCAGGCGCGCCAGGATCCACGGCCGGAGCAGGTTCGTCAGCATAGCTTTCCGTCGGCCATGTGCAGCGCACGGTCGATCCGCGGGTCCTCCGAGAGCCGGGCGTCGTGGGTGGCCGCGACCAGCGTAGTCCCCTCGTCGCGCAGCTCGGCGAGTGCGTCCACGATGGCCGCCGCGTTCTCGCCGTCGAGGTGGGCCGTGGGCTCGTCGAGCAGCAGAATGGGTGGCTCCAAGATCAGTGTACGAGCGATGGCGCCGCGCTGCTTCTCGCCACCCGAGAGGCGCTCCACGCGGCGATCTCGTTTGTCGAGCAAGCCGAAGCGCTCGAGTAGGCCCTCCGCACGCGCCACATCCTGTTTGCGAGCTCCACCCTGCGGGGTGAGTGGAAGCAGTACGTTCTCGAGCAGGGACATGCCGTGGATCAGCGCGAGATCCTGAAAGGCGAAGCCGACCTTCTGGCGTCGCAGAGCTGTGCGGTGATGGTCCCGGAGATGCACCACGCTGCGTCCGTCGATCCGGGCGTCGCCGCGGGTCGGCAGGACGAGCCCCCCGAGGATACCCAAGAGGGTGGTCTTGCCGGCGCCGCTCGGCCCCACGAGCACGCTGAGGCTCGCTCGCGGAACGCTGAGGCTCACGTCGCTCACCGCCTCGACCATGGTGTCACCGTCGCGGTAGCGCTTGAAGACGTGGGACACGCCGAGCGCCTCCTCCGTCGACGCCTCCGTGCTGGCCGGCTCCCGTGTCACGCGGCCCCTCGCATGGTCTCGTCGGGATCCACCACGGCCGCGCGCCAGGCGGGCACCAGGCTGGTGGCGATGAAGGGCACGACCACGGCGCCCAGCAGCGCCGCGGCTTGCCCTAGGTCGGCGTTGGGAACCAAGACCAGCTCCGGGTAGAGCGTGCTCCAGCCCAGCAAGGCCGCGCGTAGGCCCGGGGCGCCAAATTGAAAGACGTAGACGTAGCCCGCGAGGAGCCCGAAGAGGGTTCCACCGAGGGACACTAGGCCGCTCTCGAGTAGACGGGCGAGCAGCACGTCGGAGGTGCTCCAGCCGATGGCCTTGAGCACGCCGATCTCGCGGCGCTCTACCCCGCCGAGGCCCGTGAGCCGCTCCCAGGCGAGCAACAGGAAAGCCGCCAGCGCCGGCAGCAGCATGATGGCCGAGAGCCCGGAGCGGCCGCCGAAGGTCAGCTCGTAGGTCCGCGCCAGCAGGCGCTTGTCCAGCACACGCACTTGGCCGACTTGGCCCAAGGCCCGCTCCAGATGGTTGGCGACTACCCCCGCCTCGTCGGGCGTCGTCAGCCGGATGGCGAGATCCGTCGCCATGCCCTGCGGGATCCCCAGGAGATCCCGCGCCATGCTCTCGGAGACCACGAGCACGTCGGCGCTGTGCAGGGCGCTGTCTGCGTGGAAGAGGCCGACGGCGTCGAGCACGCGGATGTCCCCGTGGACGGGCAGCGCGATGCCATCTCCCGGACGTAGCCCCAGCCGCTTCGCCAGGGCGGCTCCCGCCAGGCACTCCTGATTCGCGCCGGGCCGTGGCCCGCGGCCCTCCACGATCTGATGGCTCAGGGCCTCGCCCAGCTCGCCAGGAGTCGCGCCCACGATGGTCACGTTGGCTTCCAGGGAGGGCACGAAGAGATATCCCCAGACGCGCGGGCGTACGCTGCTCACGGCGGGCAGCTCACTCAGGGCGCTACTAGAGTCGACCTCGATCAGCCCGGGGCGCCCGCCCACGACTCGCTGCACGACCAGGTCAGGAGTGGCGTCGACACTGAGCGCGAACTCTCGCTCCAGAGCGCCCGTGAGCAGCAGTACGGCGGAGACCAGGCCCACCACGAAGGCGAGACCCGCGGCGATGGCGAGGTTGCGTCCGCCGCGGCGACGCGTGGCACCCAGGGCGTAGTCGAGGATGGCCAGCGTACGCCTCATGGCGCGCCCCTGTGCACGACGCGGAGTTCGCATCCGCCGCGCTCGAGCAGCGGGAGCGGTGGGCCGATGGCGGCGCCCGCGGGGTCGATGTCCAGCGCGCCGGGCAGGTCGGCGAAGGCAGCCCCCGGTTCGGTCTGGGAGGGATGACGCAGCCAGCGTGCGTCCGACGAGAGGGCCAAATCTGCGAAGCCCAGGAGCGCCACCACCGCTCGCGTCGACTCCCGTCGAGCGGCCTCTCGAGCCCGCCGCGCGCTCACGTTCCAGCTGAGGGCCAGGATCGCCAGGCCATACAGGGCGACCACGAAGAGCAGGCGAGTCAGGCGTTTGCCGGGGACGTAGGCCATGTTCGCTAGAGGCTGAGGAAGATCTGCGTCAGCAGGGCGTCGGCGATCAGCACGCCTATCGAGACCACGACCACCGAGCGCGTGGTGGAGCGGCCCACGCCCTCCGTGCCGCCGCGCGTCTCCAGACCGAAGTAGCAACCGAGCAGCGCGACCAAGAAGCCGAAGAAGGGGGTCTTCGCCAGGCCGCTGCCGAAGTCCCGCAGGGTGACGGATCCGAGGGCCGTGGAGATGAAGAACTCGGGTTGGATGTTGTAGGAGACGGCGGCCACGAACATGGCGCTGATGGTGCCGAGCAAGAACGCCAGGGCGCAGATCATCGGCATGGTGATCACGGCGGCGAGGATGCGCGGGATCACCAGCTTCTTGATCGGGTCCGCGCCCAGCGCGCGGATCGCGTCCACCTGCTCCGTCACCACCATGGAGCCGATCTCCGCGGCCATGCCCGCGGCGATCCGGCTGCCGACCACCAGGGACGTGAGCGAGGGCGCGAGCTCGCGCGCCTCGGAGAGCACGATCACCCGGCCGATGTTGCCGATGGCTCCGAACTGCTCCATGGCGAAGGCGAATTGAATTGTCATCACCATGCCCACGAAGATGGCCGTGGCGGCGGCGATGCCCATGCTCTGCACGCCGAGCTGCTCCATCTGGTAGATGACGGCGCCGACCTCGAGGCGCGTGCGGAAGAGCGTGCGCAGAGATCGCAGAGCCAAGAGCGTGACGCCCCCGGCGTGACCGAAGCCGGCCGCGATGTTGGTGACGCGGCGCTCGAACCAGCCGCCTCGCTCCTCCGGCGGGAGCGAGGTGCGCGACACCTGCGTCATGGCGCCGAGAACCCCGAGAGCCAGGCGTCGAAGTCCCTGCGCGCTCGATCGAAGCGTGCATCGGGAGGCCCGATCAGGGCGAAGTCGTAGACGCAGCCGTTTTTCTTCAGCACCACCAGGCGCAGCCGGCGAGGCACACCGTCGAGCTTGGCGTCGAGCTGTGTGAAGAGCGCCTCGCGTTGGGCGAAGGGCAGCGTCTGCTGCTCACGCCCCTCGCGCTCCGTGAAGCCGATCAGGAGGTGGTTCGTGAGCGACGAGAGGGGGATGTCGAGCGCGGGATCGCAGCTCGCGTTCACCTGCGCCACCACGTCCAGCGCGGGCGCCTCGAAGGCGAGGTCCGTCGGCTCGTCGAGCTCGAGGCGGCGCCAATCGGAGCCGAACTCGCCCACGTGGTAGCTGGCCTCCTCGTCTCGGTAGACGCCGCCTTGGAAGCTCGCGTGCGCGCAGCCCAGGGCCCAGATGGTCAAGGCGAGCGCGGAGATCAGACGTATGCGTTTCCGGGTCAAGACCCGGCGAGGCTAGTCGCAATTGTCGCGAACACAAGTCGCCCGCGTGCCCGCATCACGGCGCGACTCGTGAAATGCCGCGCCAACACGCGATCCCGCGAGGCCTCTCACGCTGCGCCTGCAGGCCTCGCCCGGCGCCCACGGCAACCAGTCGGCGACTCCTGTGGGGCCAGTATCTTGCTGCTGCGCATCCCGCCTGCTGCTCCGCCGAGCAAGTCTGAATATGCGTTGCTATGTATTGCATCTCGCTCTTACACTCTACCAATGGAACAATCGCGACTTCTATCTGTTTGCCTGATTCTGATGAGCATGCTTGTCGCAAGCGGCTGCGGCTCGGCTTCTTCCGTCGATACGGATGCTTCCTCTGTGGACGCGGCGATGGAAGACGGCGGCTCGCTCCGCGACGGCGGATCAGCACGGCCCGGCTGCGCCGAGCCGACGCATGGTACGGTGGGGGACGACTGGCCCGAGGTATTTCTTGGCGTGGAAAACTGCGACGACGAAGGTCCGGGGTCGCGTCTCGAGCCCTTCTGTTCGTTCGGGCGCGCGATGATTGCTGCACCGTCGGCGGGTTACATCGTGACCGTCTTGGATGGGACCTACCGCTTGATGTCTCAGCCATCGGAATTTCGTGGCGGGCTCTCTCTGGTCCGGGCGGGCAGCGCGGACACCTATTTTGTCCTTCGCGCCGATGAGGGGGCGACGCCGGTGATCCTCGGGTCGATCCCGATAGCCGGGGCGGACTTCGAGGATCTGGGTGACGGCCTTTATCGTGCTGACGCGCGCGTTCTGAAGAACGATCCAAAGGGCATGTGGACGGCCGAAGGGACGCGGGTCGATCACCAATTGGGGAGCGGCCCAGGCCCTCGCAGCCATGCTGACCGAGCCGACTTGACCGAACCTGGCACGTGGACCAAAGCCGACGCATCAGGCATTGGGTGCGGTGGGGATAATGCCGGTTGTTTCGTGTACATCAGGCCTGCGCTTGGAACCAACATGGACACCATAATATTCGAACTCACGCAGCGGGGTCTGGGGTACTTTGGGGCGTCTGACTACTTTGTTCTTCGTGGTCTGACAATCAACTATACGCAACCCCAGGCGTTCTTCTTCGAGGGCGCCGACCATCTGCTGATCGAGGACAACAGCGTGGGCTACACCGCGAACGGTAACGACAACAGCTACAGCATGCGTCTGTGGAATACGAACGGCACCATCGTGCGTCGCAACCGTGTGCACGATTCGCGATATTGGGGCGGAGCCGTGAACTCACACGGAATCACATTCATGTTGTCCGGGAACACCGAGACAAACTGGGTCTGCGACAATGAAGTGTTCGACATCGACGGAAACGCCATCTCCTCAAAAGGCGGGTCGTCCAATCTTAACGTCGTTGGAAACTACGTAAGGGATTCCATGATTGGAGTTCTCGTTCCCGAGTCACGACGGACCGGACCGATGCGGGCGACGGTCATGATGTCGGGCAACTACACCATACGCGAAAACGTTTTCGAGAATTGCGACGTTGGAGTGAAGTTCTTGCGCGGTCTCGATATGCAAGAGTGGCTCTCTGCGAGCAGAATTTACAACAATACATTTGTCGGCTGTGAAACTGGAATAAAGCCGTCATTCGACCACCCTCGGCCATTGGTACGCAACAATATATTCCAGGGCGGTACGGTTGCGCTCGAACTCTACACTGGAAATCAAAGCGAGTATACCACGGGCTGGTGGCTGTCGCATGGCTTGGACTCCGACTATAATCTGTTCGATGGCCCGCTCGTGCTGCGCAACCAGGCTCTCGATGAGGACCTCAACCTTGCAGACTACCGGGCATCCTACTCTGGCGAAGGGGCGTCTTTGGAGCAAGACGCTCAGCTCGGTCCGGGCCCCAACTACCAACCCCTAGATGGATCTCCTGCCCTCCGAGCCGGGGATCCGTCCGTGTACACGGATCTGGACACAGTGAGCATTGGCCATCTGCCGCTAGCCGAGTGAGTTCGAGCGCGAGTCGCGCCGCTGCTGATCGCTGTTGGCTGTGGGTAGCGCTCGGAGTCGCTTGGGATTTGGCCCCAGTGCGCACGAAGCGAGCTCGGCCAGGATGCTGACGCTTCGCCTTCCGTCTGCTGGCGCTTCGGCTATCATGGCCGCGTGAAACGACCGCAGCATGGAGTCGGCTCTTGAGCGAATTCGATCGCCCACCGCCGGGGATGCGAGTCCTCGATCGTCTGCAGACGGAAGGGAAGATCGGCGCCGCGGAGCACGAGCGCATCCGGGTGCACGCTCGTCGCGGCGGTGAGCGCATCGAGGATGCCATCATCTCCAGCGGTGTGATGAGCGAGGCGGAGCTCCTGCGCTTTCTAGCGGGCATGTATCGAACACGGTTCGTCAGCACCGAGAAGCTGCGCAGAGCCAAGGTCAGTCGGCAGGCCTTGGGCTACCTGCCTCGACGGGCCGCGGATCGCCTGAAGGTCTTCCCGCTGCTCTTCGACGCCCGCCGCCAGTCGTTGACGGTGGTGGCCGCGGATCTAGAGACCCACGACGTGGCCAAGCAGGTCCAGATGGTGTCGGACGTTCACGACGTGAACGTCTATGTGGCCCGCCCGGCCTCCATCGAGGCGCTGATCCGCAAGCACTACTACGGCGAGGCTCAAGCCTTCGCCAGCGTGTCGACGGGCACGACGGGCATCCCGCTGTGGGACGAGGGGGAGCCCCCGGCGCGTCCGGACACAGATCTGGGCGATCTCGACTCGCGTCTAGGGACCTTCGAGACCTCCGCCGCGCCGCCGCGTGCGGGAGACAGCGTTCGTGCCCCGGCGCGCAAGGCGATCCCCTTGGGACAGCCGAGCGCTCCTGCCCCGCCGAGCTTCACCATCGACGATCCCGTCCTCGCTGCGTCCTTGGCGAGCGCTGGCGTCGAGTCCTCGGCGAGCGCTGCCGTCGCGTCGCCATCGGGTGAGCCGAGCTGGACGACCTACGTCGAGACCGTGGGCGTACTCGTGGCGCTGCTGGAGCAAGGCCGGGGCGAGCTGCGCGGTCACTCGGCGCAGGTCTGCCGGCTATGCCGCCAGCTCGCCGAGCGCCTCGGGTTGGCCGAGGCGCAACGGGAACCCCTCCTGCTGGCCGCTCAGATCCACGATCTGGGGAAGGCCGGCACCTACCACCTCACGCCCTTGAACGTCTTCCAATACGAGGGCCATCGGGCACGCGCTCAGAAGACCCACCTCGCCCCTCTGCGTCTGCTGGACTCGGCACACCTGCCCGCAGTCACGCAGGAGACCTTGACTCACCTCTACGAACGCTACGACGGGCGAGGCTTCCCCGATCGCAAGAAGGGCAAGGAGATCCCCCTCGGAGCACGTCTCCTCGCGGTCACGGAGACCTACGCGGATCTCACCTCCCACGACAAGAACCCCTACCGCAAGAAGCTCTCCCCAGCCGAGGCTTGCGACGCCATGGAGCGCTACTCGGAGCGCTTCTTCGATCCCACCATGCTGGCCCTCCTGCGTCGCCTGGTGGCGGGCGACGAGCTCCAGAGCGAGCTGCTCGCCGATCGCAAGAAGGTGCTGGTGGTCGACCCCGATCTCGAGGAGACCACGGTGCTCGAGATGCGCCTCTCGGAGCGAGGCTTCGAGGTGGTGATCGCGCGTGAGGCCGACTCCGCTCTGGCCAAGGCTGCGGCTACGGTCTTCGACGCCGCGATCTTGGAGGTCGAGCTCTCCGGTCGCGACGGCTTCTCACTCTTCGGGCCCCTGCGCGAGGCCCTCGGACCCGCGGCCCCGATCTTGTTTCTCACTGGGAAATCGGACGACCTCAGCGTGCGCCAAGGCTTCGAGTTGGGCGCCGTGGACTACCTGGTCAAGCCCGCCTCGCCCGAGGTGGTGGCGGCCAAGCTGAGGCAGGCCCTCGAGGGCTCGCGCGGGCGCTCCGCCGGAGTATCGGGCTCTCTCACCCAGATGGCGCTGCCGGACGTCATCCAGATCCTCGGCAGCGGGCGCAAGAGCGGCAGGCTCGAGCTCGAGTCCAGCGGTCTGCGCGGGGCGCTTCACTTCGTCGAGGGGTCGATCCACCACGCGACCTTTGGCGACCTGCAGGGCGCGGAGGCGGTCTACGCCATGCTCTTGCTCGAGAGCGGCGATTTTCGCCTCGACCCCTCCTCCGATATCCCGCAGCGCAGCATCCAGATGAGCACGGAGGGCCTGCTGCTCGAGGGCATGCGCCGCATGGACGAGGCGCGCCGCTGAGTTGTCGCCGGTCCGAGCTACCTCAGAGCCGCCAGACCAGCAGCGCGCCCGTCGTCAGCGCTAGCAGATACAGGCCGAAGCGTAGCCAGCGCCGGCGCCTCTCGTGGGCGGAGGGGCGGCGCGTGCGCAGAGAGGGCGCTACCACGAAGGCCAGGGCGCCGAGCCCGAGGGACGCTCCGACCGACGCCATCAGCAGGCGCGCCTCCATGGCGCTCGAACCGAAACGTGCGGTCAGCAGCGTGTCGTCTTCGACGTAGGGCGCGATGGCCAAGACCGAGAAGGCGCCGGCGGTTGTCAAGACCACCCACAGGGAGCTTGCGAGGCGTCGACGCCGCTCTCCGGGGACGTGCCCCTCATCCTTCGAGCGAGCGCTCACGCTGGGGGCCAACTCCATGGCGCCGCCGAGGATGCGCACGCTGCCCGCGACATAGAGCAGCATGCCCAGGGCCGCCACGCCGGTGGCGAGCGCGCCGAGCCCGACTCCCGCCGCCGGCTGGAGCAAGAAGGCGCCCAAGATCGCCAGGGGCGGGAAGACCCCGAGGAGCAGCGCCCGGGAGACGCGCGGTCTGCGCCCCATCTGGGAGACGCCAAGCGCCAGGCACGCCAGGGGAGCGGGCCAGGCCAGCCATGGGCGGTTCATGGGCGTGGACGACAGGGCCAGAGGTAGGGGGCCGAGCAGCAGCCACGCCAGCAGCCCCGCGAGCGCCACGACGGCGCGCGAGCGGAGCCTCGGAGGCACCTCACCAACTTTCACGATCTGTCCGTTTTCCACGAACCACTCCATGGGATATGCTGCGCTTCAGGTGCGAGTGTGTCATCAGTGTGGGGCGAGCGGCAAAGCGGAAGACCGCTTTTGTGCGTCGTGTGGCGCAACCCAGAAGGATGAACATTCGTCTGGGGCCAGCGATCCACTCGTCGGGCGCACGGTCGGTGGCGCGTACACGATCCAGGAGATCGTCGGCGTGGGCGGTATGGGGCGGGTGTATCGGGCGGAGCAGGGCGTGCTCGGTCGGACCGTGGCCGTAAAGGTCATCCACCCGCATCTCTTGGGCGACGAGGCCACGGTCGCGCGCTTCTACACTGAGGCGCGGGCGGCCAGCAGCCTGAACCATCCGAACAGCGTCTCCATCTTCGACTTCGGCCGTACGGACGACGGCATCCTCTTCTTGGCCATGGAGTACCTGGTCGGTAAGGATCTCGCTCTGGTGATGCACGAGGAGGGCCCGCTGCCCTTTGGGCGCATCATCCGCATCCTCGACGCCACCCTCGACGCCCTCGGCGAGGCCCACGCCCTCGGAGTGGTGCACCGCGATCTGAAGCCCGAGAACATCCTGTTGAAGCGGCAGCGCTCTGGGCGCGATCTGGTGAAGGTCGTGGACTTCGGCCTGGCGACCATCACGGATCCCCACTCGACCTCCATCACCCGGCCCGGGCTCGTGTGCGGGACTCCCGACTACATGGCTCCGGAGCAGGGGCGTGGGGAGGTCGTCGACGGCCGCTCGGATCTCTACGCGCTGGGCATCGTGCTCTTCGAGATGTTGACCGAGCGCCTGCCCTTCGAGGACGAGACTCCCACGCGCGTGGTCCTGCGCCACATCAACGATCCCATCCCGGATCCGCGCGAGTTCGCTCCCCAACGGGAGATCCCCGAGTGTTTGGTTCAGGTGCAGCAGAAGGCCATGGCCAAGCTGCGCGAGGATCGCTATCAGACCGCCGAAGACATGCGCGACGCCCTCGCAGACGCGCGTCGCGCCATCGAGGCGGAGCGCCGTCGGGCGACCAACGTCTGCGGCAGCTGTGGTGAACCGAACCCCGAGGCCATGCGTTTCTGCGGCAGCTGTGGCACGCGGCTCACTGGGAAGATGAAGGTGCCGTCGTCCGTGGCGCCCACCCACCCACGACCCTCCTTCGTGCCGGAGGCGCCGTCCACTCGCGAGCTGGTCGGACGCACGGTCGAGATGGCCGCCCTCGACGGCATCCGCGCCGAGGCTGAGGGCCGGCCCTTAGGCGTGCGAATCCTGGGAGAGATCGGCGTCGGTAAGACACGCCTGCTGCGAGAGTTCGCCACCCGCTGCGCCGATCAGGGCGACGTGGTGGTGGTCACCGGTCCACATCCCAGCGATGCACCTGTTCCCTACTATGCCGCGCGTCGCCTGACCGCGGATCTGCTCGAGCTGCCTCCAGACGAGCTGCTGGCCCAGGCCGGAGACCAGACGCGCTGGCCCGACCCTCTCGTGCGCGCGGGCTTCGAGGAGCTGGCGAATCCACGGGGGCTGGTGGGCGTCGAGTGGGGTGAGCGCTCCGGCGCCGTGGCGCGCGCCATGCGGGCGGCCGCCGATGACGCCATGCGCCGTCAGCGCTGCTCGCGCTGCACCCTCTTCGTCGATGATCTCCAGCTCGTGGACGGACCCAGCCGCGAGGCCCTGTCCCATTTCGCGAAGGTCTTCGAAGGTCGATCGGCGCTGCTCGTGACAGCCGGCGACGGCCGCTACCCCGCGGAGGAGGGTGTGCGCGAGCTGCCCCTGCACGGCCTCGATTCCGCACAGGCCGCGCGCTTCATGGGTCACCCCACGCCGGCCGTCCTCGAGCAAGACGCGACCCCCAGCGCGTCGCGTCGCTTCCTGCCTCTCTACCTCGAGCAGCTCGTCTTGGCCGGCGCGAGCTCCCTCGATGAGCCCTCCCTGCCCAGGCGCCTCGCGGACGCCGTCTCCCAGAGCGTGGACGCCCTCAGTCTGCCGGCGCGCCGTGTGCTTCAGGCGGTGGCGATCTTGGGCGAAGAGACCAACATCGAGGTGTTGGGGAGCGTCTCCTCGCCTGAAGACTTGGAGGGCATCGACGAGGTCATGCGGCGCGGGCTCATACAGCGTGACGGCTCGACGATCCGGGTCAACCATCGCTTCGTGCGCGAGCTGGTCGAGGCGTCGATCCCCGCCCAAGCCCGGCGCAAGCTGCACCGGCGGGCCCTCGACGCCCTCGCCGATCTCAACGCGTCAGTGGAGGAGCGAGCCGAGCACGCTTTCCGCTGTGGCGAGCCCTTGACCGCCTTGATGAGCCTGGAGCGCATGGGCGACGCCGCCTGTCAGCGCGCTGACGCCTCCGCGGCGGTGTTGGCCTATCGGCGCGCCCTCTTCCTCGCGCGCCGGGAGATGCTCGAGAGCGGAGACGCCGTCATGGACACGGCGCTGGTCACCTTCAGCCGCAAGCTGGGCGACGCCATGGCCCACGCGGGAGAGCTCTCTACGGCTGACGGCGTGCTACGGGAAGCCATCGACCTCACCCTGCCGCGCAGCAAGGAGCGCCTCCGCCTCTGGGTGAGTTTGGGCAGCGTCGCCCATTCTCGCCAGCGTCCCCGTGACGCCATGCGCTTCTTTGGCCGCGCTCTAGAGAGCGTGGGTGGCGGCGAGCACCGATCCGTCGAAGCGATGATTCAGCTCTACCTCGGCCGCCTCCGCCGGGAAGGCGGCGATCTTCGCCACGCCGTCAGCGCCTATCGGCGCGCCTCGGAGCTGCTCGAGGAGATCACCGCTCCCGTGGCCGCGCGCGCGCGCTGTCGCATCGAGCTGGGTGAGGTGCTGATCGACGCGGGCGACGCCAAGGGCGCTGAGCAATACCTCTCCATCGCCGAGGGCTACGCCCGGGCCGCAGACTCTCCGGCCCTCGAGGCGGCGGCCCAAGGAGCCCTCGGCGCTCTGGCCGAGCTGGCGGGGGATCACGTCGCCGCCAAGGCGCGCTATCGCTCGGCCACCGATCTTTCGGCTCGTGCAGGCGACGCCATCAACCACGAACGTTGGGGAGCGGCAGCCGCCGCGGTTTCTCCCTGAACCGGCTCCTTTGGAGCGCCTCGATCCGCTCGCAGATCACCCTCAGGTGTGAGTCTTCTGCTGTACGTGGCTTGCACGCTCTGCTGTGGTGTTGCTAGGCTGCCGCGCTCCGGCCCCCCCCGGCTCCCGTCCGCTCCCTTCTCTCCCGCCGACGTCGGGCGTCTGCCCGCGGAGTCCCCCATGCGAGCCCTCTTCCGCCATCTCCCCTTGGCTCTCCTCGCGTTTCCTTTCTCACTCCTCTTCCTCACCGCCTGCGCCGCTCCACCACCGGGCGTCTCGCCTCCAGACGTCTCGTCCCGAACCGAGGCGATCGTCAACGGTGAGCCCACGCGTGCGGACGAACCCGCGGTCGTGCTGGTCTACGACCGCGCTGGCGGGATGTGCACTGGCACGTTGATCTCGCCTCGGGTCGTGCTCACGGCCAAGCACTGCGTGCAGCGAGAGGGCGCGTCCACCACCACCTCTCCACGCAACTTCATCGTCGGTATCGGCGACAGCGTGCGCGCCTTGACCCAGACGTTCAACGTCAGCGCCGTGCGCACGACACCCGGCGTCTACAGCGCCGGCAGCGGAGGACTAGGCGGCGCCCTCGTGGGCATCGACGTGGGGCTCATCACCCTCACCACGGGTTCGACGACCACCCCCATCCCCGTGCACCGGGAGTCGCCTCGAGATCTGCTCGGTCAGCCCGCGCGCGCCATAGGCTTCGGCGAGACGCCTTCCGGCGGCGCGGGGCAGAAGTTCCGCACCATGACCAGCGCGGACAGCATCTCGGGCGGAGTGATCTACACCGCCCCCACCATCTGCCGGGGCGACTCGGGCGGGCCTCTGCTGTGGCCCGGTCCGGACGGTGACGAGGTCTTCGGCATCGCCTCCTTCGGCAGCGGACCCTGCGGTGGCGGCATCAACGGTTACAACCGCGTGGACACCTTCCTCGACATGATCGACGAGGTCGTGGGTGACTCGGGCGCGTGTCTCGCCAACGGCGCGGAGGTCTGCGACGGCTTCGACAACGACTGCGACGGCATGGTCGACGAGGACTGCAAGAGCGTCGGCGAAGCCTGCACGGACGACTCCGAATGCGTCACCCTCACCTGCGCGGAGACTAGCGCGGGGCAGGTCTGCACCCAAGCCTGCGATCCGCTGAGGCCCTTCGTGGGCTGCCCGCCCGGCGACTACTGCTCGCGCGCCTCCGGCTGCGACGGCTTCTGCGTGCCAGGTGTGGCCGGGGCAAGCGGGGTCGGCGTAGCCTGCACGGCCGACACGGACTGCGACTCCCTCAACTGCATGAATCCGGGCGACGGCGTCCAGCGATGCCTCGACCCATGTCAGGGAGACGCGGGCCGATGCCTCGCGGGTGAGGTCTGCGCCGCGAGCGTCGGCGCCTGCGGTGGCTGCGTCCCCGCGGAGATCGTCGCGGGCGCCAGAGGCCTCGGTGAGGGCTGCGCGGCTGCCGAGGAGTGCGGTTCGGGCAACTGCCTCGAGGACGGAAACGCGAGCTACTGCACGCGCAGCTGCGCCTCGGACTCGGACTGCGGCGGCGGCTATCATTGCCGCGACACCGACGCGGGAGGCGTCTGCGTGGTGGGCGAGCGCGGTGGCACGGGCAGCCCGTGCAACGTGAACGCGGACTGCACGGCCGACCTCTTCTGCGCGTCGCGTGGCGCGGGCAGCTGGTGCACGAGCTTCTGCGCCGCCGATCCCGACTGCCCAGGTGGCTTCGCGTGCATGGAGGTCGGGCCCGACACCCGCGTCTGTGCGCCGGCAGCGGCGGGCGTGCTCGGTGAAGACTGCACCACCGCGACGGATTGCCTCAGCGGCTTCTGCCAGGGCGTGGGACCCCGCGGTGAGCTGCGCTGTTCACGCCTCTGCGGCGTCGACTCGAGCTGCGGTCCGGGCTTCGAGTGCGTGCGCGCAACCGGAGGCGTCGACGCCGTCTGCGTCGCTGTTCCACCGCCTTCTGGCGGGGGAGGAGGCTGCGCCATCGACGCGGCCTCCGCTCGCGGGCGGGCGGCCGCTCTCCCCATGGTCGGGCTGCTGGGCCTCTTCGGTCTGCTCTGGCTGCGCCGTCGAGGTGTGCGATGAGCCCGTGCCGCTTGGTCTGCTCGTGCGCCCTGATGCTCGCTGCGGCGGGCTGCGCCGTGCCCACGTCTCCCGCGGTTGGCGCCACCCAGGCTCCGATCGTCGATGGCGTGCGTGAGACGGGGCGCCCCGAGGTCGTCTTCCTCTGGAACACGGCGGGCTCCGCCTGCACCGCCACGGTGATCGCGCCGCGACTCGTGCTGACCGCGAAGCATTGTGTGCGGCAGGGTCAGTCGAGCTCCGCGGCTCCAGCTTCCCAGTTCCGCATCTTCGTGGGCACCGACGGCAGCAGCTTCACCAAGCAGTACTTCGTCTCCGAGGTGCGGGTTGCGCCCGGGCGTTGGGATCTGCGTGACTCCACCGACGTCGCGTTGTTGATCCTCGCGAGCCCGGCGAGCGAACCGCCCATGGAGATCTCCTACGAGGATCCGCGCACGATCATTGGCCAGACCTACACCGCCGTGGGCTACGGTCAGACGCCCCGCGGAGGCTCGGGCACCAAGTACACCACGAACAAGGTGGTGCAGAACGTGCAGAACGGCTTCGTCTTCGTGGAGCCCGCGGTCTGCTCGGGTGACTCGGGAGGCCCGCTGATCGGCCCCAACGGGAAGATCTACGGCGTCGCCTCCTTCATCTTCAGCCCCGACGGACGCTCCCAACCCAGCTGTGGCACAGCGCCCGGCGCCTACAACTCCCTTCAGCGCTTCCAGGCCTTCATCGAGCAGGCGCTCGAAGATTCGGGCACCTGCGTGCCCTCCGAGGAGATCTGCAACAGCCTCGACGACGACTGCGACGGCCGAGTCGACGAAGTCTGCACCCCCCTCGGCGAGGGCTGCACGGCGGACGACCAATGCGTGGGCCAGACCTGCGCGACCACCGGGGGCGCGCGTATCTGCACCCTCGACTGCGATCCCCTGCGCCCGACTCTCGGCTGCCCCATGGGCATGTACTGCGCCAAGGCCGAGGGCTGCGGTGGCTACTGCACGCCCGGCGCCGCCGGCACGCTCGCCGTGGGAGAGGACTGCACGGCGGACACCGACTGCGCGACGACCTACTGCGTGGATCCTGGGGACGGACGTCAACGCTGCCTGCCTCCCTGCGAGGGCGATCGCGGACTCTGCTTGGCCGGCGAGGTGTGCGCGGCCTCCGCCGGGGTCTGCGGTGGCTGCGTCGCGCGTGACATCGTGGTCGGCCGCCGCGGCATCGGCGAGCCCTGCGAGGCGGACGACGAGTGCCTCTCGGTCCTCTGCCTCGACGACGAGGGCGCGCGCTACTGCACGCGCAGCTGCGAAGACAGCAGCGCCTGCGTCTCCGGCTTCCACTGTCGCGCTGGCAGCTGCATTCGTGGTCCCCTCGAGGGCACGGGCGGCGGCTGCGTCACCAACGAGGACTGCGTCGACGGCATCTGCGCGAGCCGCGGTGACGGACTGCGCTGGTGTACCCGCTTCTGCACCACCACAGACGACTGCCCGAGCGGGCTCAGCTGCACCACCGTGGGCGAGGCGAACATCTGCGCTCCCGATCTGGGCTTGGTCGGTCAGGAGTGCGCGACCAACGAGGAGTGCACCAGCGGCCTCTGCGCCCTGGGCACACCCTCCGGGGACATCTGCTCGCGCTTCTGTGGCGCGGACGCCGCCTGCTCACCGGGCTTCGAGTGCACGCGCATCGGCGACGGCACCAGCGCCGTGTGCGTACCGGCCAGCGTCTCCTCGGGCGGTGGCGGCTGCGCCGTGCGCGGGGCGTCGAGCAGATCGGTGGCGCACCGTGGTCTCGGCGGGCTGCTGCTCCTCGGCCTCGGGTTGTTCTGGTTGCGCCGCCGCCGTCGCTGAGCTTCGGAGGCGTTTCGGCTCCTCGGCTGCTATCGTCTCGACGTCATGCGCGTCGTCATCATGCTGTTCGCGATCTCGCTCTCGGCGGGCTGCACGGATCTGAGCAACTTCAGCACCGATCCAGACCAGCGCTACAGCGGCGTAGTCGTGGGTTCGGACGACGTGACCTGCGCTGACGAGGCCTCCTGCTCGTTCATTCGCCGAGGCTTCAGCTCGGGCACGCGTCTCTCCATGAGTTTCGACCCAGCGACTCTGGACACCAGCCCCGGGGAGCTCTCGACCACGGGTGAGGCGTGCGGCGCCAGCCTCGACGGAACCCCGATGGTGGCGATCCCCGCCTTGGCCCACGACAGCCTCGCGCTCTACGACTTCCCCGGAGAAGGCCACCTCGAGAACAGGATCTACGCCCTCCGCCCGGAGACGGGACCGCTCGCGGGCCGCGACATGATGGCCTTCGTCTCGCTGATCGAGGGCGGGCGCGTGGAGGTGCGCTTGATCGCTGGCTCCGGGCGTGATGCCTGCACGCCCAGCGATTGCGATCGCTACGCCCGCCACGAGTGCGATTATTTCGGCGTCTTCAAGCTGCGCCGCGAGACCGCCACTCCGTGACCCCTCGCGCCGCGTCACCGCTGCTGCTCGGGATCGAGTCGTCCTGTGACGAGACGGCTGCGGCCGTGGTGAACGCTGAGGGACACGTCTTGGCCGATGTCGTCGCGTCCCAGATCGCGCTGCACGCGCCTTACGGAGGCGTGGTGCCCGAGCTCGCGGCGCGCGCCCACCTCGAGTCCATCTCGCAGGTCGTCGCCGCCGCTCTGAAGGCCTTGCCTCGAGCCGGGGCCGAGCTCGACGCCGTCGCTGTCACCACGGGACCGGGCCTGGTCGGAGCGCTGGTGACCGGCGTGGAATTCGCCAAGGCCTTTGCTTTCGCTCGGGACCTGCCCGTGGTCGCCGTGAATCACCTCGAGGCGCACCTCCTGGCCGTGCACCTCAGGCGTGACGCCGATACTTCAGACCTCGGCTATCCCTACGTCGGCCTGCTCGCGAGCGGTGGCCACACGGCGCTCTACCGCGTGGACGCCCCGGACCGGATCGTCCTGCTCGGGCAGACGCGTGATGATGCCGCCGGCGAGGCCTACGACAAGGTGGCCAAGCTGCTCGGGCTCGGCTACCCGGGAGGTCCGGCCATCGACGCCTTGGCTGCGCGGGGAGATCCACGTGCCGTCGAGTTGCCTCGGCCCATGCTCGGGAAGAAGGGCCTGGAGTTCAGCTTCTCGGGTCTGAAGACCGCCGTCGCGCGCCACGTGGAGCGCCGAGGTGCGCCTGCGGACGAACAGGCCTTGGCCGATCTCTGCGCCTCCTTCCAGCGCGTGATGGTCGACGCCTTGGCCGGGCGCGCCGTGGCGGCCTGTGAACAGGTGGGCGTCGAAGATCTGGTGCTCGCCGGTGGCGTGGCCGCCAACACGGGCCTGCGAGCGCGCGCGCAGGAGTTGTGCGCAGCGGCCTGCCTGCGTCTGCACATCCCGCCCATCGCGTCCTGCACCGACAACGCCGCGATGATCGCCTACACGGGCGCGTTGGCGTTCGCCCGTGGCGAGCGCGCCGACGACCAAGGCTTGCAGGTCTACTCTCGAGATCCGGCGCGACGTCGCGGCCGCTTCCGTCCCGACGGAACGCTGATCCCTCACCGCTGAGGGTTTGCCGCGGCGGAGCGGGTTCGCTTCGTCTCAGCGTGCGCAGCCCGTGGCCAGCTCT
>JAADHO010000189.1 GCA_013151775.1 Deltaproteobacteria bacterium | reverse complement strand
CGGTGGCGTGGCGTCGTCGCCCTCGCGTGCCTCTCGAGCCCGCTGGCGACCCGCGGCGTGGGCGCCGGGGCGAATGTGTTCGCGATACACCCGCCGGGCCACTCGCTTCGCCGTCCGCTGCGCTCCGCTGAAGAAGATCAGCACCGTACGCTCACGCATGTCGCGCCGCACATAGGCCTCGGGGCGCTCGAGGGAGCCCGCGTCGGCGTTGGTCCCGAGGGCGCTGCCGAAGCCGAAGCGCGCCGCCACACCCACCGAGACGTCGTAGTCGCCGCGGATGAAGCCGATGGAGCCGGTCAGCCCGAAGGCGTCCACGTGGGCGGGCTGGTAGACGTCGCTCGCGAGCGGCACGCTGGGCGCGCTCGAGAGGTCCGTGTAGGCGCCCAGGCGCAGGGGCACGACGCCTCCGAGCAGCGCCTCCATGCCCACGGCGCCGCCCACTGTCCACTCCCGATGCCAGGTCTGGGCCGCGAAGCTGCCCGCCTGCGGCACGTCTCCTGTGACGGGATCCGCGGGTGGATCGCCGAAGCTGCGGATCGGGTTGGCCGCGCTGCCGGAGGGTCCGGTCACGCTGAAGTCCGCCGACAGAGTGACGTTCTCGGACGGCGTGAAGGCTGCGCCCACTCGCAGGGAGAAGGGGATCGGCGACGCCGCCGAGAGCCCCTTGGCGTCGGACTCGAAGAAGGTGGCGTAGGCCGGTACCGCCAGCGTATCGGCAAAGCTGCGGCGCTCCCGCACCCGAGCCGAGTCGCTGATCTCGATGCCCGGCGGCTGCAGCGTGAGCCCGAAGGACAGGCGCTCGGTCGGTCGCCACAGGGCGCCCACACGGAACACCAGATGCCGCGTGCTCCGGCGCAAGAGACTCTCGTTCACGAACAGAGTCGCGTTCTCGAAGGTGCCGCGCACGGGGTCGCGCGTGCCCTCGGTGACGATCGAGCGATCCTCCGTGTGACGGACGCGTCGGCTGACGAGGAAGGCGCTGATGCCGAAGCCCCACTGCTCCGACATGTGCACGGCCAGGCTCGGCCCCACGTGCACCACGCGCTCGTCGTCGGTGACGCGCAGCGTGTCTCGCACTCCCGTCGCCGGGTCGAAGAGCTCGGCGTCGAAGCGCAGCCGTCGCGAGCCCGGGTAGAGTGTCGTCAGCGCCAGGGCGAAGCGTCGGTGGCCGTCCGCGTCCCGCTTGCCGAGGCGCTGCACCACGCCCACGAAGAGCGGCAGCGCCGGTCGCCCGCGCCAGCGCAGATCGGTGGTCCCCGGTCCCGCCCCGAATCCCTGCCTCAGCACGAGCCTGTCGAAGGTGTGCACGGAGAGACTGGTGCTGAGGGAGTCGTCCGCGACGAAGGCGAGGCCACCAGGGTTGTAGTAGGACGCCGAGGGATCTCCCGCGACCGCCGTGTAGGCGCCGCCCATGCCGATGGCGCGCTCGCCGAAGGGGAAGCGTGCGCCGTGGGTCTCGTCCGCGTTGGCGAGCGCAGACGGCAGCACGATCCACAGGGCGAGCGCGAGCGCGAGGAGCGGCCTCCGCGGGTGGCGCTTCGAGATCATGTAGGCGAGGCCTCTTCGATGCGCGCCGCCTGCTCGCCTCGTCCGAGCTTGCGGTAGCAGGCCGCCAGGGTGTGCATGGCCGCGGCCTCTCCGCGCGGATCCTGCAAGCTGCGCGCGAGGGCCAGCGCGTGGAGTCCGTCTCGGATGGCGTCCTGGGGCAGCCCGCCCCGCAGCTGCACCCAGGCCAGGGCGAGAGCCGCTCGAGCCTGCTGCCGAGGATCGTCGCCCCCGCGGTTCTTGGCGCGGTCGAGCAGCCTGCGCGCGGAGGTCATGTCGCTCCGGAGCAGATGCGCCATGGCCCTCAGGCGGTCGGTGGCCGCGAGGTCGTGACCCTCGGCCACCGCCAAGTCGATGAAGCCGTCCACGGTCTCGAAATCTCCGGAGAGCAGCGCGCGCACCGCCCGCGCCGTGGGCGCCTGCTCCTCGGACGGCTCCGGCTGCGTCTCCGAGCCCGCTGGCTGCGTTCCCTCGGGTCGCGCGACGTTCTCCCGCGAGGGCGCGTCTGCTCTCGCGGGCGAGCTTCGGCCTCGCGTGATCGCCAGGGCCACTCGGCGCGTCTCCGCGGTGGGTGAGGTCTGCACAGCGATCGCCGCGAGCCTGACCGCGGCGCGCGTCCAACCCGCGCTGTGCGCAGCCTGGGCGGCCTGGAGCAGCTGCGTCGCGGCCCGCTGCGGGTCGCCGCCCTCGGCCCAGAGGTATCCGAGGGTGGCCCGCTCGAAGCTGCAGTCTGGGCCCCGCTCGTCGAGCACCTGCGCCAGATAGCGTCGCAGCTCGGCCACCCGGGCCGGAGGCATGGCCAGGAGCAGGTGCTCCCTCAAGGTCTGGCTCATGCGCGTGCCCTCGATCAGCAGGGCCTCCGAGGTCAACTCCTCGAGCGCCCCCTCCACGGCCTCGGGGCTCATGCCATCGCGCTGTGTCAGCTGCATCAGGGTGTCGGGCCGAGTCTCCAAAGGCGCCGCCGCGAGCACGTCGAGCAGACGTCGCGCGTCGTCGCGCAGCGCCTCCACACGCTCCTCGAGCAGCGCCTCCACGGGGATGGCGCAGACCCCGCCTCTGGGCGCCACGCGCCAGCGCCACTCCTCGCCCGCCTCGGGGCCGCGGTGTAGTAAGTCTCCGGCCGCCACCAGAGTGCGCGCCGCCTCCTCCACGCCCATGGGGGTGTCTCCGCCCAGCACGGCCACGCGGCGCGCGAGGTCGCCACCCGGGTCGAGCTTCAAGATGCCTCCGGCCAGCAGCCGCGCGTCCCTCGTCCGCAGGGGTGGCAGCAGGACTTCTTCGCCCTCGACGCCGAGGGCGCGCGGCATGGGAGCGTCCAGGGGAAGCTCGGCCACCACCCGGTGAGGCGCGTCCCCCGTGAGGCCGACGCCCACCAATTCGACGGAGGCCACGTCGACCGCCTGGTGCAGTCCGAGGGTGACGAGCGCGCCCCCTCGGCTGCCGGCGGCGTTCAGGAGGGTGCTCCAGCACGCCAAGGTCGCTTCCCGTGACTGCGTCTCCGCCTCGAGGCATTCGCGCATCGCTCCTCGCGGATCCGCCGCTGTCCCCTTCGCGTGGGCGGCGACCTCGGCGCGTGCCAGGGCTCGCTTCAGGCTGCCGAGGGGCTCGAGCCCGCCGGGGGTGCCGCGCAGGCAGAGCACGAAGGCGTAGTCCGCGTCGGCGAGGTGTCGCCTCAGCACGGCCTCGAGGCCCGCGCCCTCGGGCCCCCGGGTGATCAGCAGCCGCGGGGCCTTCAGCTCGGCCTCGAGCTGGGGCGCGAGGGAGTCCCCCACGACCTTGGCGACGGGCATGCAGCCGAGGTGGGCCAGGCCCCTGCGCGCCTCGTGACGGTGGGGGTGCTTGCGGTCGACCGCGTAGCCTCGGGCGGCGGCGGAGCCGGTGCCGACCACTCGGCTAAAGAGGAAATGGCCCGCTGCGCGCTGCCTCGCGGGTGCGTCGAGCAAGAGCTCGTAGGCGCGCGCGCGGTTGGCCAAGAGCTGAGCGCGATCGATGCAGTCTCCGAGCATGCCGCCCTCGGGGCGCGCCTCGATCAGCCCCAAGGAGAGCCCGAAGGAGATGCGCGGGGCGTCCTCCGAGCGCTCCGCTTCGGCCGACTCCGCGAGCGCCAACTCCACGGCGATCTCCAGGTCCCGTGCGGCGAAGCTGGCGACCACGGCGGCGCCCAAGCTGCCGAGCAGCTCGCCTCCGGCCTCCCGCAGGCGTGCGCTGAGAGCGTCCACGTGGTGCGAGAGTTCATCGGGCACCTGCCCATACCCGGCGGGTAGGGCTCGATGCCAGAGGACGACGCGCTCCATGATCTCTGGGGCTCCGATCGGCTCAGCTCTCGAGCCGGCGCTTCAGCGCCGCCAGCTCGTCGTCCACCGCGCCGCCCTCCATGTTGCGCTCGAGCTTGCGGAAGCGCGCGTCCACGTCGGCCCGCTTGGGGTCCTCGAGCAGCGCCCCTGCTTCCACCTCCGAGTCGAGCTGATCGATGCGCTGGCTCATGCGCTCGAGCTCGTCGAAGCTCGAAGAGCCGTAGCGCCCCGTGCTCGGATCGTCCGACTCGCGTGCCTTGCGCACCTGCGCCGCGAGTGTGCTGCGCCGCGCCTTCAGGTCTTCGATCTTCTCTTCGATCTTGTCGAGCGTGTCCTTCATCTCGTCGGCCGAGCTGGCCTGCTGGTTGGCGCGCCCTCGGGTCGCCTCGATCTCCGTCTTCAGCTTGGCTTTGCGCCTCAGCGCCTCCCGCGCGAGCGCGTCGTCGCCGCTCTTCACCGCCAGCACGGCCTTCTCCTCCCAGCCCTCGACCTCGTCCTCGAGCTCGTCGACCTTCTTCGCCAGGCGCTTGGCGGTGCCGAGGGTGGTCACCAGCTCACGGCGCGCGCGCTTCACCTCCGCCTTCATGTCCTCGACCGTCTGCCCGATCAGCTTGTCGGGGTCCTCGGCCTTGTCCACGAGGGAATTCAGGTTGCTCTTGATGACGGTGTTCAGTCGACTGAAGATCCCCACGCTGGCCTCCGTTGCCCTGTTGACGACAGCGTTTCACGCGGGCCCGGCCTTTTCAAGTCTCGTCGCGCCGTCGTCCCCTCGAATTGCTGGATCCGTGGCGGCGCGGAGGATCCTCGTCTAGGCTTCTCCACGAGGATTTCCCATGCATCGGCTGTTTTCCATCTCCCCTCCGTCGCGCGGAGCCTCGCTCCTCGCCCTCGTCTTGGCCTCCGGCGTCTCCCTGGGCGCGTGCGGTGGAGGCGGCAACGCGGGCCCCGACGGCGGGCTGCCGGATGCCGCCGTGGACAGCGCGCTCGACGCCGGGCCCGATCTGAGCGAGCAGCTCTTTCGTCCCGACCACGTGCTGGAGATCAGCATCACCCTCGCCCCCGCCGATTGGGCGGCTCTGCGCGCGCAGCCGGATCGCCTCGGGATTCCCAATATCAGCTGCGGGGCCCAGCCGCTGGAGCGGGCCTACAGCTACTTCTCGGGCGAGATCACGGTCGACGGCGTGACGGTCGGGAACGTGGGAATTCGCAAGAAGGGCGGCTTCGGTTCGATCTCGAATCAGCGGCCGGGCCTGAAGATCAAGGCGTCCAAGTTCGTCAGAGGTCAGCGCATCTTTGGGCTCAAGCGCCTGACGTTGAACAACAACGTTCAGGACCCGACCCTGGTGAGCCAGTGTTTGGGCTACGGACTCTTCGCGCAGGCCGGTATCCCTGCCGCCCGCTGCAGCTTCGCCCACGTCACGGTGAACGGCCAGGATCTCGGGATCTACTCCAACGTCGAGACGCTGAAGAAGAGCTTCCTGCGACGGCACTTCGCCGACGTCACGGGGCGACTGTACGAGAGCGGTGGCGAGTTCCTGCCCGGCTCCATCGCCGGTTTTCAGCCCAAGACGAACAAGCGCATGCCCGACTGCACGGACCTCGACCCCGTCGCCGCCGCCGTGGCGGGCCCGGACGCGGACTTCGTGCCCGCCTTGAGCGCCGTGGTCGACGTGGACGAGTTCATCACCTTCTGGGCGATGGAGGTGATCACGGATCATTGGGACGGATACGCCAACAATCAGAACAACTACTATTTCTATCACGACCCCATCACGGACCGGCTGCAGTTCATGCCTTGGGGCATCGACGCGCTCTTCACCGGTCGCGAGCGCACCACGCGCCCCGATTCCGTCTTCGCTTGCGGCCGCATGGCCTGGCGCCTCTACGCGGTGCCCGAGACGCGCGCGCGCTATCTCGCTCGCCTGCGTGAGCTGCTCGACACGGTCTGGGACGAGGCCGCGATCCTCGCGGAGATCGATCGCATGCAGGCCCTGCTCGATCCCTTCGTGACGGCCTACGTGGACGCAGCGACGCGCGACGAGTGGCTCACCAACGTGCAGCGCACACGCGACTTCGTCAGCGCGCAGCGCGGCGTGCTGTTGGCCGAGCTCGACGCCGGAGAGCCGGTCTGGCCCTTCGCCGCGGAGGAGAGCTGCCGGATCGTGGTGGGTGATGTGTCGGGCGACTTCGACACCACCTGGGGCACCCTCGACGACTACACCACCGGCTCCGGCAGCACGGACGGCATGATCTCCGGCGTGTCCACCGCGTCCACGACCACCAGCTCGAACTCGGGCCTGTCGGCGGACGGGAAGCCGCTGATCCAGGTGCTGTCGCGGCTGCCCGACGGACGCATCTTGGTCGTCGCCTTGGTCGTGCAGGACGTGGCGAATTTCGTCCCCGGCACGCGCTCCATCGACCTCGCCAACGTGGCGGCCTTCACGACCTTCTACGATCCGGCGACGGACACCGCCTCGGGCGGCGGCCTGATCCTCGGCGGCAGCCTGACGCTGACGAGCGCCGACATGACCCCTGGCGGCAGCGTCACGGGCAGCTTCTCCGGGCAGGTGCTCGAACTCTGACGTCGAAGCTACGCCTCGACCGCCGCCGCGTCCGCGTGGTAGCTCGCAGCATGCTCCGCGACAAGACCTTGATGATCACGGGAGGCGCCGGCTTCATCGGCACCGCGCTGACCCGCAGGCTAGCCGACCACAACCGCGTGCGCGTGCTCGACGTCCTGCGGCGCAACGCTCTGGGCGAGGCGGGCCTCGACGAGCACCCGAACGTGGAGCTGGTGAAGGGAGACGTGCGCGACTTCGACCTGGTGAAGCGCACGATGCAGGGCGCGGACTACGTCCTGCACATGGCCTCCATCGCGGGCGTGGACACCGTGCTGAAGAACCCCGTCTTGACCATGGAGGTCTCGCTGCTCGGCACCATGAACGTGCTGCGGGCGGCGCGTGAGCTGGGCGGCGTGGAGCGCTTGGTCGACTTCTCCACCTCCGAGGTCTTCGGCTCCCACGCCTTCCGCGTCGGCGAGGCGGACGTGACGCAGCTCGGCGCCGTGGGTGAGGCGCGCTGGACCTACGCCGTCAGCAAGCTCGCGACCGAGCACCTCGCGCACAACTACTTCAAGCAGTACGGCGTGCCCGCCTGCGCCATCCGCCCCTTCAACATCTACGGACCCGGTCAGGTGGGAGAGGGCGCCGTCCACGCCTTCGTGGTGCGGGCGCTGAAGGACGAGCCCATCGAGATCCACAACGAGGGCGATCAGATCCGCGCCTGGTGCTACATCGACGACATCATCGAGGGCATCGTGCTCGCCCTGATGCGCGACGAGGCCGTGGGTCAGACCTTCAACATCGGCAACCCCCGCAGCACCATCACCATCTATCAGCTCGCGCGCCTGATCAAACGTCTGGCCGGGAGCGAGTCGGAGCTGCGCTTCGTGCCCTGGGATTTCGCCGACGTGGAGCTGCGCATCCCCGACGTGCGCAAGGCCGAGGAGCTGCTCGGGTTCCGCGCCACCACCGATCTGGATGACGGCATCGACCGCACTCTGGATTGGTACCGACAGCAGCTCGGTCTGAGGGCTTGACCACTCCGAAGGGGCCTTCCACCATGGACGACGTGTCGCCGCGCCGCGCTATCGATCTGGTTCACGTACGAGCCGACGGCTGGTTCGACAAGCTCGGCGAGGGCTCTCCGAGCTTCACGCAGCTCGCCGAGGTGCTCGGTGAGCGCTTCCTCGCGTTCTCGATCATCGCAGGCGTGCGCATCGCCTCGGTCACCATCGATCGCCAGTCGCCGGACGCCACGCTGGTGGACTTCACCGTCGGCGAGGAGACGCAGGAGCATCGCCTGCCGCTCGGGGAGTTGAGGCGCCGCCTGGTCGCGACCTTGTGCTCGGATGACGCCACACCGCGCGAGCTGCCCGAGCGGCCCGAGCCCAGCGATCTCCAAGCGTTCTTGGGCTTCCGCTACGTGTTGCTCTCTCCGATCTTCGGACTCACGCTGCTCGAGCTCTCGGTGGGTGGCGAGCTGCCTCCCATGGTTCTGGTCGATCTCGGCGGCGCCAAGGACGAGATCGAGCTCAGCGTCTTGCGCGATCTGCTGCACGAGCGCGTGCGTCAGGAGGGCGAGGCCGTGCGCCCCGCGTCTCCCTTCGCCATCGATCTCAGCGCCATCCCGCGCGCGCTGGCGGCGGCCTCGGACGACGATTGGGCAGGCGTCATCGGGCTGATCGGCTCCTGGCCGGGGCCCCTCTCGCTGCTCTTGCGCACGGCCGAGGGCCAGAGCCTCACGCCCGAGGTGCGCGGGAATCTGGCTCAGGCGCTGGGCATCTTGGGCACGGCGTATGTGAACACGGGGCGCCACGAGTGGGCAGAAGAGGTGATGCGCCTGGGCATCCAATGGGGGCAGGAGAGCCCTGGGGCGGGTGAGCTCTTCGAGCGCCTCGGACAGGCGATGCTGGTGCAGGAGCGCCCCGCCGAGGCCATCGGGCTGTTCCGGCGCGCGTTGATGCTCGGCGCGTCCGAGGCCGTGGTCTTGCCGCAGCTCGCCCGCTGCTATGCAGCCCGTGACAAGCGCGTGGCGGCCATGGGCTGCCTGCGTGCGGCGCGGCGCGCGGGGGCGCCCGAGCAGGAGCTGTCGGAGCAGGAGGCGGCCCTCGCGCAGGAGCTTGGCGAGCCCTGGTCACGGGTCGCCGGGCTGCTGGAGTCCCTTGCCTGAGAGCGAGGCCGGTCGTGCTCGCTTCGAGCGGGCGTTCAGCCGCGCCTCGAGCGTGCCACTGCGGGCCCCTCAGTTCGATCTACGCGTGGACGCCGACGGCGCGCGACTGCGCCTCGCGAGGCCGCTGACCACGCGCTACGGCCGGGTCGAGAGCTGCCACTTGGACCTCGGTCGCCTGCCCGCTCCAGTGGATCTTCGCCTCGGCGCGTTGGGCTTTCGGGGTCGCCGTCGTCGTCTGCGCAGCGCACGCCTCTGGCTTCGCGCGGACGCTCTGGAGAGCTGGGCCGCGCAGCGCGGGGTCGAGCTGCACGTGGATGGCGCGCGAGCTGAGGTCGCACACCTGACGCTGGTCGACGAGCAGGGCGCCCTCGGCTTCGAGCTGCGCGCCTGCGGTGTCGCCGGAGATCTCCACTTCGGGGTGGACGCCCTGCGGACGCGCTCCGGCGCCGAGGAGCCCCGCGCGCGGCTCGGGCGTGTGGCCCTGCGGCTGGGTCTGACCGAGGCGCATCGCCTCGAACGGCCGCTGTTCTGGCTGCTCGCGCAGGCGTTTTCAGAGGTCGGGCAGCGTGCACCCGAGGCCACGGAGCTGCCGGTCGTCCGCGTTCGTCCTGGCGACGGAGGCTTCTGGCTGAGCGCCGGAGAAGAGCCCGGCGAGCCGCTCGAGGAGCCGCGCTGGGCTGCTCTCTGGCCCGGCGCCTCGGAGCCTTCGGAGCTCGGGACGCTCCCCGAGACGCTGCGACTCGAGCAGGCGTTTCAGACGGCGCTCGCGCGCGGCGACGCCCGGGCGATCGCCGAGGCGGTCTCGAGCATGCTCACCACGGATCCCTCCCGCCGTTTGGCCGCGGAGGCCGCGCATCTGGGCGCGCCTTTCTGTCCCCCGCCTGTGGCTGCGGGCCTGCTCGCGCGTGCGGCGAGCCTGGTGACGGACGACCCTGTCGCGCTGGCACGCGCAGCCGAGGCCGCCCCCGAGGCG
>JAADHO010000392.1 GCA_013151775.1 Deltaproteobacteria bacterium | reverse complement strand
GAGCGGGTCGAGCCCGGCGCGAGGGCCACGCCCGACAAGCCGCGCGCCTCTATCGCGAGCTCTCGGCGCGCCACGGCGCGAGCCCGGAGGCCCTCGCGTCCCGCCTCTCGCTAGCGCGCCTGCTGCTGACACGCCTGCACGATCCGCGCGGCGCGCTGCGCGAGCTCGACGCCTACCTGCGCCAAGCCCCTCACGGACCTGTGGCGCCCGAGTGTCGTTACCAACGCACGCTGGCCTTGCGTCGATTGGGGCGCACAGAAGAAGAACAGCGGGCCCTGCGGCGCTCCCTGAGGGAAGATCCGCGATCCGTCTATGCAACCGCCGTGCGACGGCGCCTCGATGAACTGAATGGAGGTGGAGCTGGAGAATGACGACGCGCCGCTCGATAGCCTGGATTCTACTCTTGGGCCTAACGCTGACATGGAGCGCACACGTCTGGGCTCAGCCTGCCCTGCGGGCGCGGGTCGAATTGTTGGCACCGGCGCCGAACCGAGACGCGCTCAGCGCGAGCCTGCGCGAGCTGGCGGCGGAGGCGGGCGTGAGCGTGGAGGTGTCCCGAACCGACAGCATCGATCTGCCCGCGATTCTGGCCGCACGCGCACCCGAGAGTGAAGGCCTGTTGGCGCGGGCTTGGCTGCGTGTCGTGCCACCGGAGGCGCTGCTCGTGCTCTCCGATCAGACGGGTGAGCGCCTGCTGCTGCGCCGCATCGATGTGGGCGACGCGCTCGGGCCCGTCGAGGTGGAGAGCTTGGCGCAGATCCTCGCTTCCAGCCTGGAGGCGCTACGTCTCGGCGGTGAGATCGGCGTGACGCGCGCGGAGGTCACGGAGAGCGTGACCAGGCCCGCGCAACCACCGGCTCCCCTGACACGGCAGGACACCACGGCGGCGATCACGAGGCCAGCCACGACCTCACCGCAGCAGGCGGCGCCAGCACGCTACCTGGGCGAGATCGAGGTGGCCGATCAGGCCTCGCTCTGGAGCGCGCGGGAGCGACCGCAGCACCGCGTCTCGCTGCGCGGCGTGTTGGCGCTGAACCGGGCTCTGCATCCCGCTCTCGTGCTCGAAGTGGGCTACCTGGTGCCGAACGTCGTCAGCCGAGGCGACGTGGGCGCTCGACTCGAGGGCCTGGCTCTGCGCGCCGGAGTGAGCCTGCGCGGCGCCCTTGGGCGTCTGAGCCTGCGCGCACGCCTGATGGCGGGTCTCGATCTTCTGCATGTCGAGCCGCGGCTGCTGAACCCCGCGGCGCTGCAGGTGCGGCCCGCGAGCTGGACCCAGCTCGGCATGCTCGAGCTCGCCGCCGGCCTCGACTACCGCGTGCTGCCCCGCGCCAGCCTGCTCTTCGAGCTAGGCGCTACGCTCGATTTGGACGCCATCTACGTGGTCGAGCGCTCCGGTGGGGCGGAGACGACCTTCAATCCCTACCGGCTGCGCCCCTTCGCCTCCTTCGGTCTCAGAGTGGCGCTCGACGCACCATGAAGAGTTTCTGTGATCGATTCCGGCATCCTGCCGCCACGGGTCAAAGTAGGAGCAAGACATGACCCTGACTCGCCGCCAAATCGCCATACCCGCCTACATGCTGAGCCTGCTCGGTCTCGCGGCCTGCGCCGGCAAGACCACGCTCGCCACGGGAGACGCCGGCGCCGACGCCCGCGCACGCACCGGGCCCTACGACGAGTGCGGCAACGGCATGGACGACGACGGCGACGGACAGATCGACGAGGACTGCTTCTGCGGAGGTGGCGAGACGCAAAGCTGTTTCACAGGTGTCTATCCCAACCGCGCCGTCGGCGCCTGCGCGGATGGAGTACAGACCTGCGACGCCACGAGCACGACGGAGTTCGGCCATTGGGGCGCCTGCACCATGGACACGCTGCCCGCGGAGGAGGCCTGCGACGGAGTCGACAACGACTGCGACGGAGCCGTCGACGAAGGCTGCCCCTGCACGGCAGGCCAGACCCAAGGCTGCGGCTCGGAGTTCGCCATCGCGCCCTGCAGCGCGGGGACGCAGACGTGCGGCACCGACGGCACATGGTCGAGCTGCGAGGGCGCCATCGGGCCAAGCGCCGAGAGTTGCGGCACAGGCGACGGCGACGGTATCGACAACGACTGTGACGGAACCGTCGATGAAGGCTGCACCTGCGTCCCCGAGCCTGAAGTGTGCAGCGACGGCGTCGACAACGACTGCGACGGAACGGTCGACGAGGCCGCGTGTACGTTGTCCTCGGGGATCGACGGGGGCATGGATGGCGGCGACCCGATTCCACCCGGCTGCGGCCCAACTCCCGCGTCCCTCTGCGACCTCGACGCCTGCACCACCACGCTCTGGACCCGCCCTCGGGAGCTCTCGGGCTACGCTGCAGAGCTCGCATCGCGCGGCAGCGCGGCACCTATCCACGGAGTGCGGTTGCTACCTGAAGTCGATCGTGCGGTCCTGGTGTTTTCAGATGGGGCATTCGATGGCACCTACCACGACGCCGACCGGTGGCTGATCTGGGACCTCGCTAGCGGCAACAAGCTCGGCGCCGTGGACACCGGCAGCGTGCGGTTGACGGAAGGCCCTGGATCCGGGGAGGGGGAGTTCGTCGCCTTGGCCCCGGGTCATGACCGTCTGCTTGGTCTCGGCCTCGACAGCGCGGACGGTCGCTGGAAGCTGGTGGTCATCCGTCTGGACGGCACGGTCGACCGGAAGGTCGCGATGTTGACCGACGTCGGCGGCAGCGACTCGGCCTGGCCGACCGCAGTCTGGAGCGACGGCAGCCGTGTTGGCATCATCTACGCCGAAGGCACGCGCGGCGAACCCTCAACCTATCGCAGCTCCGTGCGCCGCCTCGCCTGGCCAAGCCTCGCCCGCGAGGGTAGCGACATCGCACTCTCTGCCGTGTCCGGGAATCGAGTCGTCGGACGCGATGGGCAGCTCGTGATCGCCGGCCGTGGCTCGAGTGCTGCCTATGTCATCGACCTGGATTCGGGCACAAGCCACGAGTACGACATCGGCTTCGCTCCCGCTGGTTCCATCATAAACTTCAGAGGCACCGGCTTCACACATGAAATCGACGGGCGAGGTCGCTACGTCGTCTGTGGGAAGACATCGTCTTCCTCAACCACGGACCTCCTCAACTGCTCCATTGGCGCGCTGAGCGGGATGCGCTTCCAACACAAGACGATCGTGGCCTCGGTATCAAATATCGGAGGATTGAGCGCGCTGTCCGTGAACTGTGGACAAATTCGGCTCCTGCACCGAACGCGCTCATTCACATTGGACGGCGAATACCTCGGACTAATCGACGACCAACCGATCTGGTCGCCATATTTCTTGCTGGCCACTCAGGCCGCTGCCGATGGCTGGCTTGTGCTGACCGAGACCTACACGGTGGATGGCCCGTCGCTCATGTTGTCCCGGTCGGGCTGCGCTGAGACGAGTGAGTGCGGCGGTGCTGTGAGCCAGGACGAGTTGTGGTCACGCCTGCTCATGAAGGCTTGTGACTGCAACTCAGACGCGACGCGATGCTACTTCGCCCATAGCAACCAGGTCATGAATCCGCGCTTTCCCCGGTCGATGCCGGAGCAGCTCTTCCCCGACAGCTGCCTCGCCGCCGTCGAGGCGGGCGAGGGCGGCTGCGTCATGCGCAATGGCAATGGCGCCTACCGGCTTCCACTGGTCTGCCTCGACGCTGTACCGCTCTGAACAGCCGCGTCGTGAGGCCTCGCGGCGGAAGGTGTGCTCGGCGCGCATGTGGACGAGACCGAGCCGAACGCCGGACCGCAGGCATGAAGGGCGACCACCACCTCGAGGATGTTCAATCCCTATCGGCTGCGCCCCTTGGCGTCCTTCGGTCTCAGAGTGGCGCTCGACGCACCATGAAGAGTTTCCGTGATCGATTCCGGCGTCCTGCCGCCACGGGTCAAAGTAGGAGCAACACATGACCCTGACTCGGCACCAAATCGCCATCCCCGCCTACACCCTGAGCCTGCTCGCACTCGCCTTCGGTCTTGCGGCCTGCGCCGGCAAGACCACGCTCGCCACGGGAGACGCGGGCCCGGACGCCCGCATGCGCACGGGGCGCTACGACGAGTGCGGCAATGGCATGGACGACGACGGCGACGGGCAGATCGACGAGGACTGTTTCTGCGGTGGCGGTGAATCGCAGAGCTGCTTCACAGGCATCTACCCCAACCGCGGCGTCGGCGCCTGCGCCGATGGCGTGCAGGCCTGCGACGCGACCAGCACGATGGAGTTCGGACACTGGGGCGCCTGCACGATGGACACGCTGCCGGCGGATGAGGCCTGCGACGGAGTCGACAACGACTGCGACGGCGCCATCGACGAAGGCTGCCCCTGCACGGCGGGACAGACCCAGGGCTGCGGCTCGGAGTTCGCTATCGCGCCCTGCAGCGCGGGGAGGCAGACCTGCCAAACGGACGGCACATGGAGCGCCTGCGAGGGCGCCATCGGGCCAAGTGCAGAGGTCTGCGGGGACGGCGCGGGCGACGGCATCGACAACGACTGCGACGGCCTCACGGACGAAGGCTGCGACTGCGTGGCAGAGCCCGAAGTGTGCAGTGACGCCGTCGATAACGACTGCGACGGCGAAGTCGACGAGGCGAGCTGCACCAACAGCATGACGCTCCCCGACGGCTGCGTCGCCGACTCGGTAGAAATCTGCGGAGACCTCATCGACAACAACTGCGACGGAACCGTCGATGAGCCGGCGTGCAGCCTGTCGTCCCCACTCGACGGAGGAATGGACGCAACCTTGGACGGGGGTAGTTGCGCGACTCGGTTTTCACACGCAGTGAGCATAACGGGATCCCTGCAGCGAATGTGCGCACGAATTGATGACGGAAGCGTGTACTGCTGGGGTTCCAACTACGTTGGCGGTTTGGGTGTCGGCGAAGGCAGCGCGCCCGAGACCTCGACGGAAGGACGGGACTATGCGCTGAGTGCAACACGAGTACCCCGTGTAACTTCTGCCACTATGCTAACTTCCGGAAATGAATCTAGTATATGTGTCATTGAATCTGGAGCGGTCAAATGTTGGGGCCGTGAAGCGGGAGCGTACCACCCGGACTCGAGCATGCCATTGCACTGGGCAAACGTACTCTACACACCAGCTCGCCCCGAAGCACTGACGCTAGCCGGCGTAGACGAGGTGATCGCGGGAGTGGCCCCAGGCCACGCAGGCGGCGTGCTCCGCACGGCGAGCGGCAAAGTCTGGCGCTGGGGACAGCTGGGCGCATTGGCCATGAGAGGCGCGGCCGTGCGTGTACCGATTGACAACGCGATCGACGTGGCGTTCTATGGCAGGACGATCTGCGTGGTTCGGGAGGATCACACGGTCTGGTGTTTCGGCAAGGGGCAAGAGGGCATCGTCGGCCCTCCACCGTCGGGGCGCGGATATCGTGGATTCTTTCAACCTGATCCTACTCGAATCGAAGGTCTCTCGGATATCGTGGATGTTCAGGTGGGAGACGTGTTCGCCTGTGCGCTACATGGCACCGGCGAGGTGTCGTGCTGGGGCCTCAACGGAACCCGCGGCAATGGCGACATCATGGGGAGCGATGTGGGAGCTCCTGCGGACCTGACGCCCACGCCTGAGCTGGTCGAAGGTTTATCGAATGTGCGCAGACTGGTCGCAGGAAGAAACTCGAGCTGCGCAGTGAAGGTCGACGGGAGCCTCTGGTGTTGGGGATCTTACTACAACTGGCGCGCGCCTGAGTTCTCACGCCCCGTGCAGATCATGGGAGTCAGTGACGTCGTCGATGTCGCGGTCGGCAGTGTCGTGGGGGTCGCGCCCGACCTCGGCTCGAGTCTATTGATGGGTGAGCTGTGCGTGTTGGAACGGTGCGGGCGGGTCTTGTGCTGGGGCACAGGACTATGGGGACTGCATGGGAACGGGCGCCCAGTCTTGGGCAGCAGCGGTAGGGCAGGAAGAGCGCCCACCACGACACCGGTAGAGGTCGTGGGGCTACCCTGAGGTCATGCACTGTGCGCACGGTCTCCTTCGAGGGCGTCGGGGTCGACCCCGATGCCGAGTCAGTGCAACGCGAGCGCCGCCTCGCGATGCGCGCCTCGTCGAACTCAGGGACGGAGGCGCCCAAGGCCTCGCGGATCAGATCCGCCGCGAGCGCGGGCAGGTTTCGAAAGAGCAGGATCAGTCCCTCGTGCACAACGGATGGCGGCGGCATGCTCTCTTGTCGGCCGCTGCGCCGCCGAGTTGCGTGAAAGCGTTCAGCCCTCGGCGCCCGTGATCGCATAGACCTGCGCTACGGCTTCCTCGAGCTTGCTGGGGTCGCTGCCGCCGGCCTGCGCGAAGTCGGGGCGACCGCCGCCGCCACCTCCCACGACCTTGGCCGCGGCCTTCACCACGTCACCCGCCTTGAAGCGCCCGGTGGCGTCCTTGCTGACGCTGCACACGAGCAGGGCCTTGCCCTTGGCCTCGGCGCCGAGCAGCACGACGGCGGGGGCGAGCTTGTCACGCAGCTTGTCCGCCATCTCTCGCAGCGCGCCGGCGTCGCCGAGGCCGACCTTGGCGCCGAGCACGCGAATGCCATCGACCTCGCGGGCCTGACTCGAGAGATCCTCTCCGCCGCCCTCCATCATGCTGCGCTCGAGGCGTCTGATCTCGTCGCGCAGGCGCTTGTCCTCGCGCACGACCTTGTCGACGCGCGCCATCAGCTCCGCCGGGCGCGCCTTCAACTTGTCAGCGATGGCGAAGAGCTCGTCTTGCTGCGCGTGCAGGCGCCCGAGGGAGCGCAGGCCCGTGGTCGCCTCGATGCGGCGCACGCCGGCGGCGAGGCCCGCCTCGCTCACCACGCTGAAGAGGCCGATGTCACCCGTGCGGAAGGCGTGGGTGCCGCCGCAGAGTTCGAGCGACGGGCCGATGCGCAGCACGCGCACGACCTCGCCATACTTCTCCTCGAAGATGCCGATCGCCCCGCGCGCCTTGGCCTCGTCCATGGGCAGCACGTCGGTGATGATGGGCGTGTTGGCGAGCACGGCGCCGTTCACGAGCTGCTCGACGCGTCGCAGCTCCTCGAGGCTCAGCGCGCGCGTGCCGCTGTAGTCGAAGCGCAGGCGATCCTTGCCGACCAAGGATCCCTTCTGCGCCACCGTCGCGCCCACGACCTCGCGCAAGGCCCAATGCAAGAGATGCGTCGCGCTGTGGTTGCGGCGCGTGGCGGCGCGCGCCTCGTGATCGACCTCGAGTTCCACGGCTTGGCCTAGCTCGAGGCTGCCCGCCTCGACGCGACCGACGTGAACGTGAACCTCGCCCGCGGGGAGCTGCGTGTCGCTCACGACGAAGCGCGTGCCCTCGGCGAGGATCACGCCGCCGTCTCCGAGCTGTCCGCCTTTCTCGGCGTAGAAGGGAGTCGAGCGCGTCACGACCTCGCCCTCGTCCCCCGCCTCGAGGCGCTCGACCTCGACGCCCTCCTGCAAGAGCGCGACGATCTCGCTCTTGCCCTCTTCGGCCTCGTAGCCCGTGAACTCCGTCGCGCCCACGCGCTCGGCCACCATGTGGTGCACCTCGGCTACGGCGACATCGCCCACCTTGGAGCCGCGGCTGCGTTCACGCGCCTCTTCCATGGCGGAGTCGAAGCCGGCTTGGTCCACGTCGAAGCCGCGCTCGCGTCCGATCACGCTCTGCAGATCCAGCGGGAAGCCGTACGTGTCGTAGAGTTCGAAGGCCACGGCGCCGGGCAGGGTCTTGGCGTCGCCCTCCAGGTCCCAACGCTCGTTCTGCGCGAGCAGGTCGAGGCCGCGATCCAGAGTGCGGCGGAAGCGCTCCTCCTCTTGGCGCGTGATGTCCTCGATCAGCGCGCGCTGCTCCACGAGCTGCGGGTAGGCCTCGCCCATCTCGTCCACGACGCGGAGGGCGACGTGATGCAGGAAGCACTCGCCGATGCCGAGCCTGTGTCCGTGGCGGATGGCGCGGCGCATTACGCGGCGCAGCACGTAGTTGCGCCCGTCGCGATCCGGAAAGATGCCCTCGGAGATCATGAAAGCCGTGGTGCGCGCGTGGTCGGCGATCACGCGCATGGAGACGTCGTCGTCCGACGTGCTCCCGCCATAGCGCTTGTCGCTGATCTCGCTGGCGAGCGTGACCAGGGGCTTCAGCAGATCCGTGTCGTAGTTGCTGAGCACGCCCTGCGCGACCACGGCGGAGCGCTCGAGGCCGGCGCCCGTGTCGACGCTCGGCGCGGGCAAGGGCTTCAGCGTGCCGTCGGGCTGACGGTCGAACTGCATGAAGACCAGGTTCCAGAGCTCGAACCAACCGCGTCCGTCGGGGGTGGGCTCTTCGCCGAAGCTGCGCGGATCCACGGCGCCCTCACCGAGCTTGTAGTGGATCTCGGCGCAGGGTCCGCAGGGGCCCGTGTCGCCCATCTGCCAGAAGTTGTCCTTGGCGGAGCAGCGGATGATGCGCTCGTCGCCGAAGCCCGTGACGTCGCGCCACTGCCGCACGGCCTCCACGTCCTCGTCGCCATAGCCCTCTTCACCGCCGAAGACGGTGATCACCATGCGCTCCGGGTCGAACTTCATGACCTCCATGTAGAAGTCCCAGGCGAAGCGGACGGCCTCGGCCTTGAAGTAGTCGCCAAAGGAGAAGTTGCCGAGCATCTCGAAGAAAGTGTGGTGGCGCGCCGTCACGCCCACGTTCTCGAGGTCGTTGTGCTTGCCGCTGATGCGGATGCACTTCTGACTCGTGGTCGCGCGCGTGTAGTCCCGCGTCTCCTTGCCCGTGAAGACATCCTTGAACTGCACCATGCCCGCGTTGGCGAACATCAAGGTCGGGTCGTTGTCCGGCACGAGCGGCCCCGAGGGCCTGCACGCGTGGTCGCGTGCGGCGAAGAAGTCGAGGAAGGAGCGACGAATCTCGGCGGACGAAGTCATGGGTCGCACGTGGTAGCGCCCGGCGGTGAAGCGCGCAACGGGCGGGCAGAAGAACCTCTCCGACGTGATTCTTGCTTGCGCCACGATGCCCCCCTATCGTGCCCGTCATGGGTGTCACCCGCTTGGTGCTCGAAGATTTCGGCGCGTTCGAACGCGTAGACCTGAGGTTCTGCAGCGGTATCAACGTGTTTCTCGGCGCCAACGCGACCGGCAAGACGCACGCGATGAAGGCGCTCTACGCCAGCCTGCGAGCCGCTCCCGCCAACGGCTCGACGCTGCCGCCGAAGGCGCGCTTGGCGGAGAAATTCGCTCGGGTCTTCCAGCCGGCCGACGCCAAGATCGGGCGCTTGACGCGTCGGCGAGCGGGTCAGCGGCGGGCCCTGATCCGGATCGAAGCCGGGGAGAATGAACTCGCTTTCACGATCCATTCCAAAGACTCCAGCCTCCGGATCCGCAAGCGCTCCCTCGATGACGCGAGCGCCCTCTTCTTGCCTTCGCATGAACTACTGTCGATGTACGAAGGCTTCGCTGCCGCCTACCGGCAGCGTGAGCTCTCCTTCGACGAGACCTACTACGACGGCTGCATGGCGCTGTCCGCGAGCAGCCTCCGAGGGAGCCGGCCTCCGCCCATGGGGAGCATCCTCACGCGGCTCGAAAAGGTGGTGGGCGGCAAGACCGCGCAAAAGGGAGATCGCTTCTACGTGGGACAGCTCGAAGCACATTTGGTCGCGGAAGGGCATCGAAAGCTCGCCTCGCTGGCTCGGCTGATCAGCAACGGCGAGGTGGCCCCCGGCCGAGTGCTGATCTGGGATGAGCCCGAAGCCAACCTGAACCCCAAGCTCGTGGTCGAGCTCGCCGAGATGCTGGCGGAGCTCGCCGACGCCGGCGTGCAGGTCGTCTGTGCCAGCCACGACTATCTCTTCACGCAGACCCTCGAGCTGCTGAGTGAAGAGCGTGAGACGCCCGTGCGTTACTTCTCTTTCGTCAAGCAGCGTGAGGGCACGCGCGTTTCGAGCGCGGACGTCCTGGGCGAGCTTCCCGAGAACCTAATTCGAAGCGCGTTCATGGCCCACTTCGATCGCCGTCGCAGCCTCGAGTGATGAGCATCGACCTGCCCGAGAAGAGGCTCCTCTTCCGCTTCGCACCGGGTACTCGCGCACAGCGCTGGGATGGCTCAGACGCCTATCGACAGGGACTTTCGCAACAGGCCGGGACCAAAGCGGCGGACCTATGCTGGTGGGCTGGCGACGCGGGCGGCTTGCTCGAGGTCACCAACTATGGCCCGCACAGGAGACCCCGGATCGAGGATCTCGCGAGAGAAGCTGGGCAGAAATTCCGAGACTCGCTGTCAGGAATGATCTGGGCCTGCAAACGCGATCTCGCGCCACGGCCGAAGGCCGAATTCGTGCGCCGCTTCATCGATCCGTCGCGTGGCGAGAAGCTCGTGTTGGCGCTGTGGTTCGAGGCCGACCGACCTGCGGATCAGGAGGAGGCGGGCTTCCTCAAGCGATCCGAGACTTCGTCCGCCCCTGGCTCTTCGCACGCATCGTGGTCACCAATCGGCAGCTCTTCGGCAGTCACCGAAGCCGTCTACCCGGCCTGGAAGAGGTCGTCAGCCTAGCCTAGAGCTGCCGCGGGATCAGGTCCATCAGCCTGTGATGCACCACCACGTCTCCCTCACGCACCACGTCCGCGATGGCGCGGCGATAGGCGCCGAGACGGATCTCGTCTGCCATCATCTCGCGACAATCCTCGAAGAGGGTCAGAGCCTTGCGAAAACGCTGCGGCATGGAAGCTCAGTATTCGTAGCCGAGCGTCAAGCCGAGGCGCAGGTAGCCGTCCGTGACCGGGTCGGCGAAGCCTCCCGTCACCGTGCCGGTAGCGTCCGTGGGCCAGGGCTCCCAGAGCGTGTTCGCGGGGCAGGTGCCGGATGCGGGGGGATCTTCCACGCGGCAGGCGGTGACGCCGCGGAAGGTGGTCTTGAAACGAAAGTACTCGAGGCTGAGGCGCACGAAGGCGCCGTCCGCGATGGGCGTGAGCTCGCTCTCGAGATCGAGCGCCAAGAGGAAGCCGGAGGGACGCTGGGTCTTTACGCCCCAGATGCGTTTCGCCTCCTGACCCACGCCGAGGCCCGCGAGGTAGGCGAAGCGCGCGCCCAGGGTGAAGAGGCGTGGCACGAAGTCGTAGCGAAAACCGACGCCAAGCCGGACGTGGGCGTAGGCCAAGGTCGGCACGATGGACGCTCCGTCGACCAAGGCGAGGTCGCTCGAATCGAGCTCGAAGGCGAAGCGGCCGTAGCCCAAATCCGCGAACAGAGTCGTCTTGTCGTCGACGCCGTAGCGCAACCGCGCGCCGACGTAGAGCTCCGACTCGGAGGTGTCCACGGCCACGTCTGGAGTGGCCGATGTGCAGCGCGCGTTGCCCGCGCAGGCGGGCGCGTTGGTGCTGAGCCCGAGGGAGTGACGATAGGAGAAGACGAGGCCGAGGTAGGGGAAGACGGGCTGGTCTCCGAAGGCGCCCGGATAGAGCTCCAGACCGAGACCGAGCTCCATGGCGCCGAGCCCCGCGCTCTCGTAGCTGCGCCCTTCGGTGAGCAATGGATCTCCAGGACCGCCGCCACGCAGCGCGGGGTCTACCCGAGCTTGGGCGCTCATGGAGCGACGCAGGGTACCGACCAAGAGCCCCACGCGCAGCGCCCGCCAGCGACCGGGAGGCGTCGAGGGAGACTCCGGCTCCTCGGGCGTCTCCACCACCTCGGGCGTCTCGTGCCCGGCGTACCAGGGTTGAGCGTTGGGATCGACCTCGGGCTGCGCCTGCTGCGGCGCGCCAGGAGCCGTGGACTCGAGCAGGCTCCGGAGCCGCGAGTAGCCCGTGCGGCGAACCGCGCTCAAGGCGCCGAGGGTGCGTCCGCTGAAGCTGACGGCGCCCACGCGGCTGCCATCGGCTCCCGAGTAGACCGTGAGCGTCAGCACCCAGCGGCCCCGACGTCGACGTGAAGAGCCGCGCACGAAGGCGGCGATGCTTCCCGCGGCGCCGACGGTGGCGTAGTTGGAGGGGTGCAGGGAGCCGTGGATACCCTGCGCCGCCGCCACCTCCGCCACCTCCGTGCGAGGAACCACGGACACGTCCTCGGCCTCCTGCAGGCTGCGGATCAGACCGCTGCGCAAGGAGCCGGCACGCGGGCCCACGAAGGACTGCACGGACACGCGCCGAGGCGTGGAGCGGAGCTGGGTGGAACCGAACTGCGCCGAGGTGAGCCGTGGCGAGGCGACGAGGCCGGCGAGGGACAGGCCAGCCAGGATCCATGCGAGACATCGGAGCACCCGCGGAAGCGTACCAAATCGATGCGCAAGTCCCCAAGAAGTCCAGGCGGTCGCCAGCGAATTGCCATGGGCGCGGCGCCTCCGGCTTGCTATGCCTCGGCCGTGCTCACCTGCTTGCATGTTCAGAACTTCGCCATCATCGACGAACTCTCCGTAGAACTCGGCCCGGGGCTCAACGTCTTCTCGGGCGAGACGGGCGCGGGCAAGTCCATCCTGGTGCGCGCCCTCTCTTTGATCTTGGGCGACACGGCGAGCGGCGACTTGGTGCGTCGCGGCGCGGAGCAGGCGGAGGTCGAGGCGCTCTTCGAGCTGGGCGCCGACCCCGAGCTGCGCCTGGCCCTGGAAGAGGCGGGCCTGCCCGCGCAAGACGAGCTGGTGATCCGCCGCGTGGTCAAGGCCACGGGTCGCAGTCGCGCCTACCTCGACGGCAAGCTCGCGAGCCGCCCGCAGCTCGCGGCCCTGAGCGCGCGCCTGGTGGACATCTCGAGTCAGCACGCCCACTTCGGTCTGACGGATGCGCGCACGCACCTCGGCTACCTCGACGCCTTCGGCAAGCACGGCGCCAAGCTCGCCAAGCTCGCCGAAGACTTCGACGCCCTGAAGCGAGCGACGGCCGTGCTCCACGCTCGCCTGGAAGCCTCGAGCAAGCGCGCGGAGCGCGAAGACCTCTTGCGCTTTCAGCTCGCTGAGGTGGACGAACTCGCGCCGGAAGCAGGAGAAGACGAGCGCCTCGCCGCGGAGCGCGAGCGCCTGAGGCACGCAGAGCGCCTGCTCTCGTCCACGTCGGAGGCCGAGGCGACACTCTACGCCGACGATGGAGCGCTCACGGAGCGACTCGCCCGAGTCGCGCAGGAGCTCGAGGACACGGCGAAGCTGGATCCGTCACTCGCCCCCTTGGTCGAACAGCTGAGGGGCGCGGCGACGCAGCTCGAGGACGCCGCGCGCGAGCTCGGCGCCTACGCGCGAGGCGTGTCGCTCGATCCCGTGCGCTTGGCCGAGGTCGACGAGCGCGTCGAAGGCCTGAAGCGCCTGGGCCGCAAGCACGGCGGCAGCCTCGAAGCGGCGCTGGCCTTCGCCGAGCGTGCCCGCGCAGAGCTCGCGAGCCTGGGAGATCTAGAGGAGAAGATCGCCCGCGCGGAGCGCGATCGCGACCTGGCGCGCGAGAAGGCGCGCATGTCGGCCCTGGGACTACGCGACGCCCGCAAGAAGACGGCCATGCGCATGGGGCGGCTGATCGGCAAGGAGCTCGGCTCTCTGGGCATGGGCGACGCCCGCGTGGTGGTGGCGCTCGCGCCGCTCGAGCGAGACGGAGGCGAACTCGAGGTCGAGGGCGCGCGCCTCACGCGCAAGGGCATCGATCGCTGCGAGCTGTTGATCGCGCCGAACGTCGGCGAGGAGGCACGTCCGCTGTCGAAGGTTGCGAGCGGCGGCGAGCTGAGCCGGGCGATGTTGGCCATCAAGCGCGTGCTCGCGGACCTCGGCCCCGCTGGGCTCTACGTCTTCGACGAGGTCGATTCGGGCGTGGGCGGCGCCGTCGCCGAGGTGCTTGGCAGGAAGCTCGCGGACGTGGCGAGTCACCGACAGGTGCTCTGCATCACCCACCTACCGCAGATCGCCGTCTACGCCGACGCCCACTTCCGTGTGGACAAGCGGGCGGAAGACGGGCGCACCACCAGCCGCATCGAGCGCATCGACGACGAGGCGCGCCTCGACGAGGTCGCTCGCATGCTCGGTGGCCTGCGCATCACCAAGAAGACGCGCGCGGCGGCCCAAGAGCTGCTCGACGGCGCGCGGGTCTGAGGGCGTGACACGACGGTCGCCGGCAGTTTCGAGTTAGGCGCTCGGCGTGACCTTGGTGGCGGGCTTCTTCTTGGCCGTCTTCTTCTTCGTAGCCTTCTTGGCCGTCTTCTTCTTCGTAGCCTTCTTGGCCGTCTTCTTCTTCGTGGCCTTCTTCTTCACGGCCTTGCGCTTCTTCTTCACCGGACCGCGGTCGCGCCTGAGCTGCAAGAGTTCCTGCGCGCGCTCGGTGGTGATGGTCTCCTGGTCGTCACCCGTGCGCAGCGAGGCGTTGGTCTCTCCATCGGTGACGTAGGGCCCGAAGCGCCCCTTGCGCAGCGTGATCTCCCCGCCGCTGACTGCGTCGTTGCCGAGCGTCTTCAGCGGCTCGGCCTTGGTCTGTCCGCGCCGGCGCTTGGGCTGCGCCATCACGACCAGAGCCTCCTCGAGGCTGATGCTGAAGAGCTGCTCTTCGTTCTCGAGGCTGCGGTTCTCCTTACCCTTGATCAGATAGGGACCGTAGCGGCCGTTCTGCGCCGTCACCTCTTCACCGTCCGGCGCGACGCCGACCACGCGCGGCAGGCTCAGGAGCTTCAGCGCGTCCTCGAGGCTGAGCGTCTCGGGTTCCATGCTCTTGAGCAGGCTGGCGCGCTGGGGCTTGTCCTTGCTGCCCTTCTCCTGCTCGCCGAGCTGCACGTAGTTCCCGAAGCGACCGTTGCGCAGATACACCGTCAGGCCCGACTCCACGTCGACACCGAGCTCGCGGTCGCCGCTCGGCGCGCTCAAGAGCTCCAAGGCCTTCTCGAGGTCGAGCTCGTCGGGAGGCAAGTCCTCCGGGACGGGCGCCGTGTCCTCGCCTCGCTCGAGGTAGGGACCGTAGCGGCCCACGCGCACGGCGACCGTGCGTCCCTCCGAGTCTTCACCCAAGGGCAGCGTGTTGATGGCGCGCGCGTCGATCTCACCGAGCTGCTCCGAGACCAGGCCGGCGAGGCCCTTCTGGCCCGTGGCGCCGGGGTGGTCGGGCTCGCCGAAGTAGAAGCGCTTGAGCCACGGCACGGTCTGCGCCTGACCCGCCGCGATCAGATCGAGGTCGTCCTCCATCTTGGCGGTGAAGGCGTAGTCCACGAGCTTGCCGAAGTGCTGCTCGAGCAGGCGCACGACGGCGAAGGCCTTCCACGAGGGCACCAGCGCCGAGCCCTTCTTCCACACGTAACCGCGATCTTGAATCGTCGAGAGGATCGAGGCGTAGGTGGAGGGTCGACCGACACCGAGCTCCTCGAGGCGGCGCACCAACGAGGCCTCGGTGAAGCGGGCGGGCGGCTGCGTCTCGTGATCCTCAGGCGTGAAGGCGAGGCCCTGAAGCACCTGACCTTCGCGCAGAGGCGGCAGGTGCTTCTCGCGATTCGCCAACGCCTGCGCCGGGTCGTCGCTGCCCTCGACATAGGCGCGAAAGAAGCCGGGGAAGGTGATGGTGTTGCCCGTGACCGAGAAGGTCGCGACGTGTGCGTCCGTGCGCGCCTCGATCTTCACGCTCAGGGTCTCCCCCTTGGCGTCGGCCATCTGGCAGGCGACCGTGCGCTTCCAGATCAGCTCATAGAGCTTCCCCTCGTCGGGCGGCACGCGGCGCGCCACCTCGGCGGGATGCTGAAAGCGATCACCGGCTGGCCGGATCGCCTCATGGGCCTCCTGCGCGTTCTTGACCTTCTTCTTGTACAGGCGCGGCTGCGGCGGCAGATACGCGTCGCCGTACTCGTGGGCGATCAGCTCACGCGCTGCGTGCACGGCGGAATCGGAGAGCGTCGTGCTGTCCGTACGCATGTAGGTGATGAAGCCGCCCTCGTAGAGGCGCTGCGCCGCGCGCATGGCGCGCTTGGCCGCGAAGCGCAGCTTGCGCCCCGCCTCCTGCTGCAAGGTCGAGGTCATGAAGGGCGCCGCGGGCGAGCGCTTGTAGGGCTTCTTCTCGACGCTCGAGACGCTGGCCGATCGCCCCTCGAGGGCCTTTGCGAGCTCGCGGATGGCCGCCTCGTCCGGACGTGCCAGGTCGGCGTTCTTCAGTCGAGCGTTGGCGTCGAAGTCCTTGCCCGTGGCGAGGCGCTTGCCGTCGAGCAGCGAGAGCTGCGTGTCGAGGGCCGCCCCTTCGGCCGAGAACTGCCCCGCCATGCCCCACCAGGTCGCGCGATGGAAGGCCATGCGAGCGCGCTCGCGCTCGACGATGATGCGGGTCGCCACGCTCTGCACGCGCCCGGCGCTGAGGCGAGGCATGACCTTCTTCCACAGCACGGGCGAGACCTCGTAACCGTAGAGACGATCGAGGATCCGGCGCGCCTCCTGCGCGTCCACCAACTCACGGTTCAGCTCGCGGGTGTCGTTCAACGCAGCCTGGATCGCCTTCTTCGTGATCTCGTGGAAGACCATGCGCTTCACGGGCACCTTGGGCTTCAGCACCTCGAGCAGATGCCAGGCGATCGACTCCCCCTCGCGATCCTCATCGGTGGCCAGCAAGAGCTCGTCCGCGTCGGCCAGCAACTCCTTCAAGTGCTTGATATGACTCCTCTTGTCCGCGTCTACAACATACAGCGGCTTGAAGTCGTTCTCCACATCCACGCCCAAGCGCGCCCAGGGCTTTTTCTTGTGGGCCGCGGGCACATCGGCCGCGCTCTTGGGCAGGTCCCGGATGTGGCCGATGGAGGACTCGACGACGTATCCGTCGCCCAAAAAGCCCGAGATGGTCCGCGCCTTGGCGGGAGACTCCACGATGACTAGCGAGTTCTTCACGGCGCACCCTGTAGGGGACGGGGGGCGCGCTTGTCAAACGGAGACGCGCCGACGACGCCCGCGAAGCACGCTCAGGAGGATGAAGGCGGAGGTCGGTCCGACGAGGCCGACGACCAGCCCGAGCAGGTCCAGGGCGGCCTCCGCGCGGGGACCAATCCAGAGTGCCACGTGGGCCACCGAGAGCAGCGCGTCGAAGCCCGAGAGCCACACCAGAGCCGTCAAGGCGCGCTCGCTCGGGCGGCGCACGAGCCCCGCGAGGAGCAGCACGAGGAGCAGGTCGAGGCTGACCCAGATCCAGCGCAGAGACGGCCAGGGGAAGAAGCGCTCGGGGGCGACGGCCACGGCCAGGGTCCAGATCACCAGCGGCAGGTAGAGGGCGCGCAGGACGGAGCGCCTCAGGTGGCGCAGGGTGTCGATGGCGAAGCGTGTGAAGCCGCCAGGGGTGAAGGCGCGCAGGGTGTCGAGCATGGCCACGAGGGGCGACGTCCGCCGAGGCCAGAGCAGGCGCGCGGGCTGCCAGCGGTCAGGGCCGAGCTTGGCCTTGAAGGCGTGAAGACCCTCGAAATTGTAGAGCCCCTGTCCCAGACGCGCCGCGGTCTTCAGCACCGGCAACACGGCGCCGCTGAGCGGGCAGAGACCGGCCGAGACGAATTGCGCGCCCTCCTCGCCGAGACCACGGATGGCGGCGTCGAAGAGCAGTTCCACCGTGCCGTTGGGCGCGGAGGCGTCGCGAAAGGCGTGCTCCACGAGGTAGCCATCCGCGGCGTAGACGGGCACGGCCACGAGCAAGCCCACCACCTCGCCCGCGCGGCGCGCCACGAAATAGGCTCGCGACTCGGCCCGGGTGAAGGGCTCGACCTGCACCAGGAAGGTCATGGGAGCCATCTTCCGGCCCGCCAGCCAGCGCTCGGCCAGGGCGCTCAGTTCGGATCGCAGGGGCGCGCCTTCGGCGACCTCCTCCGCTGACGCCCGCGTGACCACGACGCCCTTGGCCCGGGCGCGCCGCAGCTGCTCGCGCAGGCTGCGCCTCGCTCTGAGCGTCTGTTCCCAGTGGGCTGGCTCGTAGAAGGGCTCTTCGCCCACGTCGAGCCTCGCGAGCTCGTCTGCGTCGGGAAAGCCCGCGTCGACGCAAAAGAAGGAGGGTCGACGCTTCTGGGCGCGCGCCTCGCGCACGAAGTCGAGGGCGACCTCGAGGCCACGCGACTCGTCCGCGATGGGCGCTCCGGCCGCCACCCAGGCGTGGCCGATGGCACGAAAGGCCACGTAGGCGTCAGCCGAGAAGAGGTAGGAGAAGCCGGCTCCGAGCGTCTGAAACGAGGTGCAGGCGCGCCCGTGTCGGCGCAGGATCTGCTCAGCGCGCGCGCGCACGGCGTCGTCCACGTCGACCGCGTGCACGACCTCGACCTCGCTGCCCGCTGCGCCCACGTCGAGGTGATGGCACCAGGTGCCGCGGAGAGCAAACGCGGCGAGCGCCGTCCCGACGCCGGGCTGTGCGGATCCGCCCGATCCCATGAGGTCACTGAACACAATTGAACAGATGTGAACAGGTGGAATTTGCGACTTCTCTGCGCGAAACGCGATTTCCGCATGTTGGCACGAGGGCTGCTCTCTTCGAGGGGAGGAAACACCTTCAGCGACGGAGTGCCCATGAAGCAGCGACGCATTCGATCCGACGGCAGCGAGGCGCGCTGGCGACCCTGCGCCTTGGAGCGAGCGCGTGCGGCGAGCTGGCCGAAGGCGAGGCTCGCGCTGATGACCGTTGGGCTCTTCGTGCTCTACCCGGCCTGCGCCAGTGTTCAGCGACAAGCCTCTACGTCCATCGAGGGTTACGGCTCGGTTGGCGAAACGGAGGACTCCAGCTTCGACTGCGATGGAGTGAAGACCGATAGCATCACCCACGATCAGCTCAGCGCGGGTGGCGAGGTGGTGAGGGAAACAGCGGGCGCGCTCGCCGGAGGCGCGCACGTCGAGGTCCTCGAAGACATCGAGTACGCCCGCACCGAGAGAGGCCACCGCACGGCGCTGCACACACTCGCAAACGGCAGCCTCTTCATCCGGGGCGACTACCTTTGGTTCGGCCACGAGCTCGGGCTCGGCCTGACCTTCAGCTTCGAGGGGGGCACGCCGATCCCGAGTCCTTGGTATCGCCTGCGCTTGGGCCGCGAGGACAACATCTTCCTCGAGCTGATGGCCGGCAGCCGCCGGGGCTTCCTGCAGAACGCCAACCTGCTCGGCGGCGGGCTCGGCGTACGATTCCGCGATGGCACGCTGCGCATCGGCGCGAGCTGGGGCGGTCGCGCCGTGGTCAGCTCCAGCCGAGACGAGCCTCTGCGCCTCGCGATCAACTACTACGAGGGAGACATCGTCGGCTACGCCGAGCTGCGCTTCCGCAACTCGAAGGGCGTGGAGTTCTTCGGTGCCGTCGAGGCAGGGACGCAGGCGCCCACCCTCACCTTCGGCGTCCGTGTCCCGCTCGACGACGGGTCGCACCAGCGTCACCCCGTGGAGGCGCCCGCGCCAAACCTGCCGGCTCGATGACGCTAGCCTGGCCCACGCACGTCCCGATTGGCGGCGATCAAGCGCCGAGCCGGGCGCGGCTGCGTGTCTGATATCGTGCGCGCGTGCTTGGGGATGCCACGTTGAACGCGTTGAGCGCCGCCGGCCTCTTCGCGGTGGCCGTCTTCGCCCTCGCGGGCTCCCGGCGCTCGGGCTTCGCCACCACCCTCGCGCTGCTCACGGCGGATCTCGCGGGCTTCAGCTTGGCGCAGAGCATCGAGCTGCCGGGCCGCGTCGACTCCTGGCGGCTCTTGGACATCAGCCTCTCGCCCTTCGCGCCCCTCCTGGGCCTCTTGCTCGTGCTGCGCTTCACGGGCGATGTCCGACGCCACCGACGCATCGTGTGGCTGGCGGGCGCCTACTTCGGGCTGCTCGCCGCGCTGGCCGCCACGGGCTTCGTCTCCGCGGATGTGCGCCGCTGGCTGGCCGGATCGGCCTGGGCTAGCGCCTACCTGCTGGGCCTCCTGCCCTGCCTCGGCTTCGCCTGCCTGCGCCTGATGCGCTACGCACGCGGCGTGAGCGCGCGCCGAGAGCGGCGCCGGGCCTGGGGCATCCTGCTTGGGTTACTGGCGGCGATCCCGCTCGGGCTGACCGACCTCTTGGCCGACCTGGGCCTCTCCGTGCCAAGGCTCAGCGCCCTGGCCGGT
>JAADHO010000345.1 GCA_013151775.1 Deltaproteobacteria bacterium | reverse complement strand
GTGGGCGCGGGGCGCGGATCAGGTGCGCTGGCCTGCGGCGTGCGGGCCGCTCCCCACCACAGGCTGAGGGCGAACGCGACCACCGCCGCGGCCACCGCGAGCAGCAGGGGCTGTCGCCACACGGGCACGGGCGCCGGGGCAGACTCCGACGGCGCCGCTGGGGTCAGGGCCTGGGGGATGGAGCTCGGCGGCGGGATGGACGCGGGTGTGTGGAAGGTGGGCATGCCCGCGGGGGGCGTGCTCGCCACGGCCATGGATCCGTCGAGGGTCTCCATGGACTCGGACGACCTGCGCACGGGCCTCGGGCTCGAGGCTTTCGAGGAGACGATGGGAGAGGCGTGGGCGGGCGTCAGCGCGAGCTCGCCCGGGGGCGGCTCCGACTCCGGAGGCGCCATGGTCTCGCGCTCGCTCGGCGGCGAGGAGCTGTAGTCGAGGGTCTCCACGCGGGGCTTCGGAGGCTGCGCCAGCGCGTTCAGGCGCAGGGTGACGCGCCCGGGCGCGGCGGGACCCACGCCCAAGAAGGGCACGAGGGCCTCCCTCAGGGCGACGGCCGAGTCGTAGCGCTTGGCGGGATCTCGATCCATGGCGCGGGCGACCACGGCGACCAGGTTGGGGTCGAGCTCGGGTACGCGCTGCTCGAGGGGCATGTACTCGCCGGCCGCGATGCGCAGAAAGAGCTCGCCGATGGTGGGCGAGTCGAAGGGCAGGCTGCCGCTCAGCGCCTCGTACATCACCACGCCGAGGGCGTAGAGATCCGTGCGCGCGTCCATGGTGCGCCCCGCGGCCTGCTCGGGCGACATGTAGAAGGGCGTGCCCAGGATCGTGCCCTCTCGCGTGAGCCTGTTGGGCGCCTCCGCCAAGGACGCCGGGAACTGGGAGATGCCGAAGTCGAGGATCTTGACCAGGGCTCCGTCGTCACCGCTCGGGACGAGGAAGATGTTCTCGGGCTTGAGGTCGCGGTGGACGATGTCCGCGGCGTGGGCGACCTCGAGGCCCAGACAGATCTCGCTGGCGATCCAGACGACCTCCTCGGGCTCGAGGCGTGGACGCTCCTCGAGCAGGGAGATCAGCGGCCGCCCGTGCAAGAGCTCCATCAGCACGTAGGCGCTGCCGTCCTCGAGCACACCGGCGTCGAGGGTCTCGGCCACGTGGGGCGTGTTCAAGGTCGCGGCCACTCGGGCCTCGCGCAGCAGGCGCTGCATGTAGCGGGGCTGGGCGCTGTACTCGGGCCGCACGATCTTCAGAGCGCGCAGGTGACCCGTGCGCAGATGCTCCACCTCGTAGACCGCGCCCATGCCGCCACCACCGATGTGACGGATGACCTTCAAGCGGTCGAGGAAGATGGCGCCGACGCGGGGATCGTCCGAGCTCATGGGGCTACGCTACCCACCTTAGGGCCCCAAGGGAAAGCAGTAGCGCGATCTCCGTGGAGTCCACGGCCGCGTCCCCGGCGAAGGTCGCCAAGGGAAGCGGTGAGACGAAGCGCGTCCGCAAGGCCTCGAGCGCCTGCGGCAGGGCGTGGGCCGCCCGGGGCCACGGCTCGGCCCCCAGGCGCGCACCAGACCAGGGGGGCGCAAAGACAGGCAACCCCGCGGCCGCACGTCGCGCCAAGCCGTCGCGCAAAAATTCGATCGGCTGCACCTCGACGGGGAAGCCGCGCCCCGGGAGCTCGAGTTCACCATAGAGCGCGGCCCGACCATCGGGCCACTCGTGCACCTCTCCGAGACGCTCGCGCGCCTGCAGCGAGAGCGCCCGAAAGAGCGCGACCGGCGTCAGCAGGTCCAAGGCCAAGAGCGTGTCCCCGAGCCGACCTTCGTAGCGAGGCATCATCGCCAGGGCCAAGGAGAGCTCGCCCTCGGACAGGGTTCCGTCCGCCACCAGGCGCTGGCCGAGCAGCTCCTCGTGCGCCCTCGACGCCACGCGCACCGGCACGCCTCGCGCGAAGTGCACCTCCTTGTGGCGCGCCTCGCCCTCGAACACGGCGAGCCCGGAGAAGCGCGTGCGATAGGCGTAGCCGAAGACCTCCGTGGCCGGCGTGACCGAGAGGTCGAAGAGCTCCGTGGTGTCGCCCAGGCGGGCGCGACCCTGAGCCGGCTCGCGCGCGGAGGGCAGAAGGTGGCGGACCATCTCGGGCAAGTGATGGGCGGGCTTGGCCTCTCCACCGTTCACGACCACCAGAGCGTGGGGCGCCACCTCTCCGCCCACCAAGGCGGCCACCAGCCCGGCGTAGCTGTAGAGCGAAGGCGGAGCCCCGTCGCGCTCGACCTCGTAGATGGACGCCGTGGGGCCGTTCGGATCTAGGGCGACGCGGGGCGTGGGCGTGGTCGAAGGATCGCCCGGGGAGAGGGCCAAGAGCATGCGGGCGTCCGCCTCGACGGTGCGCGCCAGACTGGTCCGCTCGCGTGGAGGTGGGGTGAGGCTCGAGGCCTCGTGGGCCCGTCGAACCAGCGCCCCGAGCTCGCTCGCTAGGCGCTTCTCCGGCTCGCTGACGAAGGGCTCGAGAGCCATGAGCAGATCCTCCGCCCGTGAGGTCCTCGCCTCGGGATCACGACGCAGAGCGGCCTCGAGCGCGCTGCGCAGCTCCTTGGGGAGATCGGCCGCGTGGCGCTGAAACGCCTGGATATCAGCGTCGCGCACGGCCAAGAGCACAGCGAGCTCGCTGGGACCCGCGAAGAGCGGCTGCCCCATCAGCAGCTCCGCCACCAACGCGGCCGCGGCGAAGACGTCGGCGCGAGCGTCGACCTTGCCCTCGCCGAGCTGCTCCGGCGCGAGATAGCCGAGTTTGCCGCGCGCGCCGTCCTGCGCAGGACGCTTGGTACCCCGCTCCCGCAGCAACGCCCGGGCGATGCCGAGATCGCCGAGCTTCACCTCTCCGTGCACGGAGAGGAAGACATTGGAGGGGCTGACGTCGCGGTGGACCACGCCGAGCAGCCTGCCCTCGGAGTCCGTGGCGGCGTGCACGGCGGCGAGGCCGGCGAGCAGGCGCGTGGCGACGAAGAGCGAGAGGGGGGGTCTCAGCGCCTGACCCGTGGAGCGCAGGTGACGCAGGAGGCGATGGAGATCGACGCCGAAGACATACTCGAGGGCCAAGTAGGGAGCGCCTTCGTGGGTGCCCGAGCCGAGCACCTGCACCACGTTGGGGTGACGGATGCGCTCGCCGATGCGCGCCTCGTCTTCGAACATGCGCACGCATTCGGAGTGCTCGAGCAGCTCTGGGAGCATGCGCTTGACGACCACCGCGCGCTCCGCGCCGGCGCTGGGAGTGAAGAGCGCTCGATAGACCTCGGCCATGCCGCCGACGGCGAGCCGGTCGAGCAGACGGTAGGGGCCGATGCGCGCGGCTTCCAACTCGACGCTCTGGGGCGTGGACATCTAGGGACCCGTCGAGAGCAGCTCGCAGCGAGCGTCGATGCAGACGCGAGGCGTGGGACAATCGCGGTCGGCCCGGCACTCCTCGCGGCACACCTGCTCGGTAGCGCAGATGTAGGGCTCGGGGCAGTCGCTGTTGTAGATGCACAGCTCCGAGAGGGGCTCGTCACAGGCGCTGCCGTCCGCGCCGGCCTTGCAGGTCGCGCCTTCAACGCAGTCGCGATCCGTGACGCAAGCCGTGGTGCAGGTGCCGAAGCGACAGACGAGGGGCTCGGGGCACTCGCTGGTGAGGGTGCAGCGACTCTCCTCCGGGAGCTGGCAGCCTCCGCTGGAGTCGCCGGCGAAGCGCAGGCAGCGCAGCCCCGCTCCACAGTCGCGCGAGTCGACGCATTGGCGACGACACACCTCGAGACGACAGACCAAGGGTGATGGGCAGTCGGAGTTGAGCGAGCAACTCTCGCCGAGGTTCAGCTCGGGGCGGGAGCACGAGGCGAGCAGCCCGATGAGCAGCAAGACGCAGAACACGAAGCCGTTGATCCCGTTGCCCTGTGTCATGGCCAACTCACGTTCACTGGAGAGGTGCTGATCGTGCGGCTCCCGTCGCCGAGCTGCCCGAGGGTGTTGGTGCCCCAACAGCGAAAGCCGCCGCTCAGGCGCACGCAGCTGTGACTCTGACCTGCGTTCACCTCGAGGGGGGCTCCCACGCCGGTCACCTCCAGGGGTGTCGAGCTACTGAACGGCGCGCCCGCCGGGCGCCCGAGCTGCGACGCGGCGTTGTCGCCCCAACAGAAGACCTTGCCAGCGTCCGTCAACGCGCAGGCGTGACGAACCCCTCCGGCCACCTGCGTCACACCGGAGAGCAGCACGGTCGCCCCCGGGCTCGTGCGCAAACCGGAGGTGCCGTCCCCGAAGCTGCCGAAGCTGCCGTCACCCCAACAGCTGACCTTGCCGGAGCCGTTGAGAGCGCAGGTGAAGCCTCCGCCCGCGGTGATGCCGATGATCCCCGTCAGGCCGACAACGTTCACGGGCCGGCTGACGGGCGAAGTGGCCGTGGCGCCGTTCCCGAGCTGACCGAAGCGGTTGTCGCCCCAGCATTGGACGGTGCCCGCGGGCATCAGCGCGCAGGTGTGGTTGCCGCGCGCGGCCAGCGCCACGGGCACGGCGGAGAGACCGACGACGGCGGTCGGTGCGCCTCGATCGGTGGCGCTGCCGTCTCCCAGCTGACCGCGATCGTTGGCGCCCCAGCACAGCACGCGGGCGGCCGTGAGCGCGCAGGTGTGATCGCGACCGGCGGCTAGATCCATGATGGCGCCCACGCCACTGACTGCGGTCGGAGGCGCGACCACGCTCGCGCCGCTACCCACGCCGACCTGCCCGCGGCGGTTGTCGCCCCAACAGAACAGCCCGCCGGAGGTCGCCGCGCAAGAGTGACCATTGCCCGCGGCCAGGCGCTGCACGCCGGTCAACGAGAGCGCGAAGGGCGTCGGGCGAGAGCTGGTCATGCTGTCGCCGAGCTGAGAGTTGCTGTCGTCTCCCCAGCAGCGCAGATCCGAAGCCGTCAGCGCGCCACAGTTGTGACCGAAGCCCGCGACGAGGTTGTCGATGCCGGCCGCGGCGCTGGGCAGAGCGCCCGAGTCGAGCGGCCCCGCGTCCATGCCTGAGTCCACCGGCCCGGCGTCCATGCCCGAGTCCATGCCCGAGTCGAGTGGCGCCGCGTCCATGCCCGCCTCGACCGACGCGTCCATGCCCGCGTCGGGACGACCCGCCTCAGGTCCCACGCATCGCGGGGGCTCGAGCCAGTCGCCACAGATGAGCTCGGTGGGACAGTCGCGTGACACCCGGCACTCGACGCGACAGCGGTGATCCACGGCGCAGACCAGCAGCTCCGGGCAGTCGCTGTTGATCTGGCAATCCGACGCGGCCTCGTCGCGACAGCCGAACGCGCCGCTCTCGTCCTCGCCGCAGACGCTCCCGGGCGGGCAGTCCCGATCGTCCTCGCAGGCGTTGGTGCACTGGCGGTCGCGGCAGACGAGGGGCTCGGGGCAGTCGCTGTCGAGCGTGCAGTCGGTCTCGGCGGGCAGCTGACACGCGCCCAGGCCATCCGAGTCGCGCACACAGGTCAGGCCAGCGCCACAGTCACGCTGCGAACGACACTCGAGGCGACAGTACCCGAGGCGGCACACGAGCGGAGACGCGCATTCTGTGTTCAGGTCACATTGCGTCCCGGGTTGAAAGCCCACGCGAGGGGAGCAAGACGCCAAAACGCAGGCCAGAACGAGCCAGATCGCAAGGGCGCATTTCGATGGGGACTGCACGGCGGAAGCCTAACATCGAAAAGGCCCTTGACGACAGCTGTACGGACATTGCACAATGCTAGGCAAGCCTTGGAGGATTCTCGTATGCGCTATGCTCTCGTTGTCAGTTTCTGCCTCTCTATGATGGCCTGTGCCGCAGACACGGGACCCGCCCCGGACGTGGGCGTGAGCAGCGAAGCCCTGAGCTACGCAGACAACTGCGTGGCGAAGGCCTTCATCACGACGCAGAACGGCGCCTTCGTGGTCGGCAAGGTGGTCGGCAACGGGACCAGCGTGCGTGGCCACTGGATGCACCTCAGCGCGCCCATCGCGACGCCCGCGCCGGCGGACGATGAAGGTGACTGCGATCGCGACGATGAAGGCGACGACGAGCACGGTCGCATGGGCGACGACGAGCACGGTCGCATGGGCGACGACGAGCACGGCCGCATGGGCGACGACGAGCACGGCCGCATGGGCGACGACGAGCACGGCCGCATGGGCGACGACCATGGGCGCTGCGGCGACGACGAGGGAGACGAAGACGAGGGAGACGACGACGACGGTGCCGGTGGACCGCCCCGACATCTGATCATCGGCACGCCCACCTCGCTGATCTGCCGTCCGAACGGCGGCTTCCTCGCCCACGTGGAAGGCGACGCGATCTTCGACGGCGTGCCGGGGCACACCTTCGCGCTGCAGCTCGACGACCTGAGCAGCCGCTCCCTGCCCAACCAGTATGTGATCGTGGTCTACGACGCCGCGGGCACACTGGTCTACAGCGATCCCTTCTCACAGGTGCAGACGGGTCGCTCGAGCGTGGTGATCACCGGGCCGCCCTCGCTGCCCACGCCCTGACCCGCGCGCAGACGCGACGCATGCTCCTATCGTCGACCGGGGCGAGGCGGTAGACCGCGTCTCGTGATCAAGTACATTGGAAGCAAGCGAGCGCTGATGCCCGCCCTCATGAGCGTGTTCGACGCTCTGGGTGAGGCGCAGACGGTGCTCGACCTCTTCAGCGGCACGTCACGTGTGGGCCACGCGCTCAAGCGGCGCGGCCATCGCGTGCTCGCCAACGACCACAACGCCTACGCCGCGACCTTGGCACGCTGCTATGTGCAGGCGGACCACGAGGAGCTGGCGGAGGTAGCGCTTCGAGAGATCACTCGCCTCGACGCTCTACCGGGATCTCCCGGCTATTTCACCCACACCTTCTGCGAGCAGAGCCGCTTCTTCCGACCGGAGAACGGCGCACGGGTCGACGCCATCCGAGACGCGATCCAGACGCTCGCGGCTCCGCCGGAGCTCGAGGCCGTGCTGCTGACGTCGTTGATGGAGGCGGCCGACCGCGTGGACTCGACCACGGGACTGCAGATGGCCTACCTGAAGCGCTGGGCCAAGCGCGCACACAATCCGCTGAAGCTGCGCATGCCCGACGTCCTACCGCGCGCAAAGGCGGGCAAGGGAGGCGCGCATGAGCTCGAAGTGCTCGACGCGGTGGAGCGCCTCGAGGGTGACATCGCCTACCTCGATCCTCCCTACAATCAGCACAAGTACCTGGGCAACTACCACGTCTGGGAGACGCTGGTGCGTTGGGACGCGCCGGAGCACTACGGCGTCGCGTGCAAGCGCGTGGACTGCCGCGAGCGTCGCAGCGACTTCAATTCGAGACCGAGGCACGAGGCGGCCCTCGAGCACCTGATCCGGAACGTGCGGGCCGAGACCCTGGTGCTGTCCATGAGCGACGAGGGCTTCGTCTCGCGCGATACCCTCGAGCGAATGCTCAGCTGCCGCGGCGAGGTCGTGACTCTGGACGTGGACTACAAGCGCTACGTGGGCGCACAGATCGGCATCCACGCGCCCAGCGGAGAGAAGGTCGGAGAGGTCGGTGCCCTGCGCAACCGCGAGTACATCTTCGTCGCGGGAGAGGGCGCGGAGCGGGTGCGCGGGCTCACCGTCGAGGGCGCCGCGTCAGCTCGAGCTCAAAGTGTGATGAACTGAGACATGTAGATGCTGATGGCGCAGATGGCGATCATCACCACGGGCATCATCACCACCAGGAAAAGGCCGATCTTGTCTTCTTTGTGGGGCTTGCTCATGGAACGCTCCTCAGGGCTCGGCGGAGCCTGCATCACTCCGCGGGAGGCAGCAAGCGCTACGAGGCGAGCGGCGCGCGGCTTGCTGGCTGGGGAGCGGATCGGTAGGAGATAGCCGTGAAGCGCGAGCCCCTGCCGATCGACGACTCTCTGCCGCGCATCGTGCGTCACATCACGGAGCGTCGGCGGCTCCTGCTGGTGGCGGAGCCCGGCGCGGGCAAGACGACGCGCGTGCCGGCGGCGCTGCTCGAGGCGAAGGATCTCGGCGAGGGTCTGGTGCTGGTGGCGCAGCCCCGACGCATCGCCGCGCGCATGGCGGCTCGGCGCGTCGCAGCAGAGCTCGGGGAAGAGGTGGGCGAACGCGTGGGCTACGCCGTGCGCTTCGAGCGCCGCGCGGGCAAGCGCACGCGGCTGCTCTTCGTCACCGTGGGCGTGCTGCTGCGCCGCCTGATGTCCGAGCCCGACCTGCCAGGTGTGGCCGCGGTGGTCCTCGACGAGATCCACGAGCGCACGGCGGAGCTCGACCTCTGCCTCGCCCTGCTGCGTGAGCTGAGCACGGCCCGACGCGATCTCGCGCTCGTCGGCATGAGCGCCACGCTGGAGGCTCGCTCCCTGGCGGACTACCTCGCGTGCGAGGTGATCGAGGTCGGCGGTCGCGCGCACCCCATCGAGCTCGAGCACCTCGAGCGGCCCGACACGCGACACCTCGACCTGGTAGTCGCGTCGGCGGCGCGTCGACTCTTGCGCCGCATCCCCCAAGGCGACCTGCTGATCTTCCTGCCCGGCGCGGGCGAGATCCGCCGCAGCCTCGAGCGTCTGGGCGAGCTACCCGAGGCCGACACCCTCGACATCCTACCGCTCCACGGCAGCCTGCCCGTCGACCAACAGGAGCGCGCCGTGCGTCCGTCCAAGCGGCGCAAGTTGATCGTCGCCACCAACGTCGCCGAGACCTCGCTGACCATCCCCGGCGTCGTGGCCGTGATCGACTCGGGGCTCGCGCGCGTGGCTGGCACGTCACCCCAGACGGGCATGCCGAGCCTGCTCTTGACCAAGGTGAGCCAGGCCTCGGCGCGTCAGCGAGCGGGGCGCGCCGGGCGCCTCGGACCGGGCTACGCCCTGCGCCTCTACACGCGCCACGACCACGACTCGCGTCCGCTCCACGACGAACCCGAGATGCTGCGCGTGGACCTGGCCGAGACGCTGCTGCGGCTGCATCTGCTGGGCCACGATCCACGGCGCTTCGAGCTGCCGGCGGCGCCCCCGGCGCGCGCGCTGGAGTCCGCGGAGGAGCTCCTGCGGCGCCTCGGCGCGCTGCGCGAGGGCCACATCACCAAGCTCGGGCGTCGGCTCAGCGAGCTGCCGGCGCATCCGCGGGTCGCCCGGGTGATGCTCGAGGCGCAGGATCGCGGCGCCGGATCCCGTGGCGCGCTGCTCGCGGCCTTGATGGGTGAGCGCGAGATTCGACGGGAGCTGCGCGGTCATGTGGGTGGCGGCAAGCGGCGCGCCCACGGAGATCCCCTGGGCGCCTCGGACCTGCTCGCGCGCCTCGAACGTTTCGAGGCCGCGGAGCTCGACGGACTCTCGAATCGAAGTCTCCGCTCGCACGATCTCGAGCCCATGGCGACTCGCGCCGTGGCCCAGGCGCGCGATCGCTACGCGCGCCTGCTGCGCGTCGAGCGCGAGGCGCGTGCGTTTCTGGAAGACGAAGAGGAGGCGCTGCTGGTGGCGACCTTGGCGGGCTTCCCCGATCGGGTGGCCAAGCTGGCCAAGGGGCGCAGCTATCGCTTCGCGGCTGGCCGCTCCGGCGAGCTCGACCAGGCCAGCGTGGTCGAGGGCTCGGAGCTCTTGGTGGCGGTGGAG
>JAADHO010000015.1 GCA_013151775.1 Deltaproteobacteria bacterium | reverse complement strand
CCCTTCTCGGCTGCCACGGCCTCTAGGGATCCGAGGCCCTCGGTGTGGGCTGCAGCGACCAAGGTCAGCACGCCCACGTCGGGCCGCGCGATCTCGGTCAGCCGCGCGATCTCGCCCGGCTCGCTCGTGCCCATCTCGATCACGGCGATCTCGTGCCGCGGCTCGAGGGCCAAGAGCGTCAGGGGCAGGCCGATGCGATTGTTGAGGTTACCCCGCGTACGCAACACGTCGCGCCCGCCCGCAGCCAGAGCGTCGGCCAGCAGCTCCTTGGTGCTGGTCTTCCCCGCCGATCCCGTGATGGCCACCACCTGCACGTCCATGCGACGACGATGAAAGGCGGCGACGTCGCCGAGGGCGCGTAGGGTGTCCGCCACGAGCACGGCGCGCTGCCCCGGAGCCAGGGCGCTCTCGTCCTGAACCAGCGCAGCCGAGGCGCCCGCCTCGAGCGCCTCGGACACGAAGCGGTGGCCGTCGAAGCGCGGACCGCGCAGGGCGACGAAGAGCGCACCCTCGGGCATGCCACGGGTGTCGGTGGCGACGCCGCGGACCTCGAGGTCCTCGCCCACGAGCTGGCCGCCCGTGACTCGGGCGATCTCCGAGAGCAGGAAGCGCGCCCGGCAGCGCGGTAGCTCCGTGGCCATCAGGTCAGCCCCCGCAGCGCCGCGAGGGCCTCGACGCGATCGTCGAAGGGCACCCGATCGCGACCGATGATCTGGTAGTCCTCGTGACCTTTGCCCGCGATCAGCAGCGTGTCGCCAGCGCGAGCCGAGGCGATGGCGAGGGCGATGGCGCGGCGGCGATCGAGCTCCACGCGGTAGCCTCGAGAGGCGACGGCGAGGGCCTCGCTGGACAGGGCCGGCACAGCCTGTTCGAGCACGCCCGGCAGGATCTCGTCGACGATGGCGCGGGGCTCCTCCGTGCGTGGGTTGTCACTGGTGACGAGCAATAGATCCGCAGCCCTGGCCGCCTCGCGCCCCATGTGCGGGCGCTTGGCGCGGTCCCGGTCTCCACCGCAGCCGAAGATCACCCACAGGCGGCCCGGCGTGAGCGGACGCAGGGCGGCCAGAGCGTGGGCCAGGGCGTCGGGCGTGTGCGCGTAGTCCACCAGGACGCGCAGCTCGCGAGTGTTGGGGATGGGCTCGAGGCGACCGGGTGCGCCCAGGCTCGCGCGGAGCCCCGCGGAGATGGCGTCGAGGGGAACTTCCAGCGCGACGGCGATGCCCACGGCCAGCAGCAGGTTCTCAAGGTTGTGATCACCAAGGAGCGGGCTCCTCAAGGGCAGATCACCCTTGGGGGTGTGAACCCGGGCGCTGATACCGTCACGCCCGACGCTCGCCTCGCTCGACCAGACGTCGGCGCCCTCGCGGCGCGACACGCGGATGACGTCTCCGCCCTTCGCGGCCAGCTCGGCGCCGAAGGCGTCGTCCACGTTGATCACGCTTCGCTCAACCGAGAGCTCGGAGAAGAGCCTCGCCTTGGCGCGCGCGTAGTCCTGCATGTCAGCGTGAAAATCCAGGTGGTCCTGCGTGAGGTTGGTGAAGGCGGCGACCCGAAAGTGGCAGGCGTCTGCGCGGTGCAGCGCCAGGCCATGGCTCGAGACCTCCATCACCAGATGGGACGCTCCACGCTCCAGGGCCTCGGCCGCGAGACGCGCGATGGCGTCACCCTCTGGGGTGGTGAAGCCGATCTGCCGCTCGACGCCCGGGGCGCGAAAGGCCGTCGTGCCGAGGAACGCGGGTCGATGGCCAGCGGCTCGCAGGATGTCCTCGACCAGATGCCCCGTGGTGGTCTTGCCGTTGGTGCCGGTGATGCCCACGGTGGCCAAGGCGCGCGTGGGCTCGCCGTAGAGCAGGCTCGCGCTAGCGCCCAAGGCCACCCGCGGATCGCGGACGAGCAAGGTGGGGACGCGCTCTTGAGTCACGCTCGAGGCGGCCACGGCCACGGCGCCATGGGCGAAGGCGTCGTCCAGGAAGCGGGCGCCGTCGGCGGTCTCACCGGGAACGCTGACGAAGAGATCCCCCGGCTCCACCTCGCGCGAGTCATGGTGAACTCCGCGCACGCGCACCTGGGGGTCGCCTCGCACGCAGGACGCCACGCCACGCCGCACGAATTCGGCGAGGGCGATCTCTCGGCAGCCGGTCACGGCGTCAGCTCCACGCTCGCGAGGCGCGCGGACTCGTCGGCGGGCCCGAGCGCTGCGCGCGGCATGGCGAGGGAGAGATCCACGCGGGTGCCCTCGGGCACGACGTCTCCTGCGGCTGGATCCTGATGCACGACGCGGCCCGTGCCTTCGAAGCGCCCCGTGAGGTGAGAGCCACGCAGCTGAACCAGAGCCGCGCGCGCGGGCAGGTCTCGCAGCTCGGGCACACGCACCTCGCCCGGCGCAGGCGGCGGGAGCTCTGCTGCGACGGCGAGCGTGGGGGCCGTCGTGGCCTCGGGCGTCGCCGTCGCGGCATTCGCGGGCGCACGGCGAGGACGCCGAGAGCGGGAGGCGACACCCCGTGGTGGCACGCCGAGGTGACGCAGAGTCGCCTGGGCGATGCGCCGGAAGATCGGCCCCGCGACCTTGCCGCCGTAGTGGGCGATGGCGGGCTCGTCGATCACGACCGAGATCACCAGGCGAGGGTTCTCAGCCGGCACGAAGCCCACGAAGGAGGCGACCCAGGCGTCGGCGTCGTAGCCGCCGTGGGCGTAGTCGGCCTTCTGCGCCGTGCCGGTCTTGCCCGCCACCAGGTAACCGTCGAGGGCCGCCTCCTCGGCCGTGCCTCCCGGACCTGTGACGCCCGTCAGCATGTCGGCCACCAGCCGCGCCGTCGCCCGCGGCACCACCTGACGGCGCACGCGGGGTCGAAACTCGCGCAGCGTCTCGCCGTTGCCGTCGATCAGGCGGCGCACCAGCGTGGGGCGCATCAGCTGTCCGCCGTTGGCCAGCGCGCCCATGGCGGTGGCGAGCTGAAGAGCGTTCACGCTCATGCCCTGACCGAAGGCGATGGTGGCAGCGTCCATCTCGTACCAGCGGCGGTAGTCGCGCAAGATGCCGCCGGTCTCCCCCGGCAGGCCGACCTGCGTGCGCCGGCCGAAGCCGAAGCGGCGGAGCCCGCGATAGAGCCCCTCGCGCCCGAGCGTGCCGCCGATCTTGGCGGCGCCGATGTTGCTCGAGAAGGCCAGGATCTGCGCCGGCGTGAGCACGTCGAAGGGCTTGTCGTCGTGGATCGTGTACTCGGCCACGGCCATGGCGCCGTGCTCGCAGTCGAAATGCTGCTCCGGTCGAATCGAGCCCGCGGCGAGAGCCGAGGCGACGGTGAAGGGCTTGATCGTGGAGCCTGGCTCGAAGCGATCGGTGACGGCGCGATCACGCCTGACGGCGGCCGGGACATCGCCGGGTTCGTTGGCGTTGAAGCTGGGGAAGTTGGCGATGGCCAAGATCTCCCCGCTGCGTGGATCCATCACGATCACCGAGCCAGCGCGCGCCTCGAAGGTGCGTGCACCCAAGGACAGCTCGCGCTCGGCGATGCGCTGCACCGTGCGGTCGATGGTCAGCTCGAGATCGGCGCCGCGTGTGGAGCGCCCGTCCAAGGCGCGCTCGGAGAAAATCACGTGACCCCTGGCGTCACGGATCACAGGCACGCGCTCCGAAGAGCCCGAGAGCTGCTGCTCATACTCGAGCTCGAGCCCCTCGATGCCCACGCCGTCGATGTTGGCGAACCCCAGGACGTGGCTCAGCAGCTCGCGGTTCGGGTAGTAGCGTCGGCCCTCGCGCACCATCTCGACGCCGGGGATCTCGAGCTCGCGCACCCGAGCCGCCACCCGAGGCGTGACCCGGCGTGAGATCCACACGAAGAGCTTGTCGCTCTCCAGTCGGTGCTGAATGCGCTCCGCGTCGAGGTCGAGCACGGAGCTGAGGAGTCGCATCGCGCGCGCCGGATCGACGCCCTCTCTGCGCATGCGCCGCGGGTTGGCGTAGACGCTGTCCACGTCGACGCTCACGGCCAGAGGAGCCCCATTGCGATCGCGGATGGTGCCGCGCTTGGGCGCCAGACGCATGGAGCGCTGATACTGCTCCTCCGCCATCTCGCGCAGCGCCGGAGCGCGCTCCACGGAGAGCTCGTAGGCGCGCCGCATGACCAGCCCTGCGCCGACGAAGATCAGCGCGCCGAGCAGCGCCATGCGCATGCGCATGAAGCGACGACGGCGACTCACCGGACGCCCCCAGCGGTAGCGCGCCGTGGAGCGCTGCCCTCCCCGATCACCTGCGAGGGCTCGGGCGGCGCCATGTGCAGCGTGCCGCGCGCCACCGCCTCGACCCGATCGCCCTGACTCAAGGTCGCGGCCTCGAGGGAGAGCAGGCGACGGCTCTCGACCAAGCGCCGCTGTTCGCGCCTCGCCGAGTCCACCTGATAGCCGAGATCCACGGTCTCGAAGCGCACAGCGAGATGCACGACGAAGGCCGCGGCGGTGGCGATCACGGCGGCCAGCCAGAGCGCCAGAAAGCGCGCGCGGAGGCCCTGCGGAGAGGCGGCCTCGCGGGCTTCTGCCGACGACGTCACGCGGCCTCCACACGCGGCTCACGTCGCGCGGCGCGCAGCTTGGCGCTACGGGAGCGAGGGTTGTCGACCTGCTCTTCCCGGCTCGCCACCACAGGGCGCTTGGTCAAGGGCGTGAGCTCCGGGCAGCGCCGGAAGAACCACTTCACCGGGCGATCCTCCAGAGAGTGGAAGCTGATGATCACCGCGACGCCGGCGTCCGCCAGCAGACCCGGCAGCGCCTCGAGCAAGGCGTCGAGTTGGGTCAGCTCACCGTTCACGGCCATGCGCAGCGCCTGGAAGGTGCGTGTGGCGGGATCGCGCCGGCCCCGCTTGCCGCCGGTGGCGCGATGGACGGCGGCCCGCAGCTCGGCCGTGGTCGACAGCTCACCCGCGTCGTAGGCCTCGTGGATGGTGCGCGCGATGCGCCGTGAGCGACGCTCCTCGCCGAGCTCGAAGATCACGTCGGCCAGCTCGTCCTGCTCGAGCCGCGCGATCAGCTCGAGGGCCGTCTCGCCCTGCGAAGGATCCATGCGCATGTCGAGGGGGCCGTCGTGGCCGAAGGAGAAGCCACGCTCGGGGCGGTCGAGCTGCGGGGAGCTGACGCCCAGATCCGCGAGCACTCCGTCCACCGTCTCGACGCCGCGCGCCGCGAGCTCCTCGGCCAGCTTGTCGAAGGAGGAGTGGATGAAGGTCACCCGATCTCCGAACACAGCCAGCCGCTCGCGGGCGGCCGCCAGAGCGCTCTGGTCGCGATCGAAGGCGAAGAGACGCGTGCCCTCACCAGCGCGCTCGAGCAGCCCCACCGAGTGACCACCGCCGCCGACCGTGGCGTCGACGTAGACTCCGCCCGGCTTGGGCGCGAGGGCGTCGAGCAGCTCGTCGAGCAGCACGGAGCGGTGATGGAAAGCGGCCGTCACAGGCCCAGCTCCGCCAGACGCTGCGCCATGGCCACGCGCTCGGCCTCGTCGTCGAGCACGCTGGATCGCAGGGCGTCGAAGCGCTCCTTGCTCCAGAGCTCCGCGTTCTGACCCATGCCCGCCCACAGCGCCTGACGACCCAGGCCCGCGTGGCGACGCAGGGAGGCGGGCACCAGCACGCGACCCACCTTGTCGAGATCGCACTCGACGGCGCCCGAGACGTAGATGCGCCGGATCATCTGCACGCTAGCGTCGAACTGCGGCAGCTTGGCCAGGCGTTCCTCGAAAGCGAGCCACTCGCGCATGGGGTAGGCGACCACGCAGGGGTCGAGCCCCGCGGTGAGCACCAGGCGCGTGTCGCCGCCGAGGTTCAGCGCTTCCCGGAACCGCGCCGGGAGGCTGGTTCGACCCTTGGCGTCGATGGCGTGCTCGTATTGACCGCGGAACAAAGCTTCACTCGCTTGGGTATCGGAGCGATTTGACACTCCTTACCACTTATTACCACTAGCCTCGGAAAATACGGGCCAGGAGGCCGGCGGTCAACTTCTTTCTGATCTCGCAAGTCCCTGAAACCTAGGCACTTCGGACCACTCCCGGGTCGTGGTGGGGCAAAGTCCCAGGCATTCGCCAACAGGGGCTTCTAGACCCCACTTCGTGCGTTCAGTGAGGTCTATGGGCCTCGCTTCGGGCGCTCCGTGGAGCGTCGACCCGCCCACACGGGCAGGTGGCGTGTTCGGCGTCGACCGCGTGCCAGTCAGGCCATCTCCGGCATCAACACAGCGGAGAACGAGACAGATCCGCGCTCTCGAGCGGGTCCGAGGCCCGAGACCTGGAGGCTTGGTATGCTGTCAGCGTGGACGACGCTTCAGCACCCGACCCCGACTTCGGCCCAGCGCAGCCACCGAACGCCCTCGGCGACCAGGAAGGATCCGCGGGCTCGACGCCGCAGAACGAGCGCGCGTTGGACGAGGCGTGGGAGAAGGTGGAGGCGGAGTGGGAGGAGCCCGAGGCCCATCGGCGCTTCATCGGTCTGGCGACGGCCCTCGACGCGCTGCCGCTGGCTGGGGCGCGCTATCGCGCAGCGCAGACGGATCCCGCGCGGGCGGAGCGGGCGAAGGAAGGCCTGGACAAGATCCTGAAGGTCGCCCTGAGCCGCATGGAGCTGAGCCGCAGCCCCGAGCGCCGCGCTCCTCGCGTGGGCCTCTTCTTGATCGCCTTGGCGCTCTCCCTCGGCCTCGTAGGAGCCGCCCTGTGGGCGTATCTGGGCAGCTGAAGTCGAAAGATGCAGCTCCGCTCGAAAATAGCTGACCTCTTTCGGGGACAAGGGCCCACGCATGCACTATGATCTCCGCCGCCGATGCAGCTCGATTTCACAGCGCGGGAGCTCACGGTCAAGCTCGTCTACTACGGGCCCGCCCTCAGCGGAAAGACCACGAACCTGCAGGCGATCCACAAGCTCGTGCACGCGGACGCCAGCGGGCGGCTGATGACCCTCGAGACGCGCGACGACCGCACGCTCTTCTTCGACCTCCTGCCCCTCTCGTTCCAGGCCGGAGCCGGGCTCTCCGTGCGCCTCAAGCTCTTCACCGTGCCCGGACAGGTGATCCACGACGCCACGCGTAGGCTCGTGCTCCAAGGCGCCGATGGCGTGGTCTTCGTCGCCGACTCCCAGCGCGCCGAGACCCGGGCCAACCAGCGGGCGTTCCTGAACATGAAGGAGAACCTGCGTGAGAACGGCATGCAGCCGGAGCGCGTGCCCCTGGTGATCCAGTTCAACAAGCGCGACCTGCCGGACATCCGCACCGACGACGAGATCGACGCCCTCTCCCAGAAGAGCCCCGAGCCAGTCTACAAGGCCATCGCCACCCGAGGCACGGGCGTGGTGGAGACCTTCCTCGGCCTGATGGACCGCACCTGGCTGCACCTCGAGAAGGAGCACGGCCTCGAGCAGAAGTTCGACCTCGAGCCCAGCCGCTTCCTGAAAGAGGTGCGTCACCGCCTGGGCTTCACCCGCAGGGGTGAATCATGACGCAAGGCCAGACCAGCGCCATCGACCTGACCTTGGGCGACCTCGCGCGCCTCGAGGAGGTGGTGGACCGGGAGGCCCTCTCGGACGTGTGCCGCAGCTTCTTCGAGCTCTTCGGTCTCTCCATTCGCGTGCTCTCCAAGGACGGCACCCTGCTCGCGGATGTGCACCAAGAGCGAGAGATCTGCCAGTACGTGAACCGGCTGCCCGCGGGCGCCGCCGCCTGCGCCCGGACCGTGGCTCAGGTGAAGACGGCCACGCCCGACGGAGCCCCCGTGCTGCTGCCCTGCTTCACGGGCGGTCGCTACCGCGTGGAACCGATCCGCTACCAAGGTCGACAGGTGGGCCGCTTCGTGATCGGACCCTATCTCCCAGCGGAGACCCGCGCCGTGCCACGCAGCCTTCTCGAGATCGATCCCGGCGTGGTCGACGACGACGCGCTGCGAGCCCTGGCCGAGATGCCGCGCGTGCGCCCGGAGACGGCCGGGCGCCTCGCCGCCCACTTCCGCAAGGTCGTCGACCTCTTGCTCTTCTCGAGCCACCGCGCTCACCTGACGAGCGAGATGCACGTGGCCTCCGTGCGCGAAGGCTATCGCGAGCTCGCAGAGAAGACGGCAAACCTGCAACAGGCCTACAACAGACTCAAAGAGCTAGACAAACTCAAATCCAACTTCTTAGCTACCGTGAGCCATGAGCTGCGCACACCTCTGACGTCAATTATTGGCTACTCCGAGATGCTCGAGGCCGGGATCGCCGGCGATCTCGCAGGGGAACAGCGCGAGTTCGTCGAGACCATCCGCCGCAAGGGTGACCACCTGCTCGCGCTGATCACCAGCCTGCTCGACCTGAGCAAACTCGAGCAGGGCGCCCTGCGCCTGCAGCGTGAGCCCCTCTCACCCAAGGCGCTGCTCGACGAGATCGTGACGACCTTCATGCCGCGCGCTCGTGAGAAGAGCGTGAGCATCTCGGTCGACGCCGCAGACGACTTGCCGGCCGTGGATGGCGACCCCGTGCGTCTGCGACAAGTGCTCTCCAACCTGGCAGACAACGCCATGAAATTCACCCCAGAGGGTGGGTCCATCATGCTGCGCGCCGTGGAGACGGACCTCGTCGGTGGCGAAGACGGCGAGATGGGCATGGTGTTGATGGCCGCGGCTCGACCCGCCATCCGATTCGAAGTGGCCGACTCGGGCGCCGGTATGAAGCAAGAAGAGCTGACTCGGATCTTCGATGCCTTCTACCAAGTGGACGGCAGCTCCACGCGCGAGCATGGAGGAGCCGGGCTCGGGCTATCCATTGTCAAACGTCTCGTAAACGCCCATGAAGGTGAGATTCATGTGACGAGCGAAGTGGACGTCGGCACGACGTTCTCGGTGACACTGCCCGCCGTCGAAACCGACCTCTGACTCCGAGGTCAGCCATCATGGATGAATTCGAACGCATCGACGAAATTCGAGCGCGGCTCACGCACGGGGGTCCGTCCGCGGCGAGCATCCGCTTGGGCGTCGGAGATGACGCGGCGCTGCTCTCGCCCTCCGCCTACGCTCAGGCTCTGAGCGTCGACACCGCCGTCGAGGGCGTGCACTTCCGGCTCGACTTCGGCCCCCCCGAGCGCCTCGGACGACGCGCCATGATGACCGCCGCGAGCGATCTCGCCGCCATGGGCGCGCGCCCGCGCTGCTGCCTCTCGTCCCTCGTGCTCCCGGACTCCTTCGCGGACGACAGCCTGCTGCGCCTGGTCGACGGCATCGCGCGAGCCGCCCGGGAGCTCGACATGCCCGTCGTGGGCGGCAACCTCTCCCGCGGCGCGCGGCTGAGCATCACGACCACGGTCGTCGGCGAGCTCCTGGGCCCGGCCCTGACGCGCTCGGGCGCTCGACCCGGAGACGTCCTCTACCTGTCTGGCCCCCTGGGAGAGCCGGCCCTCGGGCTGCGTGTGCTGCTCGAGCGTCCAGAGGACGCCATCCGCATGGACGCCTGCGTGAGGGCCTGGTTCGATCTGCGCCCCGCCATCGACGAGGGGATGAATCTGGTGGGACACGCCACGGCCTGCATCGACGTCTCGGACGGCTTCGCCCAGGACTGCCTGCATCTGCTGCGCGCCTCGGGTGTCGGCGCCAGGGTCCAGCTCGACGAGCTGCCGCGCGCGCCAGGCTTCGAGG
>JAADHO010000084.1 GCA_013151775.1 Deltaproteobacteria bacterium | reverse complement strand
GCGGAACGCTCGGCCGGGGGGCACGGCGGGGCCCGCGTCCAGCGCTCCGGCGTCGCCCGCATCGCCTGGGCTCGCGTCACCAGGACCGGCGTCGTCGAGTCCGGCGTCCGGCGTCCCCGTGTCTTCGGGCGCGGCGTCCGGCGTCCCCGTGTCCTCCGGTGCTGCGTCGTCGGGACCCGCGTCCGTGACGGCGGAGTCGGGACCCGCGTCCGTGACGTTGCTGCCGCCTCCTCCGCAGCCTGACAAGGCCAAGGCAAACATGATCGTCGCCAACCAGATGTGGCTCGTGTTGGATGTGAGCTTCATGCCACCCTCTCGATCTGGACCGCACACTTCTTGTAGTCGGGTTGTTTGGATTGGGGATCGATAGCCCCCAATGTGACCAGGTTGATCATGCGGCTCTGATCGAAGAAGGGTACGTAGACCATGCCGTCAGGGACCGTGATGCGGCACTCGAGCGCGGCTCGCGCCTCGATGGTGCCGCGCCGAGAGGTGATGCGGACCATGTCGCCCGCGGAGACGCCCAAGCTCGCGGCGTCTGCGTTGCTGAGGTAGGCGAGGGCCTCGGGCTGAGTCTGGTGAAGAGCCCGGATTCTCCGTGTCATGGTGCCCGTATGCCAATGCTCGAGTACACGCCCCGTGCACAGCCAGAAGGGGTAGGTGGCGTCGGGTGATTCAGCGGGCGGCTCGTAGGGGCGCGCCCAGACCACAGCTCGTCCGTCCGGTTTTCCGTAGAACTCGATGCCGTCGGGTGCCGACGCCGACACGTAGGGATCGTAGGTGGAGTTGAAGCGGATCTGCGTCTCCACGCCGCCGATCACGGGCCAGCGCAGGCCGCGCGACGCCACCAGGTCGTCGTAGGTGGCGACGTCGTGCTTGGTGCCGAGGGTGCAGCTTCGGTACTCGTTGTAGAGGTTGCGCGCGAGGTTCGCGTCCCAGGACGCGGGGAAGAGGGATCCGAAGCCCATGCGGCGTGCCACCTCGACGAACTGCCAGGTGTCGTCGCGTGCCTCGCCGGGTGGATTGACGAGCTGCGCGAAGTGCTGTGTTCTGCGCTCTGTGTTGCCGAAGAACCCCTCCTTCTCGACCCAGCATGCGGCGGGAAGCACCACGTCGGCCTCGATCGTGCTGGCCGATGGGTAGATGTCGGAGACGATGATGAAGGCGCCAGAGGACCGGATTCTGTCCACGTATTTGTTGAGGTTTGGCAGCGTCTGATACGGGTTTGTGCAGCTGACCCAGATGGACTTGATGTCTCCGGCGGCGACCTTCTCCCACATCGCCGTGGCGTGCGTGAGCGGGCTGTCGGCCGGACTCGGGAGCGTGCCGGCGGGCAGACTCCACAGGGTCTCCATCTCCGCGCGATGTTCGGCGTTTGCGACCACACGGTCCGACGGCAGGCGGTGGGTGAAGGTGCCCACCTCGCGGCACGTCCCACAGGCGCTCGGCTGCCCGGTCAAGGAGAGCGGCCCGTTGTTCAGTCGGGCCACCTTGCCGGTGATCAAGTGGAGGTTATGGAGCAGGTTGTTCATCCACACGCCGCGTGTGTGCTGGTTCACGCCCATGGTCCAGAGCGACATGACGTTCTTGCTGGGGTCACCAAACATCCTCGCGAGGCGTTCGATCTCGGCGGCGGGGATGCCGATGCGGTCCGCCACCATCGCCGGCGCGTAGTCGGCGAGGAAGGCGGTGTAGGCGGCCATGTCGATGGCGACGTCGCTGCCCGTGACCTCCGAGCGGAAGTTCACGTGGTTGGTGATGAAGGAGTTGTCCGTCATGCCCTCGTTGACGAGCACGTAGGCGAAGGCGTTCGCCAGCAGCAGATCCGAGTGGGGTGTGAAGAGGTGGTTCTCGTCCGAGCCCTCGTTGGTCATCTGTCCGAAGGTCGTGAAGTTGATGATCCGGACCCCGGGGTCCGCCTGTCTCCGCCGCTGCATGCGGTTGAAGAGCATGGGGTGCATCTCCGCCATGTTGGCGCCCCAGAGGAAGAAGTAGTCCGCTCCGTCCAGGTCATCGTAGCTGCCCGAGGGCTCGTCGATGCCGTAGGTCTTGAGGTAGCCGACCACGGCCGAGGCCATGCAGAAGCGGGCGTTGGGCTCCAAGTTGTTGGTGCGGATGCCCGCCTTCATGAACTTCAGGCCCGCGTAGCCGTCGGGGATGGTCCACTGCCCGGATCCGAAGAGCGCGACCGAGTCCTTGCCGTGGGCGGAGATCAGATCCGTCCAGCGGCTCGCGATCAGGTTCAAGGCCTCGTCCCAGGTGGCGGGCTCCAGTGCTCCGGCGGAGTTGCGGATCATGGGCTGCGTGAGCCGATCCTCGCCGTAGAGCACCTCGGCGAGCCCGTAGCCCTTGGCGCACAGCAGGCCGGCGTTGACCGGGCTCGCGTCGTCCCCGCGGACGGCGACGATCCGGCCATCGACCACGCCCACCTCGACCCCACAGCCCGTGCCGCAGAAGCGACACGGCGACTTGTAGAAGGTGGCGCGGTCGAGGTCGTCCGCTTCTGCGGTCGACAGCGTCCCATGGTAGAGCGGCATGGCCGCGGTTCCGGCCACTACCGTGAGTGACCGCTTGACGAATTCTCTCCGACTGGATCTCATGTCGAGCCTCTCCGACGTCTTGAATGACAACCTCGGCCGGCGGCACGAGGCCTGTCCTTGGGTGCCTCAAGTAGGCCCAGGCTCCGGCTCCGCAAGTGAGCGCCTGCTAACTTCAGATCTTTTTTTCGTATCCATGATCCTGGTCGGCGGGAGCGAGACCTTCGCATAGTGCCGCGGTATCACGTCCGCGGCGTTCCGTGCCGTCCTCCCGTGAAGCGACGCAGTCTCGCCAAGAGCGCCGCGAAGTCCGCCGCGTCCGGGCGTTCGAAGCGCAGACGCGCTCCGGTCGAAGGGTGGGTGAAGCCGAGGCTCGCCGCGTGGAGCATCGCTCGCTTGGCTGCCACACGCGGGCCCGCGTAGTCCCGGATGTAGACCGTCTCGCCCGCCAGGGGTGTGCCCGCCTCGCTGAGGTGGATGCGGATTTGATGCTGCCGCCCCGTGGTGAGCGTGCACTGCACCAGGCTCGCGTTGGTCAGCCGCTCGAGCAGCTCGACCCGCGTGCGCGCCTCGCGTGTGTCCGCGGCGGGCGGGTCGTCGGTGGGCCGGTGGAGGCCCCAGCTGCCGCGCAGGCCGTCGCCGCGATTCTCCATCAGGAAGCCGTGGTGCTCCGCCGAACGCGCCACACCCGAGGTCAACGCCCGGTAGCGGCGTTCCGTGCTGTGCTCCGCGAACTGCGCCTTCAGGTGTCGCCGCGCCTCGGGCGTGCGGGCGAAGAGCAGCAGCCCCGAGGTGCCGCGGTCGATGCGATGCACGACCTCCAGTGGTTTCGCCGGTTGCCGCTCGCGCCGGGCCAGAATCTGAGCCGTGCGCTCCGCCAAGCACGAGGGATCGCGCCCACGCACGGGAACGGAGAGCATGCCAGCGGGCTTGTCCACGACCACTACGTCTGCGTCCACATGCACGAGCTCGATGCGCTTCGCGCTCTGCTTCGGCGCGTCGAGGCGCAGCGTCACGCGCTCGCCTTCCAGCATGCGCCGCGCCGGATCGAGGCTGTTCGCTCCGTCGACCTGCACCTTCCCGCGCGTGCACCAGCCCTTCACGTCCTTCCAGGACGCGCCCGGCGGCACGCCCTCGGGGGCGCTGCGCAAGACGGCCGCGAGCGTGGCGCCGGCCTGTTCGGGGAGGATCTCGAACTCTGGGGGAGAGCTCATGCGGTCGCAGGGGTTTGGAGCATGATCGAGCATGGCGCGCCCAGGCCGTGAGGGCACGGCGGCGGCGACTTCAAAGGTCATGGCCCAGCGCTGTGCGCACACGCACGCAGCTCACGACGCGCTGCGGCATGGGGCGTGAGCTTCCGCCCCACCACTGGCGCCGAGACGTGCTAGAAGGCACGCCCGAGCGAGCCTCGCGGCGACCCGTTCGGTGCTTTGGCCCGCCGCTTTCCCCGGAGATTTCATGGCCGATTTTCCCCAGCCCACCTCGGGCACCCCGCTCTCGATGGACGGCGACACGCTCGTCGTTCCGAACGACCCGATCCTGCCCTTCATCGAAGGCGACGGCATCGGGCCCGACATCTGGGCCGCCGCGCAGCGCGTGCTCGATGCGGCGGTGGAGAAGGCCTATGGCGGTGAGAAGAAGATCGCCTGGCACGAGGTCTTCGCGGGACAGAAGGCCTTCGACAAATTCGGAGAGTGGCTGCCCCAGGGCACCCTCGACGCCTTCGAGAAGTACCTCGTCGGTATCAAGGGTCCGCTGACCACGCCCATCGGCGGCGGCATCACCTCGCTCAACGTGGCCTTGCGTCAGAAGCTCGATCTCTACGTCTGCCTGCGCCCCGTGCGCCACTTCAGCGGCGTGCCCTCGCCCGTCAAGCGTCCCGAGGACGTGAACATGGTGATCTTCCGTGAGAACACGGAGGACATCTACGCGGGCATCGAGTTCGAGCGCGGCACGGACGACGTGGCCAAGGTGCTCGCCTTCCTGAGGGAGAACTTCCCCAAGCGCTTCAGTAAGATCCGCTTCCCCGAGACCTGCGGCATCGGCGTCAAGCCCGTCAGCGAAGAGGGCACGAAGCGCCTGATGCGCGCGGCCATTCGTCACGCCATGACTCACAAGCTGCCCAACGTCACCATCGTGCACAAGGGCAACATCATGAAGTACACGGAGGGCGCCTTCCGCAATTGGGCCTACGAGGTCGCGGATCAGGAGTTCGCCGATCACACCTACTCCTGGGATCGCTGGGAGCGCACCAAGAAGGAGAAGGGCGAGGACGCCGCCAACGCCGAGCAGAAGGCGGCCCTCGACGCCGGCAAGATCCTCGTGAAGGACGCCATCGCCGACATCGCCCTTCAGCAGGTGCTGACGCGCCCCAAGGAGTTCAGCATCATCGCCACGCTGAACCTCAACGGCGACTACATCTCCGACGCCCTCGCCGCGCAGGTCGGCGGCATCGGCATCGCCCCCGGCGGCAACGCCAACTACCTCAACGGTCGCGCCATCTTCGAGGCCACTCACGGCACCGCGCCCAAGTACACGGGCCAAGACAAGGTGAACCCCTCGAGCGTGATCCTCAGCGGCGAGATGATGTTCCGTCATCTCGGCTGGGACGAGGCCGCAGACCTCGTGATCAGAGGCGTCGAAGGCGCCATTGCGAGCAAGCGCGTGACCTACGACTTTGCCCGTCAGATGGACGGCGCTACCAAGATTAAGTGTTCTGAGTTCGGAGACAACATCATCCAACACATGGAGGGATGAAGAATGCCGCAGCGTAAGAAGATCGTACTCATCGGGGCCGGAAACATCGGAGGCGAGCTCGCCTCCCTGGCCGCACGTCGTCAGCTCGGAGATGTCCTCTTGGTGGACATCCCCGACAAGGAGGGGGTCGCCAAGGGTAAGGCCCTGGACATCTCCCAAGCCTGTGCCCTCGAGGGATTCGACGCCAAGATCAATGGCACCAGCGACTACGCCGACATCGCCGGCGCGGACGTCTGCATCGTCACCGCCGGTGTGCCGCGTAAGCCCGGCATGAGCCGCGATGACCTCTTGGCCATCAACCTCAAGATCATCCGCAGCGTCGCCGCGGGCATCAAGGCGAACGCGCCCGACGCCTTCGTGATCGTCATTTCGAACCCCCTCGACGCGATGGTCTACGAGATGCAGAAGGTCACGGGCTTCGCGCGCCAGAAGGTGGTCGGCATGGCCGGCGCCCTCGACGCGGCCCGCTTCTCGCACTTCATCGCCGACGAGCTGAACGTCTCCACCAAGGAGGTCAACGCCCTCGTGCTCGGTGGACACGGCGACTCCATGGTGCCGACGCTCAGCTACTGCACCGTCAACGGTGTGCCCGTGCGTCAGCTGATCTCTCGAGAGAAGCTCGACGCCATCGTCACGCGCACCAAGAAGGGCGGCGGCGAGATCGTCGGCCTGATGGGCACCAGCGCCTACGTCGCGCCCGCGGCCGGCGCCATCGCCATGGCCGCGAGCTACCTGCTCGACCAGAAGCGCCTGATCGCCTGCGCCGCGCCCACGGACGGAAGCTACGGCCTCGAGGGTATCTACATCGGTCAGCCCGCCATCATCGGCGGCGCCGGCGTGGAGAAGATCGTCGAGGTCGAGCTCAGCGACGAGGAGAAGGCGCAGCTCGCAAAGAGCGCCGACGCCGTGCGCGGCCTCTTGGCCGACGCCGAGAAGATGTGAATCGACGATGAAGATCCACGAGTATCAGGCCAAGAGCCTGTATCAGAAATATGGCATCCCGACGCCCAAGGGCATTCTCGCCCTGAGCATCGCGGAGGCCAAAGAGGCGGCCAAGAAGCTGATCGCCGAGACCGGCAGCGAGGTCGTCGTCGTCAAGGCGCAGATCCACGCGGGCGGTCGCGGCAAGGGCGGCGGCGTCAAGGTCGTGAAGGGCGCAGACGCGGCCGAGGCGGCGGCCAAGGAGATCCTCGGCATGACGCTGGTCACGCACCAGACCGGCCCCGAGGGCAAGGAGGTGCAGCGCCTGTACATCGAGCAGGGCCTCGAGATCGCCACGGAGATGTACCTGGCTCTGGCGATCGACCGCGAGTCCCGACGCGTGGCCATCATGGCCTCCACCGAAGGCGGCGTGGAGATCGAGAAGGTCGCCGAGGAGACGCCCGAGAAGATCCTCAAGGTCTTCGTCGATCCGGCCATCGGCCTGATGCCCTACCAGACGAGGCAGCTCGCCTTCGGCTTGGGATTGAGCAAGAAGGCGCAGAAGAGCTTCGCTAAGCTCTTATCGAAGTTGGTCGATCTCTTCGTCGCGGAGGACTGCTCCATCGCCGAGATCAACCCGCTCGTGGTCACGGGGGACGAGGACGTCGTGGCCCTCGACGCCAAGGTGAACTTCGACGACAACGCCGAGTTCCGCCACCGCGACCTGTGGGAGTCCTTGAAGGATCTCTCCGAGGAGGCGCCGACGGAGACCGAGGCGAAGAAGTACGACCTCAGCTTCATTCAGCTCGACGGCAACATCGGCTGCTTGGTCAACGGTGCGGGCCTGGCCATGAGCACGATGGACACCATCAAGCACTTCGGCGGCGAGCCGGCGAACTTCCTCGACGTCGGTGGCGGCGCGACGGAAGAGGCCGTCACCAAGGCCTTCGGGATCATCCTCGAGTCCAAGAGCGTGCGCGGCATCTTCGTGAACATCTTCGGCGGCATCATGCAATGCGACATCGTCGCCACGGGCGTCGTCAACGCGACGCGCAACCTGGGCCTGAAGGTGCCCCTCGTCGTGCGCCTCGAGGGCACGAACGTGGAGGAGGGCAAGAAGATCCTGGCCGAGAGCGGCCTCGCCATCACCGCCGCGGACACCATGGCCGAAGGCGCCGAGACGATCGTCGCCCTCGCGAAGGCAGGAGCCTGATATGTCGATCTTCGTAAACGCCGACACACGGCTCCTCGTGCAGGGCATCACCGGCTCCGCCGGTTCCTTTCACGCCACGCAGATGCTCGAGTACGGCACCCAGATCGTGGCCGGTGTCACGCCGGGTCGCGGGGGTCAGCGCTGGAACGATCACGCGCCAATCTACGACACCGTGCGCGAGGCCGCGGAGAAAGAGGGCGTCAACGCGAGCGTCATCTTCGTGCCGCCCCCCTTCGCCGCAGACGCCATCCTCGAGGCCGCTGACGCGGGTATCGAGCTCATCATCTGCATCACGGAGGGTATCCCCGTGATGGATATGCTGAAGGTGCGGCGCGTGCTCGACACGCAGACCCGCTCGCGCCTGATCGGGCCCAACTGCCCCGGCGTGATCACGCCTGGGACCAAGGACAAGCCCGGCTGTAAGATCGGCATCATGCCGGCGAAGGTGCACCTTCCGGGTCGCATGGGCGTCGTCAGCAAGAGCGGCACCCTCACCTACGAGGCCGTCGGTCAGCTCACGGCCCTCGGCATCGGTCAGAGCACGGCCGTGGGCGTAGGCGGAGATCCTATCAACGGCACGGACTTCATCGACGTGCTCTCGCGCTTCCAAGAAGATCCGGACACGGACGGCGTGATCATGATCGGCGAGATCGGCGGCAACGCCGAGGAGCTCGCGGCGGCCTGGATCAAGGATAACTTCACCAAGCCCATCGCCGGCTTCATCGCCGGACGCACGGCGCCTCCCGGCAAGCGCATGGGTCACGCGGGCGCCATCATCTCGGGCGGAAAGGGCACGGCGGACGCCAAGATCGCGGCCCTCGAAGAGGCCGGCGTGAAGGTCGCGCCGACGCCCTCCGACATGGGCACCACGTTGGCCTCGCTGCTGAGCTGAAGTCGACCGAGATCCTTCGGAAATCGCCTTGCGAAGGGCGACCGAGGGAGCTACCTCCCGCGGGCTCGCCACGCTGTGAATGCGTCGCGGGCCCGCTGCAATTGGCGGCTCCCCTTTCCCTCTTCGAGAACACAAGAGAGCATCAGCATGGCCATCGAACGCACCCTCAGCATCATCAAGCCGGACGCCGTCGAGCACAACCACATCGGCGGCATCGTGTCGCTGATCGAAGGCGCCGACCTGCGCATCCTCGGCATGCGCATGGTCCACCTCACGCGTCCGCAGGCCGAGGGCTTCTACGCCGTCCACAAAGAGCGCCCCTTCTTCGCGGAGCTCGTGAAGTTCATGACCCGCGGCCCGGTCGTGGTCTTGGCCCTCGAGGCCGAGGACGCCGTCGCCCGCTACCGCAAGCTGATGGGCGCCACCAACCCCGCCGACGCGGAAGAGGGCACCATCCGCAAGGCCCACGGCACGGACATCGGCGAGAACGCCTGCCACGGCTCCGACTCGGTCGAGAACGCCAAGATCGAGGTGGGCTACTTCTTCCCGGGCTACGAAGTTCTCTAGGAAGGGGCTGATCGCAGCCCGTCCCCACGCGACGCGGTGACGTTCGCGCTGACGCGGGAAGGTCCTCGCGCAGCGAGGTCCGTCCCAAGAGACGGCACACTTGTCTCAGCCTCGACTTCGTTGGGGTGCCTGAGACAGCGTCCTCGTCGCGGTCCTTTGCGCACATCACCCGAGTCACAACCGCAACTTAGCCGAGGCAGTGACGTGCGCTCGGAACGCGCGTGAGGCGGCGACGTGCGCAGGCCCGCTCGCTCCCGCCTGAACCCCGCCTTCCGGCTCAGGAGGTTGCGGACCTCAGTGCCATGAGCGCCTCGCCTGCGTTCATCACCGGCAGCGCCGAGCGCTTGAATCCGGATCGGTCCCGCGTGGCGAGGGCGTGGCATCCGGCCGATTGGCCCGCCGACGCGCACACCGCGTCCTCGACGTCGGGCCAGCTCATGGCCAAGGGGCGCGCTGCCGCGCGCCGCCGGAACGTGCACGGACACGGGCGTCGTGGTGGGGCTGGTGTCAGGATCGACGATCCGCACTCTGCCCCCGTCGCGTCCGGAGGCTCGGCCGCCTACACTTGGCGGGTGCGTGGTCTTAGTCACAGCTCGCTCCTCTGGTTGGCGGCCTGTTCGATCGCTTGCGGTGCGGTGGCTCCTTCGTCCTCGACGCCTGTCCGCGCCACGCCTGTGCCGGAGGAGTTGACCGAGGCGCGGGCGCTCTTGGCTCGGCTGCCGACGGGCGCCGACGGCTGCCTGGTGGCGTGGCCGGGGCGGCT
>JAADHO010000347.1 GCA_013151775.1 Deltaproteobacteria bacterium | reverse complement strand
GGCTTGTGCAGGAAGCGACGCGCGCCGGCCAAGGCGTCTGGATCTTCACGCGTCGGGTCGTGATGGCCCGAGAGCAGGACGACGCGCGCCGAGGGGTGCATCGCGAGTATGCGAGAAAGGCACTCGCGACCGCTCATGCCGGGCATGTCGAGATCGAGCAGCACCACGTCGGGGGAGACCTCCCCGTAGCGGCTGAGCCCGTCGCTCCCGCTGAGGCAGATGGTCACATCGTGGCCGTGGTGGCTGAGCAAGCGCCCGAGGCTGCGCGCCACCAAGGCCTCGTCGTCGATCAGCAGCAGCTTCAGCGCCCGCACTCGCTGGGGCGGCTCGAGCTCTTCGTGCGTGGGCATGGTGTGGCTGTCGCTGCGATCCTGTGGCGGCAGCTCCGGCAGGTAGATGCGGAAGCAGGTGCCGCTGTCGGGGGCGCTCTCGATGGTGACGGCGCCTCCATGGGCGCGCACAGCCTCGTAGACGATGGCGAGCCCGAGACCGGTGCCCTCGCCGCGACCCTTGGTGGTGAAGAAGGGCTCGAAGACGCGCGCGCGGGTGTCGTCGTCCATGCCCTCGCCCGTGTCGCGCACGCTGATGACGACGTGATCCACCAGCTCCATCACGGGCGCCTCCGTGAGCCTCGCCGCGGGAACGGACTTGGCGTCGAGGGTCAGGACGCCGCCCTGGGGCATCGCGTCGCGGGCGTTGATGGCGAGATTCAACAGCACCTGATTGAGCGCGACCGCGTCACCTCGGACGTAGAGCCCAACCCGGGCGCGGTTCTGGACGCGGATGGAGCGCGGCAAGGTGTGGCCCAAGAGCTGCTCGAGCTCTCCACACAGGGTCGACACGTCGAGCCGCTCGTGACGATCGAGGGGCTTGTGGGCGATGGACGTGAGCCGCTCCGAGAGGTTCGCCGCACGATCCACCGCGAGGCCGATGTCGCTGAGGCAGTCCTGCACCTCGGCCGCCGAGAGCGGCATGTCTCCGGGCTGCGCGCGCAGGTACTCGAGGGTGGCTTGGATGGCGCCCACGAGGTTGTTGAAGTCGTGAGCCACGCCCGCGCCGAGGCGACCTAAGGCCTCCATCTTCTGGGCTTCGAAGGCGCGCTCCTCCTGCGGATCCGAGCAGGTGTAGAGCAGCTCCGTGCGGCGACCGAGTCGAATGCGATCGCCGAAGCGCAGACGACGCCGCGCCACCGGGTCGCCATTGAGCAAGGTGCCGTTGCGGCTGCCGAGATCCTCGACGCTGTAGCCGCCATCCGTGTCGGGGACGATGCGCGCGTGGCGTCTGGAGATGACCACGTCCTCGAGCACCCAATCCGCCTCGTCGGAGCGCCCGATGACCACGGCGTCGCGCACCTCGAAGCGGCGACCCACCCCGGGACCTTCCACCACGACCAAGCGTGCGCGGGTGGTGCGGCGGGAGGATCCGGCTCTGGGCTTCACCACCGTGACGGTCGCGTCTCGGCGCTCTTGCTCGCCCGGTTTAGAAGCCATAGCGCAACTTTACCACAGTTCAGAATCGCCGCGAGATCTTCTCGTGCGCCGATTCGTCCCTTCGGAGAGTCGCACGATCTGTGCGAGGATGATTTCCCGTCACATTCTGTGGCGACACGGGCACACGGGGGTGTGAACATGGCAAGCGCAGAGGTCAGGTCGCCTGAAGATCCAATCGTCACGCACATCGTGAACGGAGAGCACCGGGAGGCCACGGCGCTGTGCGCTCGAGAGCACGGTGCGGCTCTGGGCCGGCTGTGCATGGCCATGCTCGGCTCCCAGGGCGAGGCGGAGGAGGTCGCGCAGGAGGTGCTGATGATCGCCCACGGAGCGATGGCGTCCTTCCGCTTCGAGGGCTCCGTGCGGGCCTGGCTCTTCGGCATCGCGCGGCGCGTGTGCGCCAAGCGCATCGCCAAGCGGGTGCGCCGCAGTCAGCTGCTGCACCTGGTGCATGACGCGAACGCGGCGCCGGATGGCCCGCACGATTTGGCCGCCCGACGTGAGCGGGCGGTGAAGGTGCGCGCCGCGCTCGAGCGCCTGAAGCCCACGGAGCGGGAGGCGCTCTTGCTGCGCTACCAAGCGGGCCTCGGCTTCCGCGAGCTGGCGGCGGCCTGCGGCATCGAGGAGGCGGCGGCGCGCAAGCGGGCCAGCCGAGGACTCGCCGCCATGCGAAAGATTCTAGACCCCGAGGTGATGCGATGAACACGAACACGAACGAAGCTAGCCAGGACTTCTTGGACGACCTGGCCGCCCTGGTCGACGCGGAAGACGCCGCCCTGGAGCGCCACGACGCAGAGCTGGGCGAGCTCGATAGCGCGCGGGATCTGCTGTACGAGGCGCAGCGGGTGGCCGACGCCGTAGTCGCCGCAGGAGACGACTACCTGCCGCCGGAGGATCTCGAGGCGCGCGTCCTGGCGAGCATCGATGCAGACGCCGCGCCGGCCGCCGTAGTTCCGTCCGAGGCCGGGCCGGTGGAGTCATCCACACCGAAGACCGAAGCGGCGGAGCCCGTGGGCGTCTCCGAGCGCGCTCCCGAGGTGACCTCGCTGGAGCGGGACCCCCTGGCGGCGCAGGGCCAACACCAGGAGCCTGACGTAGCGCCTGAACGCAGCCGAGCGGCGACGACCGAGACGCCTCGAGCGGCCGGCAAGGGCCTGCTGCTGCTCGGGCTGGTGGGCGCTGGCGGCCTGGCGTTCGCCGCCGCGGCGGCCCTGGCCATCGCCTTCGGGCTGGGTGCGTTCGATAGCGGCGCAGGCCCGCTGGCGGGGCTCACAGGGCCGTCCAACGTGGGGCCCGCGAGCGTGACGCGGGTGGTGCGCGCCGCAGACGACAACCGAAGCGGGATAGAGGTCGCCCTGGAGCCAGGCTCGACCTTCACGGCGGCCACCGCGGGCGCGTCCCTGCCGCCCGGCTCACGCATTCGCACGGACGCCCGCACGCGGCTCCTGCTCACCTTGGCGGACGGCAGCCTGGTGACGCTCGATCGCTCGACGGAGGTGCGCATCGGCGAAGAGCCGCGAACGCTGCACCTCACCTCGGGCGAGCTGCTGGCCGACGTGGTGCATCTGGACGATGGCAGCCACGCCCGTTTCATCACGCCTTCGGGTGAGATCGAGGTGCTCGGCACGAAGTTCGTGCTGACGACGGACGAGAGCGGCACGAGCGTGCAGGTCACGCGCGGGGAAGTGCGCGCCAGCGCCAAGGGCGAGAGCGTCGCGGTGAAGGCTGGGGAAGAGGGCACGCTGCCCGTCGACGGCCGGCCCAGCGTGGCTCCGGCGGGCGGTCTGGCGCAGGCCATCTCCTTCTCGGAGCTCGACCCGCTGCCGGGCGAGGACTTGCCCATTCAAGGGATCGGTGAGCTGCGGGCGCGCCGCCCGGGAGAGCGTGAAGAGCGGGAGCGCCCGCTGACGCTCTCGGACCATCGCGTGAAGGTGCGCATCGTCGGTGGCGTGGCGCGCACGGAGATCGAGGAGACCTTTCAGAACGACGACTCCTCGACCCTCGAGGGCGTGTATCGCTTCCCGCTGCCGCCCAACGCGCGCATCGCGAGCTTGGCGCTCGAAGTGGATGGCCAATGGGAGGACGGCGCCTTCGTGGCCAAGGAGCGCGCGCGCCGGATCTTCCAAGGCGTGATCCGCAACGCCACGCCCCGATCCCAGCGCCGACGCCAGGAGGAGTACATCTGGGTGCCCGGTCCGTGGCGAGATCCCGCCCTGCTCGAGTGGCAAAACGGCGGGCGCGTGGAGCTGCGCATCTTCCCGATCCCAGCACATGGATCACGACGTGTTCGCATCGCCTACGAGCAGGAGGTGGAGCCCCACGGCAGCGGGCGACGCTACACCTATCCCCTACCCTTCTCCGCGGACGACTCCACCCGCGTGGGCAACTTCGACGTCGACATTCGCGTCGCGGGGCTGGGCGACGGACGCCTCGAGGCCCGCGGCTACGGCATGCGCGAGACGCGTGACGGCTCCGCGCGTCGCATGCGCTTCTCGGCGCGTGACTTCAGGCCCGCGGGGAGTCTGATCGTCGACTACACACTGCCGGGCGGTGAGCCCGAGCTGAGAACCTACAGCTACGCGGCGCCCGCCTCCGCGACGCGGGTGCGGACGCGCAGCCCACGTGGACGCGGACCGAGCAGCGCCTCGCGCGCCCTGCGCGCTGACGACCGCGCCTACGTGCTCTTCACGCTGCGTCCAGAGCTGCCCGCGTGGACGCAGGAGCGGCGAACGGAGTGGGTGCTGGTGGTGGACTCGAGTCAGAGCATGGTGGGCGACCGTTTCGCCCAGACGACGCGCCTGGTGCGCACGCTAGTGGGTGAACTGGACCGACGCGACCGCGTGCGCGTGTTGGCCTGCGACGCCACCTGTCGACCCTTCTCGCGCGTGGCGCGGCCGGCGTCGGCCGAGCTGGCCAACGAGCTCGGCGAGTGGCTGGGCAACATCCGCCCCGCGGGCTCCTCGGATCTGATCGAGGCGCTGCGCGAGGCCACCGCCGCGCCGGCGGACCCCGAGCGCGAACGTCGTGTGCTCTACATCGGCGACGGTCGCAGCAGCACGGGACATCGCCTGCCCTCCACCGTCGGGCCGATGGTGCGCGAGCTGGCCGAGCGCAGCCAGAGCCGGGTGAGCGCCCTGGGCGTGGGCGACGACGCCGACAGCCGTGTGCTCGAGACCGTGGCGCGCGCCGGGACGGGGCACTTCATCCGCTGGGTGCCCGGACAAGGGGCCATCGCGGCCGCCATGGCGGTGCTCGAGAGCAGCTACGGCGCGTCGCTCGAGTCGCCCGTGGTGCAGCTCCCCGCCGGAGTCACGGCGGTGGCGCCGCGCGTGCTGCCGACCATTCGCAGCGGCCAGGAGGTGCTGGTGGTGGGGCGCCTGAACGGCGATCGCCTCGAGGGAGAGGTCAAGCTCTCGGGCAAGATCGGCGGACGAGCCTTCGAGCAGCGCTACCCCGTGAACGCCGCCGTCAGCCGCTCGCCGGGCAACGGCTTCGTGCCCCGGGTGTGGGCCAACGCGCGCATCGAGGACCTCGAGCGCGAGGGCCGCGGCGAAGACATCGAGCAGATCATCGCGCTCTCCGAGACCTATGGCGTGCTCTCGCGCGAGACCTCGCTCTTGGTGCTCGAGAGCCCGGCCATGTTCCGGGCCTATGGCATCGATCGCACGGGCGCCTTGGCCCAATGGAGCGGCGAGGAGGAGGCGGACGTGAGCGCCGTCGACGGGATGATCGGACACGCGAGCGCACAGACGGCCCTCGGAGGACTGCGATCACGCAGCGGCGGGGGCGGCATCAGCGACTCCGACGCGGCGGCCCTGAGCGGCCTGGGCTACGCGAGCGCTGGCGCCGCGAGACGCGGACGAAGCGCCTCACGGGAGGCCAGACGCCGCCCTCCCAGTGTCCGCAGTGACAGCAGCGCCATGGCGAGCAGGCGGGCGCCCGACGCCAACCTGCTCACGGACGAGCCGCGGCGAGAGCGCAACACCGTCGGAATGCGCGCGAGCAGTCGACGACCTCCGGCGACTCGGCGCGGAGGCATGTGGATGCGGCGCGTGTGGCATCGAGAGGGGTTCATCGAAGACTCGAGCTCCGCGCGACGACGCCTCCGCAGAGACGAGGACTCGGTGGCGCGGGCCGAGACGGCCTTGCGCCAGGAGCCGAACAGCCGCGACCGTCACCGCGCCCTGGTGCGCGCCCTGTCACGAGCGGGCGAGCTCGAGCGGGCACGTGAGGTGGTCGAGTCTTGGATGGAGCGCGACCGGCTCGATCCGGAGGCGCTGACCTACTTCAGCGATCTCTTGGGTCGACAGGGAGACGCGGACTCGGCGCTGCGTGAGCTGACGGGCGTCGTGGACCTCGCGCCAGACAACCTGCGTCTTCAGGAGCGGCTCGCCAAGGCCTTCGAGCGCTCCGGCGATGCGCGCCGAGCCTGCAGCCACCGAGTGGCCATCGCGGAGATTCGCAAGGGCGACCCGGACTCCATCGGCAGAGCCGTGCGCTGCGAGCGTGCGCTGGGCGAGCGTGATGGCGCCGAGCGTCTGCTCGCCCTCTTGCCAGACGAGCGCAGCCGTCGGCGCGCGGAGGAGCGATCGAATCGCAGCGTGAACGAGCGTGTGCGCGGTGAGCTGATGCTGCGCGCGAGCTGGCGCGGTGGAGAAGATCTGGACCTCAGCGTGATCACCCCACAGGGTACGCGCCTGAGCTGGATGGGCGGCCGCACGAGCGTGGTCGGAGACGAGGCGGCGCGCGAGGGCGAGGAGCGCCTCGGCCTGCGTCGAGCGGCACGCGGCAGCTACTACATCGAGATCTCACGCCGCGACGGCGACGCCGGAGAGCGCATCGAGGGAGAGGTGCGGATCAATCTGCTCGGCGAGCGGCGCAGCTTGCCCTTCACGCTCACCGGCGCGCGCACGGTCGTGGGCTTGGTGCGGGTGGCGGGCCGCTGGCGCATGCAGCGAGTGGGCGGCTTCAGAGGCCGATTGGGTCGGCGCTAGGCGCTGGCGCGAGGCGTGGGACTCGGCGCCGCGTGCTCGTCGGCCGCGCACTCGTCTGCGCGCATGGGGCGCAGGCCCGCGTCGCGCAGCAGGGCGAGATCGTCAGCGGTGTCGGGGTTGCCCGTGGTCAGCAACTTGTCGCCATAGAAGATGCTGTTGGCGCCCGCCATGAAGCAGAGCAGCTGCGCCTCACGGCTGAGCTCGGAGCGCCCCGCCGAGAGACGCACGGTGGCCTTGGGGAGCATCAGCCGCGCCAAGGCGCACATGCGCACGAGATCGAAGGGATCGACCCTCGGCCGATCCCCGAGGGGCGTCCCCGCGACGGGCACCAGCGCGTTGATCGGCACGCTCTCGGGGCGCGGCTCGAGGTTGGCGAGGGTGACGAGCAGACCCAGGCGATCGCCCACGCTCTCACCCATGCCGATGATGCCTCCCGAGCACACACGGATGCCCGCGCCGCTGACCTTGCTCAGGGTGTCGAGCCGATCCTCGAAGGAGCGCGTGGTGATCACCTCTCCGTAGAACTCCTTGGAGGTGTCGAGGTTGTGGTTGTAGGCCGTGAGCCCAGCCTCCGCGAGCGCGAGCGCCTGATCCGCGTCGAGCATTCCCAAGGTGACGCAGGCCTCGAGGTCCAACGACCGCACGCCGCGCACCATGGCGAGCACGCGCTCGAAGTCGGCGCCTCCGCGGGCGCGTCGCCACGCGGCGCCCATGCAGAAGCGAGTCGCTCCGGAGGACTTCGCGGCGCGGGCGCGAGCGAGCACCTCCTCCACGTCGAGCAGCGGCTCGGCCTCGACGTCTCCGTGGCGCGCGCTCTGGGGGCAGTAGGAGCAGTCCTCCGCGCAGCCGCCGGTCTTGACGCTGAGCAGCGTGCAGAGCTGCACGGCGTCCGGCGGGTGATGATCGCGGTGGGTGCTCTGGGCACGAAAGACGAGCTCCGTCAGAGGCAGCTCATAGAGCGCGCGCGCCTGCTTCACCGTCCACTGCTCGTTCGTGTCGACCATGCTGCTCCTCGCTCGGCGTGAAGGCCGGGGCGCAGGTTCTAGCCGCATTCGGTCGCGCCGCAAAGCCAAGGCTCGCCCAGGCGAATCTACCCCTGGACGCGCAGGCGAGACTCGACGGCGCGCACGAGCACTACGCCGACGATGAAGAGCACGACCACCGAGGCGTGACCCAGCAGCATGTGCCGCGGATCGTGAATGGGGCAGTTGAGCGCCAGCACGAAATTGCCGGTGAGCCCCGCGGCGCTGGCGGCCAGCACGCTCGACAGACGAGAGCCGCGGTCCAAGACTCGGCTCAGGGCATACACGGGCAGGCCGATCAAGAGCCCCATGTACATGCAGGGAGACGCCAACAGACCAGCGCTCCCTGCGCTGCTGTGGTGCGCCGCCTGGGGGATGAACGCCACCACGACGGCGCAACCCACGGAGAGCGCCGCCAGAGCCGTGACAGCGCCCGTGGAGAGCGCGGGCGCCTGCAGCGGACGCAGGGCGACCCACAGGCTGAGCACGATCATCAGGCCTAGTGAACCCAAGCACACGCCCACGGCCCACAGGGGAAGGTTGGTGAGTCCTCGTCCATCCATGGCGAAGAACGCGAACAGGCTGAGGGCGATGAAGGAGGCGACGGCGAGGGCGCGACGCGTCCGGGTCGACCGGCTCTTCAGCCAGCTCCCCGTGCCGCTCTCGGATCGGCTCACCTGCGCCTCGATGGAGGAGAGCATCCCGCTCAGGTCATCGGAGGAGACCTCCCCCGACGCCTCGTCGCATTCGCGCAAGAAGGCCGCGACCTCTGGGTCGAGCTCTTCGTCCATGCCGCTCGTTTCCTTCGTGTTCATCTCGAACACCCATGAGCCCGGGAACGTTCACAGTACGTCATGAGCGCATCTCCGCGCTGAGCCACGCCTCGAGCTTCTTGTAGGCGCGGTGGGCGCGCACGCGAACGGCGCCCTCCGTGCTGCCCACGATCTCGGCCACCTCGGAGAACGGGCGCTCTTGAAACCAATGCAGCTCCACCACGACGCGCTGACTCTCGGGCAGCTTGCTCATCGCCTCCCGAAGCTGGGCCGCGCGCTGACTCGTCTCGAGGGGTGAGCGCACGGGCTCCGGTGCGGCGTGACGAGTCTCGTCGAGCTCGCTCATCTTGCGACGCTTCTTGCGACGCCAATGCTCGCGCACCAGGTTCATGGCGATCGTCAGCACCCAAGGACGCAGGCGTGAATCCTGACGAAAATCGTTGCGGGCGCGATGCAGCTGAAAGAACGTCTGCTGCACGATCTCCCGCGCGAGCTCGTCGTCTCGCAGATGCCGTCGCGTGAGACGCAGCAAGATCGGGCCGTAGCGTTCGAAGAGCAGGCGAAATGCGTCGGCGTCTCCGTCGACGTACTTGCGCATCAGCTCCTCGTCCGTGGGATCCAGCTTCGGCTGCGGTGCCGCCATGGCGGCGGACGCTATCAGAGCGCCAGACGAAATGGCAGCGGGCGAGTGGTTGTGTACTGGCGAACATCAAGAGTCCCGAGGGCCGAAGACAACTCCCTACCCAGAGACGATACGCCCCATCGAGCGAGTCGTTACATGCCCGCTCCAGTCTTGACCAGGAGCTGGTAGTCGCCCACCTCGCCGGCGCTGTAGCTGGTGGCGAGGACCCGCCAACGACCTCCGGGAGACGCCGTGAAATCGAGCGCGGCGCTGCGGTCGCCCGGCGAGGCGTCGTCGTTGTTGAGCTGTCTCCCGCTGGGAGGCTTGACGATCAGGTAGGGATCGAACTGCGAGGAGCGCAGCTCCAGATGAACCTGGGTCCCCTCGGGCCAGTCGAACTCGTATCGATCGGCATACTCCCCGGACGGAATGGTCTGATCACCCGGCCCCAGAGAACCCGCGCGAGGACCGTCGGCGGATGATGAGGAGTCGCGACGGGTGAGCAGGTACACGCCTCCCGCCGTGGCCCCCGCGAAGAGCAGCAAGAGCAGACCGATCCCGCCACCGAGCAGCAGCCCGAAGCGAGCCTCCGTCTTGGGAGCAGGAGCCGCCTGCATGCTGGCCGCGGATCCGCCAGCTGTAGACGGACCCGTCCCGGACGGAGTGACCAGGGGAGAGTCGAACGGTGGCGGAGTCTGGGCCATGGCGGCGGTGGGCGGCACGCTGCGCGCGAGAGCCGGCTGCGCGAGGCTCGGCTGCCCCGAAGCGCCCAGGCTGGCCTGCAGCTGGGCGACCTCCGCGAGCAAGGCGGCGGCGTTGGGCG
>JAADHO010000348.1 GCA_013151775.1 Deltaproteobacteria bacterium | reverse complement strand
TGTTGATCTCGGTGCCGGTGCGGCCGGCCGGCTTCGAGGGCTGGGTGAGCCTCCGCGCGGACGGCTTCCTCGACGTCACGATCTTCTCGAGCCTCCGCTACACGAACACCGCAGTCGCGGGGTGGGTCTGGCTGACCACGGCAGAGGAGAGAGACGCCGCAGCGGCGGCGGCCTCGGTCGCGCTCGAGCCGGGCACCGGGATCCTGATCGGTGCGGTCCACGACTGTGACGTGTTCGGGACCGGGAACGTCGTCATCCGCCACGGCGCGAGCACCGACGGCGTCGTCTACTTCACCGGGTTCGACCCGGATCCCGCCCTGACCTTCACCGACGCGAGCGGCCGCTTCGCGATCCCGAACCTCGCGCCCGGGTCGCTCGTCGTGGATGCGTTCGGGCGGCTCATGCCGGGGGATCCGCTCACGCTCCTGAGCCACGCCGAGGTGACCATCAGCGCCGACCAGATCACGGCCATCGATCTCCAGCCACGCGCCGGCCTCGAGCGGTGATACGGGGCGCGCCCTGATCGTGCGCGTGAGCCGGCGGAGAGTGGAAGCAGGCGGGTTTCTAGGAGCCGGTCGACCTCCGCCTCGCGCTCTCGCCTGCGCTATTGCCTGCGGCGAGGCGCCGGCTATACTCGGCCTCCCGCGAGGTGGTGGATGACGAAGTCGGAGCTGATTGACCGAGTGGCCCGGAGCACGGATGTCACCAAGAGCCGGGCGGAGCAGGTGGTGAACTGCGTCTTCGATTCGATGACGCAGGCGCTCGAGCGCGACGAGGGCATCGAGATTCGAGGCTTCGGTAGCTTCACCGTGCGGCACTACAAGAGCTACACGGGTCGCAACCCGCGCACCGAGGAGCAGGTGCATGTGCCGGCCAAGCGGCAGCCCTTCTTCAAGGTGGGCAAGGAGCTCAAGGAGCTGGTGGACAGCGCCCCCCCGAAGTCCGACGATGCCTCTCCCGAGGGTTGAGCCGATGGTCGTCGACACTCATCTCGCCGCCACAGGTCGCGCCACTCCAGAGGTCTCGTGACCCCCGAAGCGCAGCTCGCCGAGCTCGAGCGTGGCGTGGTCGACCTGCATGTTCGCGAGGAGCTGCTCGCGCGCTTGCGCCTCGGGCGCCCGCTGACGATCAAGGCGGGCTTCGATCCAACGCGCCCCGATCTGCACCTCGGGCACACCGTGCTGATGAACAAGATGCGTCAGTTCCAAGAGCTGGGGCACGAGGTGATCTTCGTCGTGGGCGACTTCACGGCGCAGATCGGCGACCCCACCGGGCGCTCCGCGACCCGCCCCGTGCCCACGCGCGAGCAGATCGAGGCGGGCGCCAAGAGCTACGCCGAGCAGGCCTTCAAGATCCTCGACCCCGAGCGCACGCGTGTCGTCTACAACCGCGAGTGGCTGAGCGAGATGCGCTTCGACGACGTCGTGCGCCTCGCCGGGCGCTACACCCTCGCGCGCATGATGGAGCGCGACGACTTCAAGAAGCGCTGGGCCGAGCACGCGAGCATCTCCATCCACGAGCTGCTCTATCCCTTGGCGCAGGCGTGGGATTCCGTCCACCTCGAGTGCGACGTGGAGCTCGGCGGCACCGACCAGCTCTTCAACCTGATGGTCGGTCGAGACGTGATGCGCGAGGTGGGGCTCGCTCCACAGATCGTGATGACCACGCCGATCCTCGAGGGCACGAGCGCGCGGCTCGAAGAGGGGCGCGTCGTGGGCGCCAAGATGAGCAAATCCCTCGACAACTACATCGGCGTCTCCGAGGCGCCCTTGGAGATCTTCGGCAAGCTGATGAGCATCTCCGACGGGCTGATGTGGCGCTACTACGAGCTGCTCAGCGCCCGCGCCGCCGAAGACATCGCCTCGCTCCGCGCCGACTGCGACTCGGGGCAGACCAACCCACGCGACGCCAAGCTCGCTCTGGGCAGAGAGCTCGTCGCGCGCTACTACGACGAGGCCGCCGCCGACGAGGCCCAGCGCGCCTTCCTGGCCCAGTTCTCGAGGCGTGGGGTGCCGGACGACATGCCCGAGCACGAGCTCGCGAGCGAGGCGGGTGAGTTGTGGCTGCCCAAGGCGCTGGCGCAGGCGGGTCTCGCCAAGAGCAACAGCGACGGCCGGCGGCGCGTCCAGCAGGGCGCCGTCTCGGTCGATGGCGAGCGCATCGGCGACGTCGATCACAAGCTCCCCGCGGGCGGCCCCTACGTGGTCAAGGCGGGCAAGCGCGCCTGGGCACGCATCACCATCCGCTGACGACCGCGCTCAGATCTGCGCGTGCTCGAGCAGCCCCTCGACGAACTGGGGCCCCGGCGTCACGTTCCGGCGCAGTAGGTCGGCCGGGCACAGCCCCTCTTCCGCCAAGGCCTCGATGGGCTCGAGGTGGATCGCCTCGTCGCGTCCTTCGTCATCGAGCTCAGCGAGCTGTTCGAGACCCGAGCGGGAGATGCTCAGCAGCTCGCGCGCCCACTCCGCGACGGGTCGGCCGCCGAGCTCCGCGCCCAGGGCCTTCTCGGCGATCGTGCCCCGCGAGAGCAAGAGCTCATCGGCATCGAGCTCTGCGCTGAGCTTCTCGGCGGCGTCTAGCGCGGTGGGTTCATAGAGCAGCCCCTTCCACACGGCCGGTAGGGCGCAGCTCATCTCCGTGCTCTGGCTGTCCGCGCCGCGCAGCTCGAGGGTGCGCTTCAGGCGCACCTCCGGGAAGAGGGTGTTCAGGTGCGTCTCCCAGTCGTCGAAGGTGGCGTGCGCGTCCTCGAAGCCGTGGGCGAGGTAGTCGCGGAAGGTCTGGCCCGTGTTGTGGATCACCCGGTCTTCGCGGCGCAGCATGAACATGGGCGCGTCCAGAGCCCACTCGACGTAGTCGGCGTAGCCGAGCTCTCCGTCCCGCAGGGCGAAGGGCAGCAGGCCCGCGCGATCCGGATCGACATCGAGCCAGACCCGCGCCCGCGCGCTGCGGTCCCCCGCGTCCCGCCCCTCGAGGAAGGGGCTGTTGGCGAAGAGCCCGGTCACGATGGGAGAGAGCCGCAGGCAGATGCGCAGCTTGCGCAGTGCGTCCGCCTCGTCCGAGTAGTCGAAGTTGGCCTGCACCGTGGCCGTGCGGCGCATCATGTCGAGGCCACGCGTCCCACGCGTCGGCAGGTACTGGCGCATGACGGAGTAGCGCAGCTTCGGGACCCAGGGCAGCTCCGCCTGGGTGGCCAGAGGGTGGAAACCGAGGCCGAGCCAGGCGAGGTCGAGTTCGCGCGAGACGTCCGTCAACTCGGCCAGGTGATCGCGCAGCTCCGCGTGGGTCTCGTGCACGGTCGAGAGGGGCGCACCCGAGAGCTCGAGTTGAGCTCCTGGCTCGAGCGTGATCGACGCACCCGCGCGCCGCAGAGAGATGGTCTCTCCGTTTGCGACCTCGCTGTGGGGCTGCCAGCCATGACGCTGGGTCAGCAACTCCATCACGCGTCGCACACCGCGCGGGCCCTCGAAGGCCACGGGGCTGCCGTCGGTGCGGTGCACACCGAACTTCTCGGCCTCGGTGCCCACACGCCAGCGCGCGCGCGGCTTCTCCGCGGCGTGGAAGGGGGCGAGCAGGTCACGGGGGCCCGAGAGGCGGGCGTGGGGGTCGAGTGGCGGCATGGGACTCCGAGGGTTCGCTCTACGACGGTCCAGGGGGCGGCACGTTACCACTTGGATGCGCGCGCGCGAGTCGCCGGGCGTGATAGGCTGGGCCGTGACCGGGGGTTTCCCAGCAGGAACATGGATCGGCCCCGACGCCGTGCTGCGAGGCACGCTCGACGGCGCCGGGGACATGGGGATCGCCGGAGAGGTCTTCGGGGACATCACCCTCGAGGGTGAGCTGCATGTGGCAGCCGGCGGGCGCCTGCGAGGGGACGTGTGCTGCCTGGCGCTGGAGCTCTCGGATGGCGCGACCCTCGACGGCAGCGTGCGCTTCTGGTCGGACCGCTCGGCGGCTTCGGCTTCCTCGGCGTGCGTGCGCTCCGGCCCGTCTCGGCTCGAGGCGCGCGCGCTGCTTCAGGGCAGCCTCGAGACCTCGGGGGATCTGCAGGTCTCGGGTCGAGTCGAGGGCGCGCTCTCGGTCGCCGGCAGGCTGACCATCGCAGAGGGGGCGCTGGTGAAGGGGGCCGTGCGTGCGCGCCGGCTCGTGCTGCGCGGGCGCCTCGAGGGGGAGCTCTGGACGCGTCGAGCGCCCGAGCTCGGCCCCGCGGCGGAGCTCGTCGGCGAGGTCCACGCCTCGGAGCTCGATGAGCCGCGGGCTACGTCGCCTGTCGGCCTGGAGATGCCGAGCTTGGGTCGTGTCGTGGCCCGGCGCCGCGGGGATCCCCGTGGCTGATCCCGGCGCCGCGCCAGCTGGGGTCGCCTCGGGATTGCCTAAGCTCGGGAGAGGGGCCATCCTGCCGTCGATGCCGAGACTGCTCGAACTCCTCCGCACACGCAGCTATCGAGCCGGCCGCGTGCGTCTGGCCTCGGGGCGCGAGAGCGACTTCTTCATCGACGTGAAGCAGACCGCGCTGCTCGCCGAAGGTCACGCCCTGCTCGGGGCGCGGCTGCTGACGGCGCTGAACGAGGCCTTCGGTGAGCTCGACGCGGTCGCGGGGGTGGTGCTCGGAGGCTGCCCCTTGGCGTCGGCGGTGGCGGCGGAGAGCTTTCGCCGGGGGCTAGCCGTGGACGCGATCTACGTGCGCAAGGCGGCCAAGGATCACGGCACGCGCAAGCTCGTGGAGGGCGCCTCCGGTCTCGCGTCGGGGGCTCGCGTGGCGATCATCGAGGACGTCGTCACCACGGGCGGGTCGACCTTGGCGGCGCTCGAGGTGCTGCGCGGCGAGGGCCTCGAGGTGGTCGGTGTGCTGGCCGTCGTAGACCGACTCGAGGGCGGCGCCGACGCCATTCGGGGCGCCGACGTGCCCTTCGCCTCGCTCTTCTCTCGGGCTGACTTTCTCGGCCCCGCGGCCCCCGGGGCGTCGTGAGCCGCGCGCGTCTGCTCTGGGCCTGCCTGCCGTTGGTGCTGGTGTGGGGATGCGCGACCCAGTCCATCTCCCTGCGTCCTCACCCGCGGGCCTTCACGGCCAGCGACTACGAGCGCATCTACCAGGCCTGGACGCGCACCGAGGACGACTTCGCTTGGAGCCGCATGCACAGCGTGCTGCACGTCACGGGCACCTTCGAGTCGTGGGAGTTCCGCTGGGCCTACGTCGTGCGCTATGCGCGGGACTACGGGCTCGGGCCCGTCGAGCGGGAGGCCATGCTGCGCGCCAGCCTCGCGGACAGCAGGAATCGGCATCGGTTCTTCGTCACCCTCGCGGGGGAGCGCTACCGGCAGAGCAACCTCACGGGGCGACAGTCCGCCTGGCGTGTGCTGCTGGTCGACGAGCGAGGGCGCAGCATGACGCCGGTGGGCATCGAGCGCGTCCGTCGTCCCGGCGCCGTGGAGAGCACCTACTTCCCCAGCGTCTCGGTGCAGCGCCAGGCGTTTCGCATCGTCTTCCCCGTCTCCCACGCTGACGGCACGCCCACCATCCCGATGGACGCTCGCTACGTGATCCTGCGCTTCACGGGCGCCCTCGGCAGCGTCGACCTGCGTTGGGATTTCGAGCCCGCGGGGCAGGCCGGGGCCGATGACGGTGTGAATCAGCGTTGACAGTCTCTTCGAGGTGCGCATATCGTCGCGCGATCCCGCCATGGGGCCCTTAGTGCCCGAAAAGTGAGCGGAATCTGGTGTCGAGCGTCGGGGTCCAAGCGGGCCGCGGCGGTCTGGAGAGGGTCGGTGGCACCGGCCCTTACTTTCGGAGATTACGAATCGGGGGCGGCGGCGTGAGCCGCGCTTCGGAGGTGTGGCCATGAAGCAGCGACTACGAACCTTGGGTGCCCACGGGCGCTCGTCCATCCTCTTCGGGCTCTGCGCGAGCGTGATCCTCTCGGCGAGCTTGGGCGGCTGCCACGCGGATCCCGACGACGTCGCGGGTCAGGCAGGGGAACTCTCCGATCCCGTGCGCCGGCAGAACGCGATCACCAATATCCAGCGCGTGTACACCAACACTCTGGCGGACCACGACGGGGATCGCGCCAACGCTGCCGTCAAGGCCATCGCCGACGCCTCGGTGGAGCGTCTGACCCAGACCTACATCGATCATCCAGAGGACTCGCAGAACGGCCTCGCGATCATGCAGCTGCTGTCGGAGATGCGCGATCCGCGCAGCCTGCCCGCGCTCTTCGAGGCGTTGAACTGGCGTATGGAAGTGAACGAAGAGCACGCCATCCTCGCCGCCAAGACGATCCAGTATATGGATGTGCCCGCGGACAAGCAGGCCGAGACCATCACCAAGATCGCCCAGGCGCTCGAGAAGGTCACGGGCAGTCGCGGGGATGACAACCGCATGCGCATCGCCTACCTGCGCGCCCTCGGGGCTCTGAAGAATCCGGCCGCGATCCCGGCCCTGACGCGGGTGATGCTCGCTCAGGAGGAGGCGCAGCCGTTTCTGATCAACCGCATGGCGGCCCAGAAGCTCGGCGAGTTCGCGGACGCCTCGGTCGTCCCGAGCATGATCAAGGCCCTCTACCTCTTCGCGCCCAACAACCCCGCCATGCGCATGAACGACGTGGCCGCGGAGGCCCTCGTGCGCATCGGGCGGCCGTCGCTCCAGCCGCTGCTCGCGCTGCTGCGGGGCGAGAACGAGGAGGCCAACGCCATCGTCACGCAGTACATCGAGGCGGTGCGCGCCCGAGACGCCCACGCCGCGGACCAGATGTCCGTGCCGGCGATGATCAGCGGTGAGGCCACCTTCGCCCTGGGCGCCCTGGGCTTGGCCGAGAGCTTCCAGCCCTTGGTGCTGGAGACGCAGAACGACGACTGGAAGCGCAAGGCCTCGGCCGCGGTCGCCCTAGTGCGCCTGAACCTGCCGGACGCTCAGGGGGCGCAGCTGCGTGAGGTACTGAAGCGCGTCTACGGCGAGATGCCCGAGGGCTTCGAAGGTGCCGCAGCTCGTGCCCAGCTGATCGCCGCCATGCGTCACCTGTATGACGCGGGCATGCTGCCCTTCTTCTTGGCGCAGGCCAACGACCGGGATCAACACCCTCAAGTGCGGCTCGAGGCGGTGACGGCCTACGCGATGCTGGCCAACAAGGCCGAGGCCAGGACGCTACGTCAGTTCATCGCGAGTGAGCCCGTCAGCGAGGATGGGGGCTATCGCGAGAGCTTCGCGCAGAACGAGCCCGTGCTGGCGGCCGCCGACGCCTGCGACGAGGACATCGCCTGCTGGATCGGCAAGCTGGGCGACGCGGACAAGCAGATCGTCACCAAGGCGACCTACATGGTGGGTCGCTTCGGAGTGGACAACGCCGAGGTCATCGCGGCCCTGGTGTCCAAGCTCGATCACCGGGAGATCGAGGTGCGCTTGGCCTCCGTGTCGGCCCTAGACCACGTGGCGACCCAGGGCGATCAGGCGGCTATCGACAAGATCGAGCACCTGCGCGAGACCGAGGAAGGTCGCGCCGTGTGGGGGCAGTTCAGCAAGGAGGCGCTGCCGATCGAGGCTCGCCTGCGCGCGCGCCTGGGCAGCCGCTAAGTGCTTCGACTCGAGGTCCTCAGCGGCGAGGACGCCGGGACCATCGTGGAGTCCGACGCCGATCTCGTGCGTCTGGGGCGGGCCGCGTCGTCGGAGCTCACGCTCTCCGCCGTCCACGTCTCTGGCGAGCACGCTTCGCTGGTCTTCGTGGGGGACGGCTACGTGTTGCGCGACCATCACGCGACCAACGGCACACGCGTGGAGCGGGGTGGGCAGTGCTTCGATCTGGCGGAGGCGCCGGGCCGTGAGTTCGTGCTCCTCTCGGGGGACACCATCGTGCTGGGTGAAGAGGCGGAGGCGATTCGCATTCGCTTCGACACCGACGACGAGGAAGACAGCGCCCGCATCGTCTCCATGCGTTCGGCGGAAGAGCTCGGCGCCGTGGAGCAGAAGGTCGGCGCGGATCACGAGCTGCTCCAGGGGCTCTACGAGGCGCAGAAATGCATCAGCGCCGCCGAGGGTATCTCGGAGGTGATGGGCGCCGTGGCGTCGCAGGTGTTCCGCTTCTTGCCCCGAGCCACGCACGTCACCGTGGCGCTGCGTGAGCAGGACGAGCGCGGAAAGTCTCGGCGCTCCTCGCGCTATGTGCCCATCCGCACGGCGGTGCGGGAGGGCTTGCCCTCCGGCGAGTCGATCCCGATCACGCGTTCCGTCTTCCGCAAGGTGGTCGAGGCGCGGGCGGCCGTGCTCGCGGCGGATGCTCGGCGAGACGTGGGCGAGACGGCCTCGTTGATGGCCGCGCAGATCCTCTCCACGTTGGGCGTCCCCCTGTGGCAGGGTGAGGATATCGCGGGCGTGCTGCAGGTCGACAACCGCGGGGCCAGCGGCATCTTCCGAGAGCCGGATCTCGACATCCTCGCCGTGCTCGCCCAGGCGGCCAGTCAGGCCTTCGCCCACGCGCGCTTGGTGCAGCGGTTGCGGGTCGCGGAGGAGCGTCAGCGCACGGAGAACGTCTACCTCAAGCGTCGCGAGGAGAGCCGCCGCGTCGACGGAATCTTGGGTGATAGTCAGGTGATGAAGGAGCTCTTCGCCAAGCTCGAGAAGGTGGTGGACACACGCGTCACCATCTTGATCGAAGGCGAGACGGGCACCGGCAAGGAGCTGGTCGCGAGCGCCGCCCACTACCGCTCCTGTCGACGGGACAAGCTCTTCGTGGCCCAGAACTGCGCGGCCATGCCCGCGAATCTGCTCGAGAGCGAGCTCTTCGGTCACAAGAAGGGCGCCTTCACGGGGGCGACGGAGGACAAGAAGGGGCTCTTCGAGTTGGCCGACGAGGGGACGCTCTTCCTCGACGAGGTCGGGGAGATGCCCTTGGCGCTGCAAGCGAAGCTGCTGCGCGTGCTGCAGGAGGGCGAGATTCGGCCCGTGGGCGCGAGCCGCACGAAGCGCGTGGAGGTGCGCATCGTCGCCGCCACCAATCGCGATCTCGAGAAAGAGGTCGCCGAGGGGCGCTTCCGGGAGGACCTCTTCTATCGACTCAAGGTCTTCCCGCTGCAGCTCCCGCCCCTGCGCCTGCGCCGCGACGACATCCCACTCTTGGCCAATCATTTTCTGGGACGCTACGCCGCCGAGTTCGGTCGCAGCCTCGGCGGCTTCTCCCAGGAGGCCTTGGAGCTGCTGACGGGCTACGCCTGGCCCGGCAATGTGCGTGAGCTGCAGAACGAGGTGCAGCGCTTGGTGATTCAGGTGGACGACCAGGAGTTCGCCCAGGCGCATCACCTGAGCCCGCGCATCCTCCAATCCAAGAGCACGGTGGCGCGCGTTCGCCCGGCCAAGGGCACGCTCAAGCAGATGGTGGTGCAGGTCGAGAAGCAGCTGCTGCGTGAGGCGTTGGCCGAGCACGGCAACAACAAGAGCGCCACGGCCAAGACCCTCGGGATCACCCGCGAAGGCCTGCACAAGAAGCTCAAGGGCTATGGCATGGCGTAGCGCGGAGGGCGCTTTGAAATCGTCCGGCGGCTGGAGACGGACTATACTTTGGCGGTGATGCGTTGGTTACGCGAGTTCTCGGGGGCGTCCTTGGCTGTCCTGGCCTTTGGCCTCATGGCCCACGCGGTGCTGAGCTTGGGCCAGCACGCTTGGCTGGAGGCTGCCCTGATCTGTCTGCTGGGTTGGACCGCCCTGGGTGCGGCCACCGAGCTGCTGCGTCCGAGCGTGGGAGAGT
>JAADHO010000222.1 GCA_013151775.1 Deltaproteobacteria bacterium | reverse complement strand
GGGCGAACTCCTCCCGACGCGCACGAAAGATCTCCGTCGATTGCATCATGAACTCCTAGCCCGAGCCGGACGGAAGGTCATGTGCAATCGCTCCGCCGGGTCGCGGATCCGGCGGCCGATTCAGCCGGGGAAGAGCTCATGGGCCCTCCGCAGCGCGTCCTGCTCGCCGCCGCCGAGTTCATCCAACCAGGCCCCCGAGCTGAGCCCCGCGCCACGGGCTCCGGCGGCGCGCAGCGCCTCGGCAGCGCGTGGATTTCGATACCAATCTTCGTCCAGACGCTCGCGCAGCGCGACCCACAGGCCGAGGGCATCGCGCGCACCTCGAAACAGAGCCGCGGCGTCCCCCGGACACGGCGCGAGCAGCAGCGCGAGGGCGGGCTCGACGCTCAGGCCGAGGGCGCGGCTCAGGCACTCTCCCGCCCGCTCTAGGGAGCGCTCCATGCTGGCCCAAATGGCGTAGCCCGCCGCCAGCCGAACGCCCATCACCAGCAGCGCACCCAGGCGCCGACGCTGCGGCTCGCGCTCCCTCGCGCCGAGACACCCGGACAGGGACTCGGGGCTGAGCAGCACCTGCGCCGAGAGTCCACCGAAGGCCTGGGCGACGCTGTGCTCCGAGTCCCAACGCAGGGCCGCGGGCAAGGCCGGAGCCACCAAGAGCTGCGCCACCGCCTGCCCCACGGCCTGGGCGGCGGCGAGCTCCGAGAGCATGCCGAGATCCGCCGGGGGCGGGGCCATGCGCAGATCGTGAGGAGGGCGAACGCTCAGCACGCGCACCGCCAGCAGCGCGTCCCGTCGAGGCGGCAGCAGCTGCACACGCCGGAGCAGCGAGGAGAGCCCCAAGGGCAAGAGCCGCTCGGCGGCGCGCCGCATGCGACCCCGAGGACGCCAGGGGGAGGCCTCGGCGAAGGCCGCCAGCAGCGCACCGCACTCCGAAGCCTCGGGGGCCAGATGCGCGCGCGCGGCCTGGTGCAGATCGTCCGTGGCTGAGAGCCACGCCCGCGCCTCCGTGGCGACCTCGGCCGGCGCCCCGCCGAGGGAAACGCGCTGGAGCTCTGAGAGCTCGCGCAGACGCGGAGTGACGGCGTCCGCGAGCCCAGCGTCCAGCCCAGGAGGCGACTGACCGCGAGACCACCTCGGCGGCAGCTCGGCCCAGTCCATGGGCTGCCCTCGCACGACGAAGCTCTCGGAGAAGACCTGGCTGAGGATCCGCCGGCGCCTGGCCCGAGCCTCCAGCTGCCGGAAAACGGCCAGGTGGGCGAGCATGGCGCGCGCTTCCTGCGCCTCGACCGCGACGCTCGGTCTGAGCTCGGAGGCCAACTCGCGGGCCTCGTCGCTAGCCAGAAAGGCGAAGCGCTGGGACAGCTCGAGTGCGCCGGCCACGGGCTCCGCGCCGCGCGCTTCGTCCACACAGAGCTGCGCTCGCGCCGACAGGTAGCGCTCGAGCATGCCTCGAAGACGATGGGCAGAATCCGACACCGCACCGACATACCACAGCCACGCACCAGGCGAAGCGGCCTACGCCAGGGCGCCCCGTCGTGGTATGGGGGCGGCATGCAGCTGAAACGAAAGATCGCCTTCATCGGCGCGGGCAACATGGCGGGCGCCATCCTCGAGGGTCTGCTGCGAGCGGGAGCGGCCCAGGACGAGATCTGGGCCACGGACCCCAGGCAGGAGCGGCTGGACGAGCTCCGGGCCGACCACGGCATCCGCGTCGGACGCGACAACGCCGAGGCTGTGCGCTGGGCGAACGTCGTGCTGCTCGCGACCAAGCCCCAGGTCTTCGATCGGGTGCTGCCCGAGGTGGCCGAGGCGGTCGACCCGGAGACGCTCTTGATCTCCATCGCCGCGGGCGTCCCCGTCGGCGCCATCGAGGCGCGCATGCCCGAGGGCACGCGGGTGGTGCGCACCATGCCCAACACACCGGCGCTGGTCGACGCGGGCGCCACGGCCATCGCTGCGGGCGCCCACGCCACGGCGGAGGACCTGGCCATCGCCCAGCGCATCTTCGCCTCCGTGGGCATGACGGAGGTGATGGACGAGTCGCTGCTCGACGCCGCCACCGGCCTGAGCGGCTCGGGTCCGGCCTACATCTTCCTGGTGATCGAGGCGCTCTCCGACGCCGGCGTGAAGGTCGGCCTGCGGCGCGACCAGGCCCTACGCCTGGCCGCCCAGACGGTGCTCGGTTCCGCCAAGCTGCTGATCGACACGGGCGCCCACCCGGGCCAACTCAAGGATCAGGTGACGAGCCCCGGAGGCACCGCCATCGCGGGCCTGCACACGCTCGAGGCCGGGGGCCTGCGCACCACCCTGATCGACGCGGTGGAGGCAGCGACCCAGCGCGCGGCCGTGCTCGGTGCCGAGGCCAAGGCGAAGCTCGCCCTCGAGTAGGAGCGGAGGCCCGACGTCTCAGGCCGGACGCGGCCCGAAGATGGCCGTGCCCACCCGCACGTGGGTGGCGCCCTCGGCGATGGCTAGCTCGAGGTCCGCGCTCATACCCATGGACAGCGAGGGCAAGCCATGGACTCTGGCGAGCTCCGCCAGCTGGGCGAAGTGCGGGCGCGCCATGTGAGGGTCGACCTGGGCTGGAGGCACGGTCATCAGGCCCTCGAGCTGCAAGCGCGGCTCGCCGCGCACGACGTCCACCAACTCAGGCAGGGCCTCGGGCAGGACACCACTCTTCTGGGGCTCGCGAGCCACGTTGACCTGGATCGACACGGATATGGGGGAGTCCACGACGTGACGCGCCAGCGCCCGAACCAGCTTTGGCGAGTCGAGGGTCTCGAGCCAGGCGCCGCGTTCGACTAGGGGTCGCGCCTTGTTGCGCTGCAGGTGCCCGACGAAATGCCAGCGCAGCCCGGGCAGCTCCTCGGCCAGAGCGTCCGCCTTGGCGACCCACTCCTGCACGTAGTTCTCGCCGAAGACACGCTGACCTGCGGCGTAGGCCTGACGAATCGAGGACAGCGGATGACGCTTGCTCACCGCCACCAGCTCCACGTCCGAGGGCGCGCGCCCGGCAGCCTCCGCGGCGCGGGCGATGCGTGCGCGCACGGCGTCGAGTCGCTGCGCCAGGCTCACGGCCAGGCCCTGAGCAGACCCACGCGTCGCATCAGCTCGAGGGTCTCGGCGAGGGGCAGGCCGACCACGTTCGAGTAGGAGCCCTCGAGGCCCGCCACGAAACCCGCGGCCACGCCCTGAACGGCGTAGGCGCCGGCCTTGTCCTGGCCTTCTCCGAGGGCGATGTAGCGGGTGATCTCCTGCTCGCTCAGAGCGCGAAAGCGCAGCGCGCTCGTGCAGCAGATGTGGCCGCACTCCTCACCTCCGCTCCAGATCGAGACGCCGGTGACCACGCGATGACGCGCCCCGGAGAGCGCCCCTAGCATCTCGCGTGCGTGCGCGTCGTCCCGCGGCTTGCCGAGCACACTCTCGCCGCACACCACCACCGTGTCGGCGCCCAGCACGAAGGCGCTCCCCGCCTCTGGGGCGCAACGCCGCTGTACCTCCGCCGCCTTGTCAGACGCGGCGCGCGTGACGAAGGACTCCGGGGCCTCCCCGGGCCGCCGCAGCTCGTCCGCTCGGCTGGGCTCGACGCGAAACGCCACGCCCACCCCCGCGAGCAGAGCTCGGCGCCTGGGCGACGCCGACGCCAACCAGAGCGGCGCCGCGAGCTCGGCGCTCAACGCCGACCCTCCTCGTCGCGCGCCCGCTCGAGGCGACGCACGTAGGTGCGCGACGCCTGCTCGGGATCGAGCCCCAGGAGCTTGGCCACCTCAGCCGTGAAGCCCCGCACGTAGACCACGGCGGGCAGATCCTTGAACGCGTCGGCCTCCATGGCCTCGAGGTAGGAGCGACCGATCTTCGTTCGCTTGGAGATCTCCGCCAGGCTCACACCCTGGGATTCACGCACGGCGCGCAGCAGCGCCCCCGTGAAGTCGGTGTGAGGCGTGATCTCGGGAGCCGAAGGCAGGGGCGTCTGGCTGATGGGCGAGCCGTCCTCGCGGGCGCGAGGCGCAGGCGCCGCGGGGAACACGCTCATCTCGTAGGGGCGACGGCGTGCGGGATCGAGGAGCACGTCGTGAGCCTCGTCGAGGCGGGCGCGCAGAGCGGCGAGGCCCTGCTCATCGAAGAGCCCCTGTCGAGGCAGAGCGTCGAGGGCGTAGAGCGCGCGCGCCCGCTTGTAGGCACGCCGCACCTCCTCGTCGGTGGCGCCCCGATCGACCTCGAGCAGATCGTGCAGCGTATCGGGAGGCACGTTGCGACGCGCGCGACGGGGCGCCTTGCCGGCGTCGAGGGCCAGGAGTCTGCGCGCGATCTTCTCCAGACAGCGGCTGGCCTTGGTGCCCGGGCTCTCGACCAGCACGGGCCGACGCGCGCGCACGCAGGTCCACACCGTGTCGTCGAAGTCGACGTATCCCAGGTAGTCGAGGCGCAACCCGAGGCGACGCTCGGAGGCGCTCATCAACCAATCGCCGAGCTCGAGATCTCCACGCACGCGCGTCTGATTCACGACGAAGGGGAAGCGAAATTCCGCCACCGCCCGCTCCACCCGCTGGCTCAGGCGGCTGCCGCGCACCAGGGGATGATTCTGGAGATCACGCGCCGGGGGCGCGCCATGCGGGGAGCGCAGCAGGCCGCGCAAGGCGCTGCGTTCGTCGGCGTCCGCGCCACGCAGCAGATGACGCGCGAAGGCGGCGCGCACGAAACGCCACATGCCCTCCATGGCCGGCGGTTCGGGCACGGTGAGGAAGAGCGGCATCTCGGCATCGAGCCAGAGGTCGAGCAAGGAGGGCGCCGTGCCGCCTCCCAGATCCAGCGCGATGTACTCCGTGTCGAGGCGCTCGAGGTGCTCGCGCAGCTGGCGCCGCGAGCGGGGAGCGCGGGCGCCCACGGGAGGCTCGTCCAGCGCTCCCCAGAGCAGGCTCAAGCCCGGCACGGGCGAGGACGCGGGCGAGAGCGTCGACGCCGGAGCGTCCTCCGGGACCGCGTCCGTCATGGGCTCGCCGATCGCGGGCAGCGCCTCGCGAACCTTGGGCACCTCCGGGGAGGTCGCCTCGGCGCGAAAGGAGGGCCGAGGAGGCGCGAAGGGGGCGATCCCTCCAGGATGCGGGAGACCCAGAAAGGAGTGCAGAGTCGCGCCCCCAGCGTCGGCGTCCACCGCTACGACCTTGCGCCCGATGGTGGCCAGGTAGAGGGCGAGGTTGCTCGTGACCAGGCTCTTGCCGACTCCCCCCTTGGCGCCCGTGACCGCGAGCGTGCGCCGGACGCGCATGGATCCGGGAGGCGCCGCGGAGATGGCGTGGGGCGAGCTGTGCTCTCGGTCCTGGGTCACGGCGCCGGACTAGCAGCGCCTCCGGTGTGGCGCAATGGAGCGCCGCGCCCATGGATCCCAGAGGGCGGGCGGATCCCGTCGGGCGATCCGGCACAGCTCAGCTCGACCAGGTGGCCTCGATGCGGTCGCAACCGTCCCCCAGAGCCGCGCAGGTGACCAAGCGGGCGTCCACGGAGAAGCCACCGCAGATCTCGATCATGCGCTCGACGAAACCGAGCAGCATCACCGAACGCGTCACCCGAGGAGCAGGGTGATCCCGCAGCTCGACCTGCCCATAGCCGCGCCCCAGACGGATCACGTGCACGGCTCCGTCCCGGAAGTGCTGCGACCACAGCTCGGCCAGCCCCGAGAAGAAGAGCTCTGGCGTGCTCTCGGGCGACACCAGGGCGGTCTCCCGGGCACGCTCCGCGAGCTGCCGGCCGAGCTCCGCCGAGAGCCGATGTTCACCCTCGCAGAAGCGCGCGTCCGCGCCATCGAGCGCTCCGAAGAGGGAGCCCTCGGGTGACCACGGGCGCCCCGCGCCCAGCTCTTGGACCAGGCTCGGATCCTGACGCGTCAGCTCCTCCCAGCGCTCCGCTCCCAGTGAACTCTCGAGAAACGCCAGCGCCCGCTGCCTCGCCCCGGCGCTCATCTCCAGCGCCTGGGCGTCGTCCGGCAAGGGCTCCAGTCCGTCCCTCGCCTCGCGAGCGCGCAGGGCCCGAAGATCCACCGTGAAGGTGTCGGTCGGCTCGGGCTCCGCAGGCCGTGGAGGATCGGCGCCGAGGGGCACGAGATCGTCGAGCATGCTCTCGGCGTCCGGATAGCGATCGGCCGGGGACTTCGCCAAGGCGCGGGCGAGCACCCGGTCGAAGCCAGGTGGACTCTCACCCAGCTGGGCGCTGAGGGGCGGGGCTGGCTTGCGTACGATCTGCTTGCAGAGGTCCGCGAAGTTGCTGGCCTCGTAGGGGCGCACGCCCGTGAGCATCTGGTAGAGGACCACACCCACGGCGTGCAGATCCGAGCGCCCGTCCACCGTGTCGACGCCCATCAGCTGCTCCGGCGCGGCGTAGATGGGCGTCCCCATGGCGCGACCGGAGGGCGTCAGCTCGCCCGCGGCGGCCCGCCAAGAGCCCTCGACGAAGGTGGCGATGCCGAAGTCGAAGACCTTCACGAAGTCCGAGAGGCCGGACTGTTTGGTCAACAGGATGTTGTCCGGTTTCAGGTCGCGGTGGACGATGCCCTGCGCGTGGACGGCCGAGAGGGCGCTCAGGATCTGGCCCGCGATCTGCGCGGCGCGCCTCGGTTCGAAGGGCGCCTCGACGCGAATGTGGTGCGCCAAGCTGCGCCCGCGCACGTACTCCATCACCAAGAAGGGCGCTCCGCCGGGTTCGACCCCGAGATCCATCACCTGCACCACGTGGCGACTGCCCACGGCCGCTGCGGCGCGCGCCTCACGCTGAAAACGCAGCAGCGTGACGCCGTCGTCGGCGAGGTGGGGATGCAACACCTTCAACGCCACAGTCCGGCCGATGGCGAGGTTCTCGGCCTTGTAGACCGTGCCCATGCCGCCGGATCCCAAGAGTCTCCTCACGCGGTACTTCCCCGCGACCACAGATCCCAGAGCACGCGCATTGGAGGGAAGGCCCGCGCTGCGCGAGGAGCCGTGGGGTGTCAGCATTCCCCTAGCATACCGCGCCGCCTGCCCCTCGCCCAAGGGGGCACGCAACTCACGGCGCCTCGGGCCGATAGGGGGGCATGACACACCCCACTCGAACGACTGCCCAGGGGACGCGAGCGCTCTGGGCTTGCCTACTCCCGGCCCTGCTCTGCGCCTGCATGCCGAGCGTCGTCCTGCCCTCTCAGGACGCGGCCACGGACCAAAGCGCAGAAGCCGGGCCAGCCCCCGCCGTGCTCGAGCTCAGCGTCGTGGACGAAGACGGCGGCGCCCACGCGCGGGACCAGACGCCCCTGAGACCGGTCGTGGCCCTGCGCCTCACGGGCGCGCTGGCGGGCGATCCCGAGCCCATCCTCTTGCTGCGAGGGCAGGTCGACGGCCCGCTGCTCGACGACCTCGAGGCGCCTCCCCTGCGAGTCGCCACGCGTGCGCGCGTCCTCGCCGCTCACGTGGAACGCGTCCCTGGGGGCGCGCTGATTCGCCCGGATGAGTTACTCGAGCCGGGGGAGGCCTACCTGCTGGCGGTGGGCGGATGGGCTGGCGACGGCGAGCAGACGCTGGGGCTCGCCTTCGCCGTGAACCTGCGCGCGGCTCGGCACGGGGGCGGAGCGCGGCTCGTCGGCAGCTGGCCCGCCGACGGCACCGAGGGCGTCCCCGGCTCGATCCCCTTCGTGGCGGTGCATTTCGACGAGAGCGTCCGAGGCGCTCCGGCGGGCGTGCGCCTGCTGGATGAGGGCGGCGCGGAGGTGCCCACGCGCAGACGCCTGGTGGACTGCCTCGAGCTGGACTGGCGCGAGGGCTCCTGCGTCCGCCTCGAGCCCGTGGATCCCCTGTGGCCGGGGAGACCCCACCGCATCGAGCTGACGGAGAGCGTGGTGGATCAGGGCGGCGCCCCCATCGGGCCCGCGATCATCCGCTTCCGCGTGGGCGTCGGCCCCTTCAGCTCGCCCAGCCTAGGCGCGCCGACCTGCGCCCTCGACGAGACGCCCTGGCGCGAGGACGGGTCCGAGGACGTGCCCACGGAGGACATGCCCGCGCTGGGCTGCCTGCTGGTGGACGACCGCAGCCTGAACCTGCGCCTCGCCTCCACCGGCCCCATGCGCTACCGCCTCGAGGGCGGCCACGGCTCGGCCCGCGCGGTAGCCCCACGGGGTGACGCCAGCCTGGCGCTGCGCGACCTCGAGCCCGACAGCTCCCACGAGCTGTGGCTCGAGGCGACTGACCTCGCCGGGCGGACGCAGCGCCTACCGCTGCACCTGCACACGACACCCGCCCTGGCCCCTGTCTACATCATGGAGACGCGCGCCGATCCCCTGGGCAGCGAGCCGCGACAGGAATACGTGGAGCTGCTGAACGCGGGCGCGACGAGCGTCGACCTCGGTGGCTTCAGCCTGGCCGACAGCCCCGCACGCCCCGGCGATCTGCTGCCCTCCCCGGCTCCACTGGGTCCCTCCGAACGGGTCCTGATAGTCGCCGACGCTTTCGATCCCGAGGACGCGAACGGGGCCCCGATCCCGGCGGGCGCCCGACTGATTCGGGTGGGCACCTCGCTGGGCTCGGGGGGCCTCTCGAACTCGGGAGAGGCCCTCTTCCTGCGGGACGCCCTTGGGCGCAGGCTCTCCGGCGCGCCCGCCCTGCCCTCGGCCGGAGGGGGCGTATGCCTGGTGCGCGTGGTGGAGGACGGGCGACGCATGGACGCCGACGCCTTCGCCTTCGAGAGCCCCTGCACGCCGGGCGCCGGGCCCCTCGCCCGTTGACAGGGGCCACACCCTCTGCTGCCTTCGGGACATGGTGACGTCCTCAGACCGTGGCGGAGCGCAGACGCGGCTCTCCCTGGAGCTCCCGCGCGGCCATGAGGACGGCGGCGTGGAGGTGGAGGTCGAGAGCGTGGTCTTCCGCGCGCCGGACAGCGAATTCGTCGTGGCCCGCGCCCAGCGCACCCGCACGAACGAGCAGCTCACCCTGGTGGGCCCCTTGGGCGACATCTCGCCCGGGGAGACGCTGCGGGTCCGCGGTCGCGTCGAAGAGCACCCGCAGCACGGCACGCAGCTGCGGGTCGAGTCGTTCTCGCCGGTGATGCCCGGGACGGCCGCGGGGATCGCACGCTACCTCGGCTCCGGCCTGGTGCCGGGCATCGGCAAGGGCCTGGCCGAGAGGCTGGTGGCCCACTTCGGAGATCAGACGCTGGAGGTGATCGCCACGCGCACGGACGCCTTGCGCGAGGTCCCGGGCATCGGCAAGCGGCGCGCCGAGGCCATCGGGGAGGCCGTGCGCTCGCGGCGCGAGCTGGCCGAGACGCTCTCGTTTCTCCACAGCCTCGGGCTCGGTCGAGCCAACGCGCGGCGCATCCACGAGCGCTACGGAGCAGACGCCGTGCGCGTGCTACGGGCCGATCCCTACCTGGTGGCCGAAGAGGTGCGTGGCATCGGTTTCCGCACCGCCGACTCGGCCGGGCGGGCGCTGGGGATCGGCGTCGACGACCCCCGTCGAGCCGCCGGCGCCGTGCTGCACCTGCTCGGGAAGGCCGCCGACGAAGGCCACGCCTTCTGCCCCGAAGAGCTGCTAGCCGGCTCCGCCCAGGAGCTCGACGTGCCCTGGGCACGCGCCCTCGAGGTGTTGCCGGGTCTGGCCCGCGCGGGGCTGATCCTGCGAGAGGACGCGGCCGTCTACCCGCCGCCGCTCTTCGACGCCGAGGTGGCCGTGGCCCGTGAGCTGCGGCGCCTGGCCCGGCCACGCACGCCGGCCAAG
>JAADHO010000314.1 GCA_013151775.1 Deltaproteobacteria bacterium | reverse complement strand
CCTGGGTCTCGAGGACATCGCCACGCGCTGGGACGGCGCCGGTATCGCCGATCGGGTCGCCCTGGTGGAGCTGGCTCGCCGCGGACGCCCCGCCGTGGCGGTGGAGTGCGGGCGCCACGACGAGGACGAGACCAGGCGCGTCGCCCAGCGCCTGGCGCGCCGCTTCCTCTCGGCGAGCGGCCTGATCGACGGAGACGACGCGGGCGTCGAGACCCGTCGCTTCCATGTGATCAGCGCCTTCCACAAACCCGCCGAGGATTTCCGCTTCGTGCGCCCGCTGGTCGGGCTCAGCGCCATCCGCGAGGGCGAACTCTTGGGCGTCTCCTCCAAGGGTGAGTTCCGGGCCATGAAGGACGGCTTCGCCATCCTGCCCAACGACAGCGTGCCCGTGGGCAAAGCCGTGCTCTTCCTAGCCGTGCCCGCGCCCTGAACCCGCTGCCTCAGCCGCCGAGGAAGAGGTAGAGGGCGATGGCGATCAGGGAGCTGACCATCAGCACGATCATGCCGACGGGGGTCTTGTCGCTCGAGCGCCGCGAGCGCTGCGAACGCAGCACCAGGGCGCCCACGGCGAAGGCGAAGCTGATGCAGGCGGCGACGGCGGCGTAGGTCACGCCCGCCTCGTTCCAGCCGGAACGCGAGGGCGCACCGAAGGAGTGGTCGAAGAACGCGAAATGGGATGGCGGGGAGCTCATGCCGAGCATGATCACGCCGAGCCCGGCGGCGCTGGCGGAGATGGCCGTGAGCACCTGCGCCCAGAACATCCAGCGATCCGCCGCGCGACGATCACGACGCTCGAGATCCTCTTCGCTGGAGTCCGGTGTCAGCGGCGTGAAGCCAGGGCTCGGGCCCGGCGCGCGCTTGGACGGACGCCGCGTCACCTTGGGTAAGCCCTCCCATCCGTTCTTGGGTTTTTCGGCCATGGGGAACCTAGCCCGTTCCTTCGGCTCCCTCACTCGAGAGCTCCGCAGTGTCCGAGCGTACCAGAGGCGAGAAGAAGTTCTCCTTCTTCAGCCGCTGATCCACCTCGAGGGCGAAGCGATAGCTCGGGGCCGAGCGCATGTTGCAGTCCGTGCGCTCGCAGAAGCGACAGGTGGTGCCCACATGCGTGGCCTGACGCAGCGGATCCGCGAAGGGCATGTCGTCGGCGTAGGCCAGGTGCTTGGCGTTCTCCGCGTGGGTGCCGAGGCCGATGCTGTAGGCCGTGCCGCGCGCGATGGAGCCGGCGCTCGGATCCGTCACCACCTTGGCGAAGCAGAAGAAGGTCGAGCCGTCGGGGTAGCGGTTGTACTGACGCCGCAGCAGGCTCGGCGTGAGGAAGGCGAGGTGCACGGCGAGCTTCGGACAGGAGCCCTCGTGGTGACTCAAGCGGATGCCGTCGCCGCTGTAGCGCTTGGAGAGGTTGCCCGCGGCGTCGACCCGCAGGAAGTGCATGGGCAGACCGCGGCGCGCCGGATCGGAGAGGTTGCAGAGGCGATGGGCGACCGTCTCGTAGGAGGACTCGAAGCGCTCCGCCAGGCGCTCGACGTCGTAGCGCAGACGCTGCGCCTGATGGAAGAAGGCGCCATAGGGCAGTAGCAGAGCGCCCGCGAAGTAGTTGGCGAGGTGGATCTCCACCAGCCGCCCGGTCTCGGCGTGGGCTCGGGGCGCCTTGGCGACCAGCGGCTCGGCCAGAGGCTCGGTCTCGAAGAGCACCAGGGCGACGCTCACGGCGAGCTGAAAACGCAGGCGCTGCTCGCTGAGGTGCGGCGCCACGACCAGGCGCGCCCGGTCGGGATCGTAGCGGCGAATGACCGAGCTGCCCTCGGAGGGCGACGCCATCACCACCTCGACGCCGAGCTGCTCACGCAAGAGGCGCGTGAGCTCGACGCTGTGCGTGCGCTCGCTCAGCCCGGCGTCCTGACGCAGCGCCTCTGCGCGCCGCTCCAACGCTGGGAAGTAGTTGTCGTGCTGCTCGAGGAAATCCGCCACCTCGTCGTAGGGGCTGTAGTCGAAGCGCAGGGAGCCGGCGCCATCGCTGCTGCGCCGGGCGGCCACCGTGAGCAGCTGATCGAGCTGATGTCGCGTGTTCTTGTAGAGCTGAAAGAGCGCGACCACCGTGCTCGCCAGGCGCGGCTCGGCGCCCAGGGCGGCCACGTCCTCCTCGCGCAGCTCGAGGGAGCGCATCGGGCTCGTCGAGCAGGTGCGCCAGGCGATCATCCACACGGGCGTCGCCCAGGCTCTTCATGAACTGCTCGACGGACACCTCGTAGAGGGTCAGGGCCGAGAGCAGCAGCGGCAGCTTCAGCGAACGCTTGCCCTTCTCGAGCAGGCTGAGATAGGCGGGAGAGATGCCGAGGAGCTTGGCCACCTCGCCCTGGGGCAGGCCGCGGGCGAGGCGCAGCTCGCGCAGCCTCCGAGCCATCTGAGCGTCATCGTGGGACACGTGACTACTTTACAGCATCTCGAGTTTGTAAAGTGAGGCGATTTCGCACGACAGCCATTTCACCGACGAATCGATTGCTCTACGTCAAGACTTGAAAGCTGAGGCAGCTGTGTTACGCATTGCGTCATGGAATCTTCGGTGAAGATGTAAAATGGGATCGCAGGATCTCATGTGGTCGCACCAGCTCACCGTGGGGCGCTGGACTTGTCCTGCGCCGCGGGCTCCTGTCACGGCGACGTTCCACAAGCTCGAGGGGCGCGCAGACGCGCGCCTAGGGGTCGAGCTCGGCGAGGGCGCTGGCGACGACGCGGGGTACGGACTGACCGGCGGCGAGCTCCTTCTCGAAACGAGAGCGCAGCGTGTCGACTCCGCCGAGGGCGCTCACGCCATGCTCACCGCGCAGGCGCTGGAGCTCTCCTGCGGCGCGCCAGCCGGCGCTCTTCAGACGACGCTCATGCAGCGTGGGCGCCAGACTCGCGGCGTGCGCCTCGAGGGCGTCGACCAAGTCTTCGATACCCGCGCCGTCCTTGGCGCTGACACGCAGCACGGGCGCGTCCGTCGAGACGCCCGCGGCGCGCAGGCTCGCGAGGGCGGCGCGCAGGTCCGCGTAGGTGCGCTCAGCCAGGGCGCCAAGGTCGGCCTTGTTCACCACCAAGAGGTCTGGGATCTCCATCACGCCCGCCTTGATGAACTGCAGCAGATCTCCGCCACCGGGCTGCACGACGAGCATGACCGTGTCCACGGCGTGCTCCACGGCGGTCTCGGATTGGCCCACACCCGTGGTCTCGAGGAAGCCCACGTCGAAGGCGGAGGAGAGGATCTGAACGGCGTCCGCCGCGGCGCGCGACAGACCGCCGCCCTGCCCCGCCGTCGCCAGAGAGCGCACGAAGAGCCCGGCGTCTTCCGGGTCGAAGGTCATGCGCGCCCGGTCGCCGAGCAGGGCGCCCCCCGTGCGCGCGCTCGAAGGGTCCACCGCCACCACGCCGACGCTGCGACCGCGTGCGCGCAAGGCGTGACCCAAGCTCGAGAGCAGGCTGCTCTTGCCGACTCCGGGCGGACCGGTGACGCCCACGCGCGGGCCGCCATCCTCGCCGAGGGCCTCGAGCAGCGCGGCGAGGGCCACGCGCGCTTCGGGCCGTGTGTCCTCCGCCAGGTTCAGCGCACGCGCCACGGCCAAGCGGTCGGCGCTGCGGATCGCCTCGGCCCAGTCCGCCGCCCGTGACGCCATGTCCCTCTTCCAAGAGCGCGATCAGATCTTCCATCAGCGGGTTCAGCTCGAAGTCTTTCGGCGTGTAGACGCGCGCCACGCCGGCGGCCTTCAGGCGCTCGGCGTCCGCCGGCGGGATGATGCCGCCGACCACCACGGGCAGCTCCGAGAGCCCCTGCGACGCGAGCGCGCGGAGCACCTCCGGCACCAACTCGAGGTGACTGCCGCTGAGGATGCTCAAGCCGACCAGGTGCACGCCCTCCTCGAGGGCGGCGTTGGCGAGCTGCGCGGGCGTCACCCGGATGCCCTCGTAGACCACCTCGAAGCCCACGTCGCGCGCCTTGATGGCGATCTGCTCGGCGCCGTTGCTGTGGCCGTCGAGGCCCGGCTTACCGACCAAGAGCTTGGGGCGGCGTCCCAGAACCTCGCCGAGCTTGGTGACGCGGACGCCCTCTCCCGCCGCACCCGCGGGGCTGAGGGCCACGGCGCCCACGCCCGTGGGCGCGCGGTACTCGCCGAAGACATGCCGCAGTGTGTTCGTCCACTCCCCCGTCGTCACGCCCGCGCGCGCGGCGACGATGGAGGCCGGAAGGATGTTCGCGCCACTCTCCGCCGCCTCGAGCAGCGCCGCGAGCGCGGCCTTCACCTGCGGCTCGTCCCGCGCCTCGCGATGAGCCTTCAGCGACGCGAGCTGCGCCTCGGCGGCCGCCGGATCCACCTCGAGCACGCTGAGCTCGACACCGTCCACCAGCGGGCAAGGCTCGGCCTCTCGGAAGCGATTCACGCCCACCACGATCTGCTGCCCCGTCTCGATGCGACGCAGGCGCCGCGCGGCGGACTCGACCAGTCGGCCCTTCACGTAGCCGCTCTCGACGGCGGCGACGGCGCCCCCACGGCGCAGCACCTCCTCGACCTCCGCCCAGGCCTCGTCGGCGATCTCACGGGTGCGCGCCTCGACCACGTGGCTGCCCTCGAAGAGGTCGCCGTGCTCGAGCAGGTCCGTCTCGAAGGCCAAGATCTGCTGCGCCCTCAAGGACCACTGCTGATCCCACGGACGCGGCAGACCCAAGGCCTCGTTCCACGCCGGCAGCTGCACGGCGCGTGCGCGTGCGCCACGACAGAGCGTGACGGCGAGCATCTCGAGCACGATGCGGTGCATGTTGTTCTCGGGCTGCTGCTCCGTGAGCCCGAGGGAGTTCACCTGCACGCCATAGCGGAAGCGCGTGAGCTTCTCGTCCGTGACGCCATAGCGCTCACGACACAGGCGCCCCCAGAGCGCGACGAAGGCGCGCAGCTTGCACAGCTCGTCCACGAAGCGGATGCCCGCGTTGACGAAGAAGGAGAGGCGCCCGACCACGCGTGCGAGCTCCTCCGCGCCCAGCTCGTCCCGCTCGCGCACAGCGTCGAGCAAGGCGATGGCCGTGCACAGAGCGTAGGCCAGCTCCTCCGCGGGCGTCGCCCCCGCCTCCTGCAGGTGGTAGGAGCAGACGTTCATGGGGTTCCAGCGGGGCGTGTGCGTGACGGCGTAGGTCACGAGGTCGGTGGACAAGCGCAGGGAGGCCGCGGGCGGGAAGATGTAGGTCCCGCGCGAGAGGTACTCCTTGATCACGTCGTTCTGCGTCGTGCCGCGCAGCTTCGTCACGTCGTCGCCCCGCTCCTCGGCCAAGGCCACGTAGAGAGCGTAGAGCCAAGGCGCCGTGGCGTTGATGGTCAAGGACGTGTTCATGTCCGTCAGCGGCAGGCCCTCGAAGAGGGCGCGCATATCCCCGAGGTGCGTGACGGGCACGCCGACCTTCCCCACCTCGCCGTGAGCCAACACGTCGTCGCTGTCGTAGCCCATCTGCGTCGGCAGATCGAAGGCCACGGAGAGGCCCGTCTGGCCCTTCTCGAGGTTCTTGCGATAGAGCGCGTTGGACGCCGCCGCTGTGCTGTGACCGGCGTAGGTGCGCATGATCCACGGGCGCGTGGCCTCGGCTCGCTCCTGATCCTCACCCGCCATGGTCGATTCCGCCTTCTGCGCGCGCTTCACGCCGTGCGCGTTCGAGACAACGCTTTCCGAGCGGCGACCCGCCGCGCCATCGAGCCTAGCCCTTCGGGGGCAGGCTTCAACATCAACGTGGGAGACGCATGATGCCCGAAGAGAACCTCCAAGCCCTGCCCATCGGATCCATCCCGCCTCTGGGCGAGGTCCCCAACGCCATGCGCGCCTACGTGATCCGCGCGGAGCGCTTCGGTGAACCCACGACGTCCTTCCAAGAGGAGATCATCCCCACGTGGGAGGTCGGACCGGGCGAGGTCTTGGTGCAGGTGATGGCCGTGGGCGTGAACTTCAACGGCGTGTGGGCGGGGCTCGGCGAGCCCGTGAACGTCATGCGCTACACGAAGCTAGACTCCCACGTGGCGGGCTCCGACGCCTCCGGCGTGGTCTGGGCCGTGGGCCCCGGCGCGCAGGGCGTGGAGGTCGGCGACGAGGTGGTGCTGCACTGCAACCACCTCTTGCGTCCGGGCGCCAGCGACGATCAGCTGATCTGGGGCTACGAGACCAGCCACGGCTCCTTCGGACAGTTCACCAAGGTGCAGGCGCAGCAATGCCTGCCCAAGCCCAAGGACCTGAGCTGGGAGGAGGCCGCGAGCTACGGCCTGACCTGCTACACAGCGCACCGCATGCTGGTCGACAAGGCGCGCGTGCAGCCCGGCGAGGACGTGCTCGTCTGGGGTGGCGCCGGCGGCCTCGGCGTGTTCGCCGTGCAGCTGACCAAGGCCTTGGGCGGACGCGCCATCGCCGTCGTCTCGAGTGACGAGAAGGCAGAGCTCGCCATGAAACTCGGCGCCTACGGCACCATCGACCGCAGGGAATTCTCGGAGCTTCAGTATCGCGACGGCATGACGCCGGAGGAGAACAAGGCGCACCTCGGCGCGGTCAAGGCCTTCGGCAAGCGCATCTGGAAGATCCTCGGCGAACGCAAAGGCCCCGACGTGGTCTTCGAGCACGTCGGCAAGGCGACCTTCCGCGCCAGCGTGTTCCTGGCGGCGCCCCACGGTCGCATCGTGATCTGCGGCGCCACCACGGGCTACGACCTCTCCTTCGACGTCCGCCACCTGTGGATGAAACGCAAGCGCATCATCGGCAGCCACTTCGCCAACGCCGAGAGCTGTCGGCGCGCCAACCGCCTGATCATGCAGCACACGATCCGCCCCGTCATGACCCGCCTCTTCCCCTGGGAGGAGCTGCCCTTGGCGCATCAGCTGATGTACGAGAACAAGCTCCACGGTACGGTGGCGTGTCTCGTGGGCTCGCCCGAGCCGGGGCTGAAGAACATGAGCGAAGTGCGCGCGGCGCAGGAAGGCTGAGCATGAATCCCCAGATCGAACTCGCGACGGAGGCCCTTGCGGAGCTCGCCCGACGCGCCCACGAGAAGCTGCGCACGCGCTTCGCACCCACAGGCAAACTCGACGGCAAGGCGCTCACGGCGGGGCAGCTCGCGGCCCACGCCTACGCCTACCTCGAGATGGAGCTCGAGGCATCGATGCAGCTCGTGAAGTGGGCAGACGCAGGCGGCGAGAGCGACGCACGCATCGCGGGCGCCTACCTGGGCGAGGTGGTGCGCAGCCTCGCGGGTGGCGTCGACCTCGGGCCCGCGGAGACCGTGAGCACCGCCGAGCTGGGGCTGAGCCGGGACGACCTCGAGCAGACCGTTCTGCGCGCTGAGGTGCGCGAGGCCGCCGAGGAGCTCTCGAGCGGCGAGCGTTACCTCGAGATCGCCCGCGCCGCGTCCCAGGGCGACCTCGGCACGCGCGCCCACGGGGACGCGACCCTCGAGGAGGTGCGGCGTCAGTTTGCACGCTTCGCCGACACCGTGGTCGCACCGGCAGCGCAGAAGATCCACCAAGACGACGTGCTCATTCCCATGTCCATGCTCGAGCAGATGAACGAGCTCGGCGTCTTCGGGCTGACCATCCCGGAGGAGTACGACGGGCTCGGCATGAGCAAGGTGGCGATGTGCGTCGTCACGGAGGAGCTGAGCCGTGGCTACATCGGTGTCGGCTCCCTCGGCACGCGCGCCGAGATCGCGGCGGAGCTGATCCTCGGCGGCGGCACGCAGGCGCAGAAGAAGAAGTGGCTGCCGCGCATCGCCTCGGGCGAGATCCTGCCCACGGCCGTGTTCACGGAGCCGAACTTCGGATCCGACTTGGCGCACCTCGGGACGCGCGCGGAGGAGACGCCCGAGGGCTTCCGCGTCTTCGGCCAAAAGACCTGGATCACCCACGCGGCGCGCGCCGACCTGATGACCCTCTTGGCGCGCACGGACTCGGACGAGCCCGGCTACCGCGGGCTCTCGATGTTCCTGGCGGAGAAGACGCGCGGCGGAGACGGCGCGGAGGAGTTCCCCGACGAGGGCATCACGGGCACGGAGATCGAGGTGCTCGGCTACCGCGGCATGAAGGAGTACGAGCTGAGCTTCGACGGCTTCGCCCTGCCGCCGGACGCCTTGCTCGGAGGCGAAGCGGGTCAAGGCTTCAAGCAGCTGATGCGCACCTTCGAGAGCGCGCGCATTCAGACGGCGGCGCGAGGTGTGGGCGTGGCGCAGGCGGCCCTCGACGACGCCCTACGCTACGCCGAGGAGCGGCAGCAATTCGGCGCGCCCTTGCTCGCCCTGCCGCGGGTGGCGCGCAAGCTCGGTCGCATGGTGGCGCGGGTTCAGGCGGCGCGACAGCTCGCGCACTTCAGCGCACGGCAGAAGGACTCGGGAGAGCGTTGCGACCTCGAGGCGGGCATGGCCAAGCTCTTGGCGACGCGCGCCGCGTGGGAGTGCGCCGACGCCAACGTGCAGATCCACGGCGGCAACGGCTACGCCATCGAGTACCTCGCCTCGCGTCTTTTGGTGGACGCACGCGTGCTCTCGATCTTCGAGGGCGCCAACGAGATCCAAGCGCATGTGGTGGCGCGACGCCTGCTAGAGGCCTGAGACCGGGAGCTGAGATGACGAGCAAGACGAATAGCGGAAACTTCTTCGAGGACTTCGAGCTCGGCGCCGAGCTCGTCCACCCCATCCCGCGCACCGTGACGGAAGGAGATCAGGCGCTCTACATCGCGCTGACGGGAGATCGCTCTCCCCTCTCCTGCTCGCGGCCGCTCGCGCGTGAGCTCGGCTACGCGCGCGAGCCCGTGCACGACCTGCTCGTCTTCCACATGGTCTTCGGCAAGACCGTGGGCGACGTGTCGCTGAACGCCGTGGCCAACCTCGGCTACGCGGACGGCCGCTTCCTCGCGCCCGTCTACCCGGGCGACACCCTGCGCTCGAGCTCGACGGTGATCGGCCGGAAGCAGAATTCGAGCGGCAAGACGGGTGTGGTCTGGGTGCGCACGCGAGGCGAGAACCAACGGGGCGAGGCCGTGCTCGAGTACACGCGCTGGGTGATGGTGAACAAGCGATCGCCGCAGAGCCCCGAGGGCGAGCGCTTGATCCCCGAGCTGCCCTCGCGGGTCGCCCCCGAGGATCTCGTGCTGCCCGACTTCGTGAAGACCGCGGACTTCCCCGCGTGGACCACGGGCGGGCGCGCCTTCTTCGACGACTACGAGGTGGGCGAGCTGATCGACCACGTCGACGGCATGACCATCGAGGAGTCGGAGCACGCCCTCGCCACGCGCCTGTATCAGAACACGGCCAAGGTCCACTTCGACGCCGTGAAGACCAAGGACACACGCTTCGGGCGCCGCCTGATGTATGGCGGACACGTGATCAGCGTGGCCAAGGCCCTCTCCTTCAACGGGCTCGAGAACGCCCTCGGCGTGCTCGCCATCAACGGCGGAACCCACGCCGCGCCCTGCTTCGCCGGAGACACCGTCTACGCGCGCAGCGAGCTGATCGAGAAGGCCGAACTGCCCGGACGGAGCGACGTCGGCGCCCTACGCCTGAGGCTCCTGGCCGTGAAGGACGTGGACCCGGCGAGCGAGCCGTTCGAGGCGCGTGTCGAGCGGGACGGCAAGCAGCGCTACGCGCCGAGCGTACTGCTCGACCTCGACCTCTGGGTCTGGATGCCCAAGCGCCCGAGCGCCTGAACGCGCCCGCCCTCGGCGCGGAGTCGTCCGCGTCAGAAGCCGACGGGCACGCCCTGGTTCATCTTCTTGACGATCTTGTTGAGCTGATCCTGATGCAGGGCGCTGGTGACGTAGTTGCTGAAGAAGCCGCTGATGTAGGCCATGCCGTCGAGCACCACGGCCATGGTGGCGGTGTCCCCCGGCGCTGGCAGCCCCTGCTCGATCTCGAAGTCGTGCAGCTGCTGACTGATGCGGTAGTCCACCCAGATGCCGTACACGCTGCAGCTCAAGACGGTGAAGAGCAGATCGAGCCAGTAGCCCGTGCCGGTGATGGGCTCGCCCGTCAGCTCCTCAAGCTCTTCGTACATGCGAAAATACCAATACAGCAGATAGAACCCGCAGGTGAAGATCGAGAGGACGAGGATGATCCCAGGATCGCGCTTCTCGAAGACGGGGGCGTTCATACGCCGGAGGCTAGCACCGAGCGTTTGGAGGCGCTCTCGAGATCGTGGCATGCCACCGCTCTTGTCCTCGTTCAGGGGATGCGAAGCTTGCGCACTAGACCCGGAAACCAGGAGTCGGCTTCCGTTGGCCGTCCATTCGAGCTATAGTTGTACAGTATTCCGTTGGAGACGTATGGCACCGAGAGATGACGACGAAGAGGGGGCTCTGCGCAAGCCCAGCTCCAAGGTCAGCCTCGGCCGTATCCAAGCCGTGAGCGTGTCGCCTCTGAGGCAGCTGAGCGAGCTGCTCTCCGCGCTGCTCTTCGAGGAGACTGAGAACGGCGTGATGCCGCGCAGCACGGCGGCCCAGAAAGTGCTCGGCCTGGCGGCGGCGGAGGATCTCGCGGACGCCCTCGCGCGCGCCACGGGGCTCTCACCCACGGGCCCCTCCATCGGAGAGCTGCTCGAACGCGCGAAGGTCAACGGAGGCGCGGCGGGCTCCCTGCGCGCGGCCTCGGGAGCGGAGACCCAGGTGGCGATCCAGCGCCTGCCGAGCGGTCGCCACCTCGCCCTCTTGGTGCGCTCGAGCGCAGAACCACAGGCGCCGAACGCGGACGCCGAGCTCGTGCGACAGCTCGCCACGGCGAACCACGAGATGGCCAACACCATGGCCGCCGTGGACGCCCTGGCGGCGCGTGCCCTCGCGGGTGTGCCCGACGCCCAGAGCGAGGCCCTGACGCGCATCCGATCCATGATCTCCCGCGCCCTCGACGACTCGCGCGCCACGCGCCGCGCTCTCGCAGGCGGTCCCGCCGCGGTCGAGCTGCTCGAGGTCGATGGGCTGCTCCACGAGCTCGGGCGCACGCTCGAGCCCTTGGCGTTGGCGGCTGAGGTGGAGCTGGTATTGCGCATCACGGCGCCGCTGCACGCGGAGCTGCCGCGCGTGCCGGTGCGCAGCGTGGTCTTCAACCTGGTGAAGAACGCCATCGAGGCCTGCCATCCCGGCGGACGCGTCTCCCTCTCCGCCTCGGGTCACGGCCCGCTGCTGCGGCTGGTCGTGGCGGACGACGGTGCGGGTATGGACGAGCACCTGCGCGAGCGCGTCTTCGACCCCTACTTCACCACCAAGGAAGAAGGCTCGGGCCTCGGCCTCTCACTGGTCCAGAGCTTGGTGGGCCGCATGAAGGGCGAGGTCCTGCTCGAGACCCGCCTCGGACATGGCAGTCGCTTCGTCATCAGCCTGCCGCGCGGAGACCTCAGCCGCAGCGTGCCCATCAGCGGCGTGCGCGCCAAGCGCGATCCCAACGCGCCCTTCGACGCGGACTCGACGCAGAAGATCAAGATCCCGAGTGGCGGGCGCTGAGCGCGGCCCGATACCTCAGGCCAATCTGAGCGAGCTGCTGCACGGCGCGCAGCGCGTCCGTGGTGCGCACCTTGGAGCCCGCCACATCCTTCCACACACGCAGGGGGACCTCGAAGATCCGCTCCGATAGATCGGGCGTGGCGTCCGCCGTGACGGCGACCAGACGCGCCAAGATCTCCACGTCGAAGATCCAACGCGAGAGGAAGGGCTCGGCCAGCACGTGGTCGAGCTCGGGACCCGCGCGAAAGAGCTTGGCGCCGCATTGGGTGTCGTACACGGAGAGGGCCAGCATGCGAGAGACGGCGGTGGCGAAGGCGCGGCCGTAGACATGGCGGTAGAAGCGGCGCTCGATCTCGCGACCGAGCAGCCGCACACGGGCGCCCATCACCACCAGCCGGGCTGGATCCTCCGCGAGCCGCGGCACGAAGCGCGACAGCTCCAGCAGAGGCGTGGCGAGGTCCGCGTCCCAGAAAGCCACGAAGTCCGCGCCCTCGGAGACGGCCCTCAGCATGCCCTGACGCACGGCCTCGCCCTTGCCGGAATTCTGCTCCAAGGCGAGCATATCGAAGCTCGGGTTCCCCTCGACCATCGCCGTGAGCAAGGCGCCCGTGGCGTCCGTGCTGCCGTCGTCGACGAAGAGAAACGACAGCTCGTGACCGGGCAAGCGGAAGCCCTCGAAGGCCTCGCGCGGCAGTCGCGCGGCTTCGTTGTAACAGGGCACCACGACGACGACCCGAGCCATGGGCCGGACGATGCAGCATGGACGCGGGGCGCGCAATCAGGAGGCATGTTCGCTCGCGCCTGCCGGAACGTGCTAGAGGCCCCGATGCCCGATTTCCCCGCCGCACAGCCCCACGGCTCTCTCGAGCAGCTCACGGAGAGCGTCCACTTCGTGCGCGGCAGCATGCGCATGAACGCCGCGATGACGATCGCTCGAAACATGACCATCGTGCGCCAGGGTTCAGAGCTGACGCTGCTGAACGCCGTGCGGCTCTCGGGCGCAGGCGAGCGGGAGCTCGAGGCGCTCGGCGAGGTGAAGCATGTGATGCGCCTGAGCGCCTTCCACGGCCTCGACGACCCCTACTACGTGAAGCGCTACGGCGCGCGCTTCTGGGCGCCGGAGGGCTGTGGCGACCCCACGCCGAAGCTCGACGAGGTGATCGACGAGCAGGCGGCGCCGCCCATGCAAGGCGCGCGCTTCTTTCTCTTTCGAGAGACGCGCAAGCCCGAGGCCAACCTGCACCTCGAGGCCGACGGCGGCTCCATGCTCACCTGCGACTCCCTGCAGCATCACCCGGATCTGCGCGGCAATTCGCTGATGGCCAAGATCGTGATGACGGTGACGGGTTTCAAGCGCCCGGCGGTCATCGGCCCCATGTGGCTGAAGGTGATGCAGGACCGCAAGGGCAGCCTCAGGCCCGACTTCGAACGTCTGCTCGAGCTGCCCTTCGAGCGCCTGCTCGGGGCCCACGGCTCGCCCTTGACCTCGGGCGCACACGCGGCCGTGAAGGCCACCATCGCGCGCACCTACGGCTGAGCGCGAGGGCGGCGGCTCGCCAGCGGAGCGATCACCCTCACGGGTGAAGGCTCACGACGCGCGCGCTCGTCGGCGTGGGGTCCCACGCGTCCCGAGTGGGGGTTGCCCCAGCAACGCACCTCATCCGACTCGAGCAGAGCGCAGCTGTGGCTCTGACCCGCGGCCACGGCGACGACGTGGGCGAGACCCGGGACGTCGACCGGACGACGGTGGGGCGTCTGACCTCCTGCGCCGAGCTGCCCGTGGTAGCCCGCCCCAACACATCGCACCCGGCCCGAGCCCAGGGCGAAGCAGGTGTGCATGGCGCCCGCCGCGACGTCGCGCACGTCCTCCACCTCGGCCAGGACTGGTGTCGCAGACACGGACGCCTGCTCGCCGCCGCGTCGGTCACCGAGCTGAAAGGCGTCGGCGCGTCCCCAGCAGCGAGCCTCACCCGCGGCGTTCAGCGCGCAGGCGTGTCCCCAGCCCACGTGCAGGCTTCGGACGTCGACCAGGCCGACCACGGCGGCGGGCGTCGGGTCGGCTCCCTCGGGTCGCGTGATCTGTCCGCGGCCCAGCTCTGCGTCCGCGTCCTCACCCCAGCACCAGACGGATCCCGAGGCGAGCAGCGCGCAGCTATGTGCGCGTCCGGCGCCGAGGGCGACCACGTCTTGGAGGGCCTCGACGGCCGTGGGTGCGAGGCGATCCACGAACCCGCCGTCGCCGAGCTGACCGCGCGCGCCAGCGCCCCAGCACAGCACCTGTCCGTCCACGATGGCGCAGCTGTGATGCTCGCCCGCGGCCAGCGCCGTGACCCGCTCGAGGCCCGTGACCTCCACAGGCGTCGCGCTGTCCTCGCGGCGCCCGTCGCCGAGCTGACCGAAGCCGCCGTGGCCCCAGCAGCGCA
>JAADHO010000415.1 GCA_013151775.1 Deltaproteobacteria bacterium | reverse complement strand
GAGCGCGCAGCAACACGCCGACGGACTCCGCACACGCCTCGCCGAGCTGCAGGACCGCTACGCCCAGGGTCGAGCGCGGATCGCCGAGCTGCGCGACGCCTACACCCAGGAGCAGGCGCGCACGGCGGGCCTGAGCGCACGCCTGGCCGCCGAGAGGGCCAAGGGCACGCGCCTCGCGGAGGAGGTCGAGAGCGTCACGGCCGCTCGACTGCGCATAGAAGACGCCCTGGCCGAGGCCCGCCGCTCCCTGACCCAGCGCGCGGCGGTCGAGGCCACGCCCTCCGCGGAGGCGGGCTACGCACCAGCTTCCGAAGAGCCGGCGCCCGATCCCTCGGCAGATCCAGCCGAGGGCTGACGTCACCGAGCGCGCTCGAGCCGCGCGCCCGTCACCAATCGACGGACTGGATCTGCGCCCAGGGGATCAGCTCGCCCGCGCTGCGCAGCTGCGCCTCGTCGCCGCCATAGACCACGCGCCGGGTCACCCCAGGGGCGCCGGGCTGAGTCTTCATCTCCTCTGCGAACGCGCCGAGGTGCTTGAAAAAACCACCCCCCGCCGTCGCTCCCGACTTCGCCTCCACGGCGATCAGTCGCGGCCCCGCCTCCACGATCAGGTCCACCTCGAGGCCACGCGTCAAGCGCAGGTGGCTGATGCGGGCCTCGAGCCCACGGTGGAGCCGCGCCTTGTAGATCTCGGAGGCGACCCAGCTCTCGAACACGGCTCCGCGCAGCGGGTGTGTCACGAGCTGAGCAGGCGACTCGATGCCGAGCAGGTAGCAGACCAGGCCGGAGTCCACGAAGTGCACCTTCGGCGCCTTCACGCGCCGCTTGCGAAAATTGACGTGAAACGCGGGCGCCCGAAACACGAGGAAGCTCGTCTCGAGCACGGAGAGCCACGCCTTGGCGGTGTTGTGGCTGACGCCGGCGTCTGCGCCGAGCAGGGAGAGGTTCAGCTCCGCCGAGCTGCGACCGGCGGCGAGACGCACGAAGTTCGTGAACGCCGCCAAGTCACCCACCTGAAGCACCTGACGCACGTCTCGCTCGACATAGGTCGCCATGTAGTCGGCGAGCCAGCGGCGAGGCGGAATGCCGCGGTCGAGGATGCGAGGATAGGCGCCATGGAAGAGAGTCTCCCAGAGCGTGGTCGGCGCGTGATCGAAGCGCAGCACCTCTTCGCGGCTTGGCGGCAGCAGGTGGAGCACGGCGGTCCGCCCGGCGAGCGACTGCGCGATCTGTCCGCTCAGGGCGAAGTGCTGTGAGCCGGTCAGCACGAAGCGCCCGGGCTCCGGATCCTCGTCGACGATCCCTTGGATGTAGCTGAGCAGGTCCGGCGTGTTCTGGACCTCGTCGAGGATCACGCCAGCGGGGAACTGCCGCAGAAAACCTCGCGGATCGTCGATCGCGAAGCTGCGCACATCGGGCGCTTCGAGGCTCACGTACGCGTGATGCTGGAACACGCGCCGACAGGTGGTGGTCTTCCCGCTCTGGCGCGGGCCCGTGAGGGTGACCACCGGATAGAGGGTCGCGGCCTCGCGCAGCGGCTCTTCGATGGTCCGGGCGATCATGCACGAATTGTAAATGCGATTGCCAATCTGTGCAATCGAGCCCCCTAGCGCGCGAACACCTAGGGCGCCCCGTCTCCGTCGGTCACGGGCTCCATGGCGGAGAAGCCGTGGGCGCGCACGTAGTTGACGTGCAATCCCTCGCAACCGTCGCGGTGCATGCAGGCTTCGCAGCGCAGGGAGAGGGCGCGGTAGTGACGCGCGATGTAGCGGGCGATGTAGCGGAAGGGCTCCGGTCGACCGTCCTCGCTGAGCATGGCGAGGTCGAGCACCTTCCCCGGGTCGCGTGGCGCCCTGCCCAGGACGCAGGCGGGCACGCCCTCGACGGGTGGCGCGTGGGCGAAGTCATCGAAGAAGGCGCGCAGGTCGACGTCGTGGTCGCGTGACTCCGTGAGCTTCTCCCAGGTCGGCTGCCTCAGGGCGAGGCGCTCGACGTCCTCCCGCTCGAGCAGCCAGGCCTGTGTGGCCTGCGTCAGCAGGACCAGGACCTCGAAATCGCCCTCGAGGGCCAAGAGCTCCTCCGCCTGCGCCACGTTCCGCGCGAGGCAGGAGACGAGGCGTTTGCCGCCCAGCGCGTCGGCGTCGAGGTCGGCGTAAGAGTCGAGCTCGAGGCAGAGCTCCGGCTGCGCGGAGAAGTCCGCGAGAACGCCGCGCGCGCGCTCCACGTCGGGGGCGACGAGCACCAGCCGGGGGGCGCCGCTCAGCCTGGCCAACTCGGGGCGCGTGCGATGTTCGATCGCCCGCCCGGGCTGACCGAGCAGCGGCAGGTGCGTTTTGTCGCCAGCCGCCGCGTCCACGCGAGTTCGTCGGGCGCTGGCAGGATCACCTCCGAAGACCGGCTTCTGCCGAGCGTCCCACTCCGTGTCGAAGCGAATGGCGCGCACATCGCGAAGCTCCGCGACGTCCGCGAGCATGCCTTCGAAGGTGTCGCAGACCTCCTCAAGGTAGCAGTAGCCACAGCGCGTGGGCTCGCGACAGTCGAGGGGCAGCCCGTGGTCGATCCAGGACGCGAACTCCTCCTTGCGACCGCGGATCTCATCCTCGAGCTTGTGCGGATCCTGAATCAGCGACTCGTAGCCCTCGAGGTGACGCACGGGGAAGCGGTTGAGCCAGATGTGCATGTCGGGCTTCTTCGACCACTCGAAGGCACGCACGAGGTGTTCGCGGCTCGCATCGAGGTCGTAGAAGAGAGTGTCGCGCCCCTCCGTGTAGGCGCGCCCGAAGGGGATCACGTGCAGGAGGTCGTACTCGCGCACGCCCATGCCCACGAATTTCTCGATCAGGGCGTCGAGATGCTTCACGTTGCCGCGGTTCACGCACACGTCGATGTTGAGGATCACGCGACCGTCGTCGAGAGCGTTCTGAAGCCCCTCGAGCTCTTGCTCGAAGGCGCCCTTCACGCCCACGAGGGCGTCGTGGATCTTGGCGTTGGGGCCATGGATCGAGAAGGTGATCTCTCCGAGTCCGGCGTCGATGGCGGCCGTGAGGAAGGGGCGGTAGCGGAACATGCGCCCGTTCGTGACGGTCTGGACTCGGTCGTAGCCCGCGAGCGCGCCCAGGCGCACGAAGTCGACGAAGCGAGGGTGAATCGTCGGCTCGCCGCCGGAGAGGATCAGCCGCTCCGCGCCCAGCTTCTTGCCGTCGAGGATCTGTCGCTTGATCTCCTCGGGGCTGCGGATCTCTCCGTCGTGCGTGTCGGAGTCGAGGCAGAAGGTGCAGTTGTCGTTGCAGTCGTAGGTGAGCCTCACCCAATTGCGCTTCTGGTGCGCGGCGCCCTCGTGCGCCTCGATCACCTGCGCGTCGAGATCGGAGGCGTCCTGTCGACCCGCGGCCACGCCCATGGCCCGCGTCTGCTCGTCTAACATCGAGGCAGCATACCGCATGCACAGTGGTCACGGTATGCTGCGGCCATGGGCGCCGCGAAGATTCTGATTGTGCATCCCTCCGTCTCGGTGGCGCGCGACTACATCGACTACCCCTACTTCACAGATCTCGGCGCCGTTCAGCTCGCCTCCGTGCTCTCCGGCGAAGGCTTCGACGTCACGCTGGTGGACGCCTACGCGCTGCCCGGCTCGGGCCTGCGCGAACGCGAAGACGGCCGTCTGCTGATGGGCGCGGAGCTGCCCGAGATCCTCGCGCAGAGCGAGGGCGATTTCGACGCGATCGTGGTCGCCTACACGCCCTTCCATCGCCCGCCCCATCGCGACGACGTGCTCAGCGAGACGCTCGCCGGACTGCGCGCGCAGCATCCGGAAGCGCGGCTCCTGCTCGCGGATCTCTACCAGAGCGGTCAGCACTATGTGGAGGCGCCGGGGGAGCAGGTGCTCGCGGCCTACCCCGAGGCCCACGCCTACGTGAAGTACGAGGCCGAGCTGACGCTGCCCGCGCTGCTGCGCGGCATGAAAGATGGCGACGCACCGCGAGGCGTGCAGATCGGCGAGCGCCCGCCACAGCTCGACGCCCTGCCGCCGCCCGCGTGGGCCAGCATCGACCTCGACGCCCACGACACCTTCCTCGAGCGAGTCGTACGAAACCTCGGACGCGGTCCGTGGGCCTTCCCTGTGGACGGTCGCACGCTGCCGATGGTCACGTCGCGTGGCTGCCCCTATCGCTGCATCCACTGCAGCTCCAACCCGGATCGTGCGCCGGGCGAGGCCAAGACGCAGCGGCGTCTCGGCGAAGAGGCGTTGCGCGCGCAGCTCGGGCTCTTGAGCGAGCTCGGGGTCACACGCGTGGAGGTGCTCGACGAGCTCTTGAACGTGAGCGAGCGCCACTTCGACTACTTCCTCGATCAGGTCGAGGCTTTCGATCTGCGCTTCGACGTGCCCAACGGACTGCGCGCGGATTACCTCGAGCTTCGCCACCTCGAGCGCATGCGCGGGCGCGTGAACATGGTCAGCGTCAGCGCCGAGAGCGGCTCCGAGCGCGTGCTCGACGAGGTCGTGGACAAGCGCATGGATCTGACGCGCATCCGCGAGGCCGCGGAGCACGCCAAGGACGCGGGCGTGCCCTTGATGATCCACTTCATGATCGGCCTGCCCGGCGAGACGGCGAAGGAGATCAACCAGACCCTCGAGTTCGCCCTCGAGCTCTGGGACGAGCACGGCGCCTGGCCCGCCGTGCAGTACGCGACGCCGCTGCCGGGGACGCGCCTCGCCGAGGGTCGCACGCTGCCCGTGGTGCAGGATTGGGGCCCGGCGTTTCAGAAGGTGCCGGAGGCCGCGGGCTCGGTCGCGCCGGCGCAGCTCGAACTCTTCATGAACACCTTTCAGCAGCGGCTGCGCCAGAGCATGGGTCCGAAGAAGCTGATCATGAACGTGACCTACATCTGCAACAATCACTGCACCTTCTGCGCGGTGGGTACGCGCACGCAGGTGGACGGCCACCCGGAGCGGCAGCGGGAGTTCCTCGACAAGTACCGGCAGCATGGCGTGACCATGGTCGACTTCGACGGCGGCGAGCCGACGCTGAACCCGGAGCTGATCCCGCTGATCAAGCACGCGCGGCGCATCGGCTACGAGCGCATCAACGTGACGACCAACGGGCGCCTCGCGGTCTACGAAGGCTTCGCGAAGAAGCTCGTGCGCTCCGGGCTGACGACGCTGCTCTTCAGCGTGCACGGGCCGAACAAGAGGATCCACTCGTCACAGGTGGGCGTGCCCGAGGCCTTCGAGCAGACCGTGAAGGGCATCGAGAACTGCCTAGGCTTCGCGCCCCGAGGCGTGGAGCTGGGGATGAACATCACGCTGACGAAGGGCAATTTTCGCTCACTCGGCGACGTCGCACAGCTCGCCTACGACCTCGGGCTGCGCTGGCTGAACGTGCAGTTCCTGACGCCCTTCGGTCGCGCGACGAAGCTGCACGCGCCGGACACGGCCGAGGCCGCGGCGGTGACGCGCGAGGTGATCGACGCCTGGAAGGAGCGCATGAAGGTGCAGGTAATCAACCTGCCCTGGTGCTTCCTGCCGGGCTACGACGCCCACCTCGAGGGCGACCTCGGCAAGCTCACGCGTCACATGATCTTCGTGAACAACGAGACGGTGAACCTCGCCAACTACTTGGCCGAGCGCCGCGAGAAGAAGGAAGTCTGCGAGGGCTGCCCGCACGCCTGCTTCTGCGGCGGCTTCTACAACCTCGAGGACGCCCCCGAGCCCGAGTGGCTCGTCACCCCCGAGTCCCTCGTGCGCGAGGTCGAGAGCGAGATGCAAGTGCGCTGAGGCGCGTCGGACAAGCTGCGGGCTCGAGCTTCTCAGTCGGCGACAAGCTGCGCCACGCGCTGATGCGAGAGCGAGAGCAAGGCCCCGGCGTCACGCAGGCTGACTTCATACTTCACCAGCGCACGAGCCAGCTTTCTCGACTGCGCCGAGGCACTCTGCTGAAGCTCGAGAACGAGCCTACGTTTGCTCTCGAGCGCTTCCAACCCTTGCAGCACGTCCTCGGGCAGCGCGAATTCCTCCACGAGTTCCGCTCGCTTGGCTCGCGGCCAATCGTCCCACAGGCTCGACAGAGCTTCCCGCGCTCTCTTGCGAGCCGTCGCGAGAGTCTTCCCCTGTGTCGCCAACGCAGGCTCGTCGGGCGAGTGGACGCTCCACCAGCCCCCTTCTGGCTCGAACACGATTCGTAGTTGGTCAGTCATCCTCATCCTTTCAACCACTTCTTTCCGAGGCAGGCCGCGAGGGCGTTCTCGATTGAACGCAGCGTGCCAGGTGCGATCTCTCGATCCGCCGGCACGGTCGTCACACAATCGCCGCATCGAACGACCACATGACTGCCCTTGCCACCCCACTCTGGATCGAGCAGCCGTGCGCGACGAGAATCTTCAACAGCTCTCGCCGCTTGATCGTCTTCACACATGGCAGGTTAGTAGCTAGCCCCGGTATCGTCAAGTGCACTAGACGTTTTCTGCGGCGGCTTCTACAACCTCGAGGACGCCCCGAGCCCGAGTGGCTCGTCACCCCCGAGTCCCTCGTGCGCGAGGTCGAGAGCGAGATGCAGGTGCGCTGAGGCGCTCGAACGCGAGCGAGCCTATGCGACCCGCGAGCGACGCTCGATCGCCTTGGCGAGGTCGAAGCTGGCCTGAAGGTTCATCCAGAGCTTCGGAGACGTATCGAGCGCTTCCGCGAGATCCAAGGCGGCGTCGGCCGTGATCCCGCGCTTTCCCTTGATCAACTCGTTGAGGCGCGTACGCGTCCACCCGAGGCGCTCGGCAAAAGCCGTCTGAGTCACGCCCGCCGGACGCAAGAACTCCTCGAGCAGCATCTCCCCTGGATGAAATGGATTCGTCGGTTGCCTCATCTTCGCCTCAATGAGCTGCCGACGAAGCTGAGCTGTGGTCAGCGTTCTACCTGCCTCGAAGTCGCTCGAGCCCGCGGCGATGTCTTCGAGCAAACGCATACGCGCTCGAAGTCGATCGAACTCGGCCGGTGCTAGCAGCACACCCGCGGCGACCCCGTTCTGGGTGATCACGACGCGCTGTCCCGTGTCCGTGATGCGCCGCAGCCAGGTCGCAGCCTGCGCCTTGAACTTCCCAATCGCGACGATGTCCTCGGCTACCCGAAGCGGCTTGTCCATGGATCCGAATTTAGTCCCAATTTGGTCATGTATCAAGTGCAGTGCGCTGGCCGAGAGTGGCCGACACGTGCCGGGCCAGGCGTGTGCGTCCAGAGCACGCCCGGCAGGTCGGCGTCGGGCTCGACGGCCTCTCGGATCTGCGACGCCCCTTCAACCAGCCTGCGACAATCGGCAGAAATAGTTGTCGTCGACAGGAAAAAATAGTTGTCGTCGATCACGCTCCAGCCCATAGCGGGCGTGATCGAGCGCTGGAAGCGCGCGACCCTGCGCGAGTAGCGGCGACGCGTCAGACGCCGCCTACGGCAGTGTCCTCCACATGGAGCGAGAGTCCGAGGGCGCGGACCACCTTCAGGATGGTGTCGAAGCTTGGGCTGCGTTCGCCAGACAGCGCCTTGTACAGGCTCTCCCGTGAGAGCCCTGCGTCGCGCGCCACCTGGGTCATGCCGCGAGCCCTCGCGACGTCGCCCAAGGCTTTTGCGATCACCGCAGCGTCGCCGGCTCCATCCTCGAAGCAAGCCTCGAGGTAGGCGGCCATCTCGGCAGGCGTCCTGAGGTGTTCGGCCACGTCGTAGAGAGAAGTTTCTGTCTTGGTCATCATAGATCCTCGAGATCGAGATTTCGCGCGAGCTTCAACGCAGCCTCGATATCCTTCGATTGCCTACGTTTGTCCCCTCCTGCCAAAAGTACGATGAGAGCCTCTCCGGAGCGCACGAAGTAGACTCGATACCCGGGTCCATAGTCGATTCGGAGTTCGTGCACGCCGCCACCAACGGACTTCGCGTCGCCGGCATTCCCGGCGCGAAGCCGCTCGATGCGCACGAGCACGCGGGCCCGAGCGCGAATGTCGCGAAGGGCATCGAGCCAGCGAGCAAATGCCGCTGTCTTGCGAACGATCACCACTTCGCCACTGTAGCCCATGGGATACAGTGGTTCAAGGACCGGCGCCGCCGCAGCTCCCATGCACGCAGGCCATGCAGATCGCCCTGCCTGTAGCCGATAGCCTCCTGCTGATGATGACGCTCGACCACGAGCGAGAGGCCTCGAATGTCCGCCCGCGGCTCGACGCCCGCAAGCGTCATGGCACGGGCGTGAAGGTGTCGGGGATCGAGAGTCGGATCACGGTGCGTTGACCGCGTGGGCTGGTGCGTCCGCCGCAACCAACCTCGTCCGCGGTGACCCAGAGGATTCCGGAGTCCAAGAACCATCCGTCGGGCACCTGCCATTGACGATGTGAGCCATCGGCCAGTCCATAAAGGTCGACGAAGGCTGTCGACCCCTCTCGGTGACGGCCCATGTAGAGCCCGTCCCCCAACACGCCATAGCCGGCGCCGAGGAAATCCGCGGCCTTGCGTGGCACGAGCGCACTCTTGTCGTTGGTGTAGGGCGCGGTCCACAGCTCCATGCGGGCATACCCCGTGTCGTGCCAATCGTAGGCCTGCACCCAGGCGAAGTCCTGGCCATCCGTGGCGAAGTCGATCAGGTCCACACCGGGGATGTCGTAGAAGACCTCCGACTCCGTGCTCCACGTGCCGTGCGCCAGGCGCACGCCAGGGTAGGACTCGAACCAGTCCATCCAGTAGACGTCGCGACCCACGAGCGTGACGCCTTGGGGTGAAGCGGGCGTGGCGCTGCCGCGACCACCGAGCCAGTGAGCGACCCCGTGCTCGACCACCAGCACCTCGGCCCGCGGTTGCACCTGCGCCGCGAACGTCGTGTCCGACGCGACCACGAACTGCGGAATGTCCGTCACGGAGACGACGGGCGGCGCCAGGCGCAGGATGGGCTCCAGCGCACTCGTAAGCGCCTCCAGTGGCGCGTGGTAGAGGCCCTCGTCGTAGGTCGCGAAATTCCCGTCGGCCGTGAAACGATGAGCCCGCATCTCCAAGCCCACCCAGCCATCGGCCCCACCTAGGGAACCGACACGAACGATTCTAGTGCGGTCTCCAGATGCACTCCCTCGCCAAGCACCGAAGACCTCGCCCTCCGCGCTCGCGATGACCGTGATGATGTTGGCCTCCAACGTCGGCACCCGCGCGTTGCCTTCGACTAGGGTGAAGACATGGCGGTCCCCGTCAGCCCAACCATTGTCCATGGCACGCTGGAAACGCGGATCGTCCACCAGGCGCTGGCAGCCTGTGCCGCAGCTCTCCCAGGCGATCGGCAAGAGGCACGACGGGTTCGTCGCGTAGTAGACCGTGAGGTCTGGGTCGAGGCCTGGCATCGGCGTCCAGCCCGGGTCGCAGCCGAGCCAGTCCGCGTCCAGGCCCGCGCCAGCGTCGGCCCGTGCGTCAGCGGGCGCATCCGTGCGAGCGTCAGCGTGGGCGTCGATGCTCGTGTCACGTCGCGCGTCTGCACGCGCATCGCGCGCCGCATCCACGCGTGCGTCAGCCCTGGCATCTCGGCCTGCGTCGCCTGGCGTTTTGTGCGACGAGCTGCAGGCCGCGAGTCCTGCCAAGAGCAGCGCCAGCGTGAGCCTCAGAAGCATCGCCGCAGCTCGGCGCACCATGGCAGACCTCCAGACTTCAGTATTTGGCGAGAGGGCGCGCCTTGTCAACGGGGGCCCCTACGCCACGCTGGGGCTCAGGGACGCCCTTGGGCGTCCCTGAGCCCGTTGGGAAGGCATACGAGCACGACGCACCCTGCGCGGGACGAGTCCCGCGCGCCACGGACGGGGAGGACCATGCTCTACCGTGGCGGGGCGCCCTTGGGCGTCCCTGAGCCC